>NZ_JAWJUW020000010.1:0-152189 GCF_033052795.2 Halovibrio sp. HP20-59
TCAACGACAGTGATGTCGTTTTCCTCGCGGGCGAGGTGTTCAGCCAGTGTGCCGCCGACCTGGCCGGCGCCGAGAATAATAATCTTCATTAGTCGTTAGGTCACTCCGGCGAGATGTTAATGCAGATACTCACCTACCTAAGGGGGAGCTGTCGAGGGTAGGGAGCTTCAGATCTACTTTTAGCTGACGAAAAGGGCTTTTTTTACGTCTTTTTGACGGTTAACGCCATAAACGCCATCGAATTTTTACGCCTGCAATCTCTAAGCTCAAGGTGCCAATCAAAGGAGGCACTTCCATGAATATTGCATTGCTAATCATCGCGACCGGCACGGCGGCGTATTTGTTTTACGCACTCATCTGCCCCGAGCGTTTTTAGGAGATCACCATGACCGATATGATCGCGATTTATGCCCTCGTGGCGCTGCTTAGCGTACCACTGGGTATCTATATTGCCCATGCGCTTAGCGCCCAGCCGAACCGTCTGGACACGCTTTTTGGTATGATTGAAAAGCCTATCTACCGGTTGGCAGGCGTTAACAGTCAACATGCCATGACGTGGCAAGTGTACGCGTTAGCCATCCTTAAGCTGCATGTGGGCTTGATACTGCTGGCCTGGCTCGTGTTTATGTGTCAGGGACTGCTGCCACTCAACCCGGACGGCATACCCGGCATGCCATGGGACACGGCGCTGCATACAGCGGTGTCCTTTGCTACCAACACCAACCAGCAGCACTACTCTGGCCAGGCGCAGCTTTCGCATTTAAGCCAAACCTTCGCCATTGTCACGCTGCAGTTCTTAACCCCCGCCACGGGGCTTGCAGTGTTGGTCGCCATTGCCCGCACTTTGTTAGTCGCTAAACCTGCCAAGGTGTTAAACGGCGTTGGCAACTACTACCACGACCTTACCCGCACCGTGGTGCGCGTTATGTTGCCACTGGCAGCGGTAGTCGCACTGTTGCTCACATGGCAGGGCGTACCGGCCAGCTATCAGGCCGCCCACCAGGTAGAGATGCTGGATCCCCAGGTGGAAGAAGTGCAGTCGATTCCCTTAGGCCCAGTGGCGTCCATGGTGGCGATCAAGCAGTTGGGTACCAACGGGGGTGGCTGGTACGGGCCCAACTCAAGCGTGCCGCTTGAGAACCCCACGCCGCTGGCGAATGTTATCGAAACGGCGTCACTGACGCTTATTCCCATAGCGCTGCTTATCGCGATCGCCCTGATCAGCGGACGGCGTCGGCTAATGGTCGGCATTGGCGCCGTGATGATCGTGTTTTCACTGGTCTCTACCTCGGTGGTGATCTCTTCGGAACGCATGCCCAATGCTGCCCTTGCCGAGCTTTCTCAGCCGGGGGCCAATCTGGAAGGTAAAGAGCTGCGTTTTGGCACTGACCTTTCCGCCCTGTGGGGCAGTTGGACAACGCAAACCTCCAACGGCTCAGTCAACGCCATGCACGATAGCTTCAATCCCATGGGCGGCATGATGCTGCTGATGGATATGTTCGTGAACGTGACGTTTGGTGGCGTGGGCGTTGGGCTGATTGGTTTCTTCCTCTACCTGATGTTGGCGGCCTTTGTTGGCTCACTGATGGTAGGTAGGTCGCCCGAGCTTTTTGGCAAACCGTTAGAAACCCGCGAAATGCGCTGGATTTCGCTGGCGATTCTGGCTCAGCCGCTGGTCATCTTAGGGTTGAGCGCGCTGACCGTGGCGATGCCAAGTGCAGCCGCCAATTCAAACCCGGGGTTTCACGGTTTATCCCAAGTGCTTTACGAATTTACCTCCGCGTTTGCCAATAACGGTTCTGGTTTTGAAGGGCTGGGCGATGACACAACCTGGTGGAATATTGCCTGCGTGGTCGCCCTGTTGATTGGCCGCTTCTTACCCATGCTAGTGCCATTAGCGGTAGCCGGTTGGTTGGCCGCTAAGCGCACGGCACCGGCGGGGCGCGGCACCCTGCCCATGGATAGCCCCGCCTTTATGGGCTTAACCGCAGGGGTGATTGTGATCGTCAACCTGCTTGGCTTCTTACCGGCGTTAGTGCTTGGCCCGATTGCAGAATCCGTCGTGCAAGGCTTCTAGGAGAAAAGAGATGTCACATACAGAGCTTGCTAAACAGCCGCGTCGTTCGCTGCCCATTGGCCAGGTGGTCACCGGTGCGGTGAAAGGTCTCGCGCCCCATCTGCTGGCGCGCAACCCGGTCATGGCGGTCGTCGCCATTGGTACAGTGGTGTGTTTCGGGCTAACGCCCATTGCCTTCTCACAGGGCGAGAACGGCGGCTTTGCGCTCACCATTGCGCTACTGCTGCTCGCCACCGTGCTGTTTGCCACGGGAGCTGAGTCACTGGCGGAGTCCCGGGGCAAGGCCCACGCCGGGGCACTGCGCAAAACCAAAGGGGAACTCAAGGCAGCTAAGCTAAACGCTGACGGTACCACCAGCGCCGTGACCGCCGACTCACTGCGCAAAGGCGACCGAGTCAAAGTGGTCGCGGGTGAGCTGATTCCGGCAGATGGCGATATTGTCGAGGGTGCCGCGTCTATCAACGAGTCGGCGGTGACCGGCGAATCTGCGCCAGTATTGCGTGAAGCGGGTACCGATAACAGCGGCGTCAGTGCGGGCACAAAAGTGCTCTCGGATCAGCTGATTATTGAAGTCAGCGCCAACCCCGGTGAGTCCTTGCTGGATCGCATGATTGCCTTGGTAGAGGGCGCCAGCCGTCAGAAAACCCCTTCCGAGCTGGCGCTTTCGGTGCTACTGGCGATGCTCACCCTGGTGTTCCTGATCGTGGTGGTGACGCTGGTGCCCATGGCCGCTTTCGTAGGAGTAGAAACCTCGACGGTCATGCTGGTAGCGCTACTGGTGTGCTTGATTCCCACCACCATTGGCGGTCTTTTACCCGCCATTGGCATTGCCGGTATGGAGCGCGCCATGCGCGCCAACCTGGTTGCCAAGTCAGGCAAGGCAGTAGAGATCGCCGGCAGCATCGACACGCTGTTGCTGGATAAAACCGGCACGATTACCTTGGGCGACCGCCGCGCGACAGAGTTCGCCCCCTGTCAGCAGGTGCCACGCAGCAAGGTCCGCGACAGCGCATTTCTGACCTCCCTGGAAGACCCCACGCCGGAAGGCCGCTCGATTGTGGCGCTCGCCACCGAGCAGGGGGTTGATGTGCAGCTTAGCGAAGAAGCGGATGGCGCTAGCTTTGAAGCCTTCAGTGCTGAAACCCGGCTTTCAGGGGTTGATCTAACCAGTGGTAGAAAACTGCGTAAGGGGGCGCCCAATGCGATTGCCGAGTGGGTAAAGGCCCAGGGCGGTGATATCCCCAGCGACTACAACCAGGTCATTGAGCGTATATCCCGGGATGGTGCCACCCCCATTGCGGTGGCAGAAGATAAGCAGATCCTGGGGGTAGTCGCGCTGTCTGACGTGATCAAGAGTGGCATCGCAGAGAAGTTTGCCGAGCTGCGCGCCATGGGCATCAAAACGGTGATGATCACGGGCGACAACCCGATTACCGCCTCGGCAATTGCTGCCACGGCCGGGGTCGACGACTACATCGCCGAAGCCACGCCTGAGCGTAAGCTGGCGCTAATTCGCGAAGAGCAGGCCAGTGGCCGTCTGGTGGCCATGGTGGGTGACGGTACCAATGACGCCCCAGCGCTGGCCCAGGCCGACCTTGGCCTTGCCATGAATTCCGGCACCCAAGCCGCCCGCGAAGCGGCCAATATGGTCGATCTGGACTCCGACCCCGGCAAGCTCATCAGCGCGGTGGAAATTGGTAAGCAACTGCTGGTGACACGAGGCGCACTGACCACGTTCTCTTTGGCGAACGATGTCGCTAAGTACTTCGTGATTTTACCGGCACTTTTTGCGGCGAGTTTCCCGGCGCTGGGCGTGCTGGATGTAATGAACCTGCATTCACCCATTACGGCGGTGCTGGCAGCCGTGCTGTTCAATGCGCTGATTATCCCTGCATTGATTCCCTTTGCGCTGCGTGGCGTGTCCGTAAAGGCCGCTTCGGCGACGGTACTATTGCGCCGCAATCTACTGATCTACGGTCTTGGTGGTCTGCTACTACCGTTCCCTGCCATCAAGCTGTTCGACATGCTGATTGCGCTGTTTATCTAGGAGAAGCGTCATGAATATAGGTATTAAAGATCCCACGGCGATTAATGACGAAGCGCAGCAGGCACCAACGTTTGAGGCAAAAGCCACTTGGGGCAATGCGCTGCGCTTTATGATGGTGATGGCCGTTCTGCTTGGGCTGGTGTACCCCTTAGTGACGACAACGGTCGGTGGCTGGTTGTTTCCTGAGCAGGCGCAAGGCAGCTTGGTTCGCGACGCCGATGGTCGGGTAGTGGGTTCAAGCCTGGTGTCGCAAACCTTTGTCAGCGATGAATACTTTATCGGTCGCCCGTCAGCGGCGGGTAATGATGCGGGCGGGGTTTCGGGCTCTAATCTGGCACCTAGTAATGAAGCACTGCGTGAGCGTGCCCAGGCCGATGCCCAGGCGATTGCCCAGCGGGAAGGCGTCAGCGTCGATCAAATCCCGGTTGATCTGATCACCGCGTCGGGCTCTGGGGTTGACCCGCATATCTCGTTACCAGCCGCTGAATTACAGGTCGCAAGGGTAGCGCAGGCGCGCGAAATCGACGAAGCTAGCGTCACTGAGCTGATCGACCAAGCGCTTGAAAACACGGGCTGGCTGGGGTCGCCAGTGGTCAACGTTTTGCGATTGAATGTGAGTTTGGATGAGCGTTTTCCCGTCGCCACCACCACGTCGTCCGTTACCCCTGTGGAGTAGCTAAATGTATTCAGCGGATCAGCGACCCGATCCCAATGCATTGCTAAAAGCCGCGCGCCGAGAGGCGCGCGGCTGTTTGCGTGTATTTTTGGGAGCCGCCCCCGGCGTAGGTAAAACTTACACCATGCTACGCACGGCCCGGGAGCGGGCAGAAGAGGGCGATGATATCGTGATTGGCGTGGTGGAGTCCCACGGGCGCGCCGACACCGAAGCTCTCTGTGAGGGGCTGTCACGTATTCCACTAGCCCCTTTACAGCACCATGGCCGAACGTTTTATGAATTCGATATCGATGCGGCCCTAGAGCGGAAGCCCACCATTCTGCTGGTAGACGAGTTGGCCCATCGCAATATCCCCGGCAGCCGACATCCACGGCGTTATCAGGATATCGAGGAGTTGCTGGATGCGGGGATCGATGTCTGGACAACGGTGAACGTCCAGCATTTGGAAAGCCTCAACGACGATGTGGCCCGGATTACCGGCATTCGCATGCGCGAAACCGTTCCCGATGCTCTACTAGAGCGCGCCCGGGATGTATCGCTGGTGGACTTAACCCCTGAGGAGCTGCTCGAACGTTTAAGGCGCGGCAAGGTGTATATCCCCGAGCAGGCACGCGCTGCCATGGAGGGCTACTTTAATGAGTCGAACCTCAATGCGTTGCGTGAGCTGGCGATTCAAACCATGGCCGAGCGGGTGGATGCCGATGTAAAAGTGGCCATGGATGCCAGCGGTAGGGCGGGCCCTTGGCCGGTAAGGCCGCACCTGCTGGTGGTCGTCAACGGTAGTGAAGACGATGTGTCCCTTGTGCGCGCAGCCCATCGAATGGCCGAGAGGCGCCTGGCCGTATGGCGGGCGGTCTATGTCGATAAAGGGGTCGACTCGCCCGAGCAGCAGCTAGCGGTTGAGAAGATATTTAGTCTGGTAACCCGGCTGGGAGGCGACCCACTTCGTTTGCAAGGGCATAGCCAGTTAGGCGAAGTGCTCAACTACGCCCGCTCGATTAATGCCACCACGATAATGGTGGGACGCGACGCGAAACGCCGCTGGTGGCCCTGGTCGCGGCCGCTTGCCCAGCGCTTGATCGCGCATGCCGCCGCTTTTGATATCGTGGTTGTTGCTCAGGGTGGCGTGAAGCAAGGTATGCGTAAGTGGCAGCCTGGCTGGAAAATGCGTCCACCCAAACTACTCACCACCGGCTTAGCGGTGATGGTCTCCCTGGGAATAGCCTTCCTGCTAGAACCCTGGCTGGAGCTTGCCAATCTGTCATTGGTGTTTTTAGCTGCTGTACTGTTCAGCGCTGTATGGGCTGGCACCTCTATGGCCATGTTCAGTGCCGTGGCGGGTTTTTTGGTATTCAACTTCTTTTTTACTGAGCCGCGTTTAACCTTTGCCATGGTCGAGCGAGGGCAGCTGCTGACCGTCGTGTTCTTCTTTTTGGTGGCACTCGTGGTAGGGCAGCTGGCGGGGCGTGGGCGTCAGCGCCTGATTGCCCTGCGGGCCAGCCGCGACCAGACCCAGCTTCTGCTGCGCTACGCCGAGCAGCTCTCCACCGCCACCGACAGCGCGAGTGCGGCAAAAGTGGGTGTCGATACGCTGGTGCAGTGTTTTGAAGTTCCCGTTATCTTTATTGAAACGGCGGAAAGCGCTAGTGAGGTTCAAGTGGTCTACGCGCTACCGGATTCCGAGCGTTTGGACATGACCGCCAAGCAGGCAGCGGTATGGAGCTGGCAGCACCAAAAACCTAGCGGTCAGGGCACACAAACGTTGAGCCAGCAGGCGTGGCGCTTACTTCCGCTGGCGGTGCAGGGCGAAAAAGTGGGGATGCTGGCACTCAAACTGTCGGCAAGCCCAACGGCGCTCAACCATGAGCGTGAGTCGCTAATTGACACCCTGGTACGCCAACTCAGTATGGCGCTTGAGCGCACACGTTTGGTGGCTGAATTGAATACAACGCGTGTGTCCGAGGAGAACGAGCGGCTGCGCTCCGCGTTACTCTCGTCGGTTTCTCATGACTTGCGCACGCCGCTGTCATCTATCATTGGCGCCACCAGCTCACTGATTGAGCTAAAACCACAGCTTAGTGAAGACGATCAGCGCGAATTGCTGGACGGTATCTTATCCGAGAGCGAGCGGCTCAACCGCTATATTCAAAATCTGCTTGATATGACGCGGCTGGGGCATGGCACGCTGAAAATAGAGCGTGACTGGGTGTCATTTGACGATGTCATCAATTCAGCCCTGAAGCGCTTGGGACAATCGCTAAAACACGTTGTGGTGCGTAAATCCTGGCCCGCTACGCTGCCGCTGTTGTACGTTCATCCCGCGTTGGTGGAACAGGCGCTGGTTAACGTGCTGGATAACGCCCAGCGCTTTTCGCCACCGGGCGGCGAGCTGCTGATCAAGGCCCAGCTTAATGAAGGTGAGCCAGCCACATTGGTAATCACCATTGAAGACCAAGGGCCGGGGATTTCCGCCGAGCTGCGCGAGCAGGTATTTGATATGTTCTACAGCGGTGGCGACGGAGACCGCAGTGCCCATGGCAGTGGCCTTGGTTTGGCTATTTGCCGTGGCATGATTGGCGCCCACGGTGGCACCATCAACGCTGACACCGGTGAAAGCGGACGGGGCACCGCGATTATTATTACGCTGCCACTGTTGGGCGCAGATATTAGGAGTGTTGATGAAGAGTGAAAGCAGTGGGCGCATTCTGATTGTTGATGACGAACAGCAAATACGTCGTTTTCTGCGTATTAGCCTAGCCTCCCAAGGCTACGGTGTGCTGGAGGCAGAGAACGGTGAACAGGCCTTGGCGGCGGTTTATACCCAAGCGCCCGACGTGGTGCTACTTGATTTGGGCCTACCCGATATGGATGGCCACGAGGTGCTACAGGGTATCCGGGAGCACAGCGCCGTGCCGGTAATTGTCGTGTCTGTGCGGGATCGAGAAGAGGAGAAAGTACTGTCGCTGGATAACGGCGCCAATGATTACGTTACCAAACCTTTTGGCATCCAGGAACTGCTTGCCCGCATCAGGGCTGTACAGCGTCAGGCGCAGCAAGCGAGGGGAGAGGTGGCCGCTAGCTACTATATTAGCCAGGGGCTGGTGATCGATCTTGAGTTAAGGCAGATTTCTCTGAAACAAGAACCGGTGCATTTAACCCGCAAAGAGTTCGCCGTGCTTGCCCGTCTTTGCCGTTATGCCGGGCGCGTTGTCACCCAGATGCAGTTGCTTAAAGAAGTATGGGGGCCGACCCACGTTGACGACACCCATTACCTCAGAATTGTGGTCAGCCGTCTGCGCCAAAAGCTAGGCGATGACCCCCAAACACCCGTGCTACTTCAAACAGAAGCAGGGGTCGGGTATCGGCTGTTGGTAGAGCCAGCGCAGCGCCCTGCAACTTCTTAGGTACCTGAAAAAAACAATAGTGATCTAAACACATTAGCGGCGCCAGAACATCGGCGTCATTAGCACAACCACCGTCAAAATTTCCAGGCGGCCCATCAACATACCGATACACAGTAGCCACTTCGCCGCATCCGGTAACGTTGTAAAGTTGCCGGATGGGCCAATTATATCGCCAAGACCGGGACCTACGTTTGCCACCGCAGTGGCTGCACCAGAAAGCGCGGTAACTATATCCAGCCCAAGTGCAGAAAGGCTCAGTGCCAGTGCTGCAATGGTAATAAAGAAGAAGAACGAAAAGGCCATTACGCTTCTGGAGATATCGCTGGTTACTGGCTGGTGATTGTAGCGGGTAGTGAATACGCCATTGGCATGAATAAGATAGCGCAGCTGGTTGCGTAGCATCAGCATGGCAATTTGAAATCGGAAAATTTTCATTCCACCACTGGTAGAGCCGCTACAGCCGCCCACAAAAGTGAGGTAGAAAAAAGCAGTCACCGGTAACGCGCCCCATAGTGTGTAGTCGTCGGAGGCGTATCCCGTGGTGGTCACCACTGAAATTACGTTGAAAGTAACGTGGGTAAGGGAAACAAACCAATCATCGCCTTGTAGTACTCGCCAACTGCTAAGCACCACAATCGCCGATAGTAGCAGTTTTAAAAGTCCGAGGACCTGCTGGTCTTTCCACAGTGCACTGCGTGATGTGCGTATAAAGCGTATATATAAAACAAACGGCAACGCCCCGCTCAGCATAAAAAAACTGCCCATCCATAGTAGCCAGGGCTGTTCGGCGTAAGCCCCAAAGGAGGCATCCGAGTTGGCAAAACCACCGGTCGCCAGGGACGTCATGCCGTGAACAACGGCATCAAGGGGTAGCATGCCACCCGCCTTGTAGCTCGCCATGGCCGCAAGTGTCAGGGCCGCATAAATACTCAGCGTCGCTTTGGCAATACCGCCGGTACGTGGCATTACCTTATCCGACCAATCGGAAGACTCGGTATGAAATAGCCGCATACCGCCTACTTTCAGAAACGGCAGAATGGCAATGCCCATAACAATGATGCCGATGCCCCCCATCCACTGCATTAAGCCGCGCCATAGCTTCAATCCGTCGGATAAATTTTCAATCCCCACCATCACCGTCGAACCGGTGGTGGTAATGGCGGAGACAGATTCAAAGACAGCGTTAGTGATGCTGAGCTGGGGGGCGCCTAAAATCAGCGGTAGGCTCGCAAAGCCAGTAATGCTTGCCCAACTGGCGGCTGTGAGCACAAACATTTGCCAGGGCTTTAGCTCCAGTGACACTTTGCGGGTGAGTAGCCAAGTGACCAGAGTCGCACCAAGTACAATCAGAATAGACATGCCAAAAGCCGGGGCCTCTGGGTCATTCTCTACCAGTAATACGATCCAGGGGATCGCCATAAACAGGGTAAGTACTAGCCATAGTACCGCCATGATTTTAAAAATTTGCGCCCAGTTACGGTAAGTATCTCGGTAGTAACGCCTGTTGGAAAAAATGGTCATATTCCGCTCTTAAATTACCCTAGTGTTAAGCGTGGTATCTCACCATGGGAGCTGTTAAAAGTCTGTAAAATTCTTCTAAAAATCACTCTGTCCTCGAAAAGGACAAAAGACATTTTCAGATGCCAAGCTATATGTTGACCCCGTGCGTCAACCCAAGCGAAAGGGGAGAAAAGCTCAGGGAGGCTCACCCGACAGGAAACTCCGTCGTCGCATACTTGACATGCGATTTATGGCGCACTGTCAGTGTGTAACCCAGCGTGAGTGGGCCGAGACGACCAATGAGCATGACGGCCATAATAATCAGCTGACCAGGGGTGCCCAGTTCAGACGTTGTGCCACGCGATAAACCGACAGTGCCAAAGGCAGAAACAGCTTCGAAAGCAATATTCAAGAAATCATCTTTTACAAAAAGGGTGAGCATGAAAACGGCTATAAAAATGGCCGCCATGCCGATGGTTGCCGTTGTGAGCGCTTTGAGAAGCGTTTCTCTACTTAACGAGCGGCCAAAAAAATTCACATTCAAATTGCCTTGCAGAAAAGACTTTGTGGCCGTGATTAAAATGAAAAAAGTGGAAATTTTAATCCCGCTAGCGGTGGAGTTAGGTGCCCCGCCTATAAACATGAGTAACAGCATTAAAACACTGCTGGCAGCTGTCAGGGCACCAATGTCGAGGGTGTTGAAACCGGCTGTCCTCGGTGTAGTCCCCTGGAACCAGGCGGCTAAAAGCTTGCTCCAGAAACCTTCCAGCATGCCAAGCGTGTTGGGGTTGCCGAATTCTAAAAGCAGAAACGCAGCGGTAGCGAACAGATTGAGAATCAAGGTCGTCGTTAAAATGATTTTTACGTATACCGAAAGTCGCGACCAGGCGCGTTTTTGTAATAACTCCATGCTAACGATATAGCCCAAACCACCGGTAATAAAGAGGGCAGTGACAGTGAGGGTGATACCGGGATGAGACACATAGGCCGATAGACTGTCGGGGGATAGAGCAAAACCGGCATTATTGAAGGCGGAAATGGTATAAAAGAGCGCATTAAAAAAACCGTCACCCCAGCCGAGTTCGGGAATAAAAAAGTAGCCAAGCACAATGATACCAATAGCTTCGCAGGTGAGTGCAAACAGGGCAATGGAGCTTCCTGCCTTTCCCGTCGTTTGAAGGGAAATTTCATTGAAGGCTTCCTGCGCCACCAGCTGCTGCTTAAGGCCTAGCTTGAACCCCAGTGCCAGAGCCGTCAAAACAGCAAAGGTCATTAACCCCAGCCCACCTAATTGAATCAGGCATAAAATAACCACTTGGCCAAAAAGCGTAAACTGGCTACCTGTATCAACAACCACTAGGCCGGTCACCGTCACGGCAGAGGTGGCGGTAAATGCGGCTTCCATCCAGGAAATGGGGGCAACGGTGGAAAAAGGCAGTTTTAGTAGGCATGCGCCAGTGAAAATAAGTATAAGAAAAGATTGCAGTAGTAGCCAAGGCGGCTTAATGCTGCGTTTACGTTTGGAGCCAATGGGAAATGGTCTATGGGGAGTTTTGTCCTTCAGGCTTGCTTTCATAAATTTTGCACAAGTTTTTTTAATTCATCAAGCCAGCCACCCAGTACCAAGCGATCACCACTGCGAATTTCCCATGTGGCAATAGGGTGGGAATGGACTTCTTCACCTCTTTTAACCACCAATGCTTCTACGCGAACATTGTCAATGATCTCTTCAATGGATTTACCTACCAAATCGTCTGTGGTGTGAAATTCTACGACAAAATAGTCGCCTCCAAGACTAAGGTAGTCATGCACCATTGGATAATTCAATTCCTGAGCGATGCGCACACCCATCTCATATTCAGGTGCAATGATACGTGTCGAGCCGAGTCTCTCAAGAATTCTGCGGTGCTGATTTGTCAATGCCTTTGTCCATACCTTTGGCACCCCTAATTCTTGAAGCTGAAGGGTTGCTAGCATTGCGGCCTCAACGTTTCGTCCTATCGCTACGATAGCTGCATCATAGTTTCCTACGTTTAATTCTATCAGTGCGTTCTCATTCGTCACGTCGGCGATAACGGCGTGAGTGATCTCTTCAGCTAGACGATTGACACGTTCCTCATCGACATCAATGCCCAACACGTCGTGCCCAAGCTGCGTTAGTTCACGGGCAATAGTGGCACCGAAAATACCCAGTCCAATGACGATAATTTGCTGTTTTTCAACCATAAAAAGCCCAGGCTCCAGCGCTTTGAGTCGTATTCGTTGAGACAAATCAGTTTAATCATTGAGCTACCTAAATTAAATCTTAATTTTATTTTTTTTCATAATGATGGTGTCCGGTATTGGTTGACCACTACAACAGAGCAAGGGGATTGAACAGGCACGAAGTGGTAAGGTGACGGTGACGCTGCCCTTATATTTTGTAGTAAAATTACACGAATTATTGCGTACAATACCCGTATTACGGTAAATTTTAGGTAATCTAACTACATTAGATGCCTAATTATAAACAGGAGCGACGATGAGCCAGTCCACTGCTTCCCAAGGTGCACCGCTGGGCGATCCCAATAACGCTATTGATCTAGCGCTTTTCGGGGCGCTGGGTGATCTTGCCATGCGCAAGCTCTTTCCTGCCTTATACCATCTTGACCGTGAAGGCTTGATGCCTGAAAGCACGCGCATTATGGGGCTGGCTCGTCAAGAGTACGATGTGGCTGCCTTCAGGCAAATGGTGAATGATGCGCTGCAAAAGCGGCTGAAAAGCGGCGAGCAGGACAAGCAGAGCCTGGAACGTTTCCTCGCTCGTTTGGATTACCGGCAACTCGACTTTTCCAGTGTTGAAGGCTACGACGCCATTCGCCAGTGGCGCAAGGGGGCATCCCGCCCGATGGTGGTGTATCTTTCCGTCGGCGCGCGTATTTATGGCGATATCTGCCGCCATCTTCAGGCCAGCAAAAGCCTCGACGATGAAACCCGCGTGGTTGTTGAAAAACCCATCGGCTCTGATCTGCACTCGTCGATTGAAATTAATGACGCCATTGGTGACGTTTTTCCTGAGTCGCGAATCTACCGCATCGACCATTACCTGGGCAAAGAAACCGTACAGAACCTGATAGCGCTGCGCTTTGCCAACCCGCTGTTTGGCACCCAGTGGAACCAGAACAACATCTCCCATGTGGAGATTACCGTTGCTGAAAAAGTGGGTATCGAAGGGCGTTGGGGGTATTTCGATGAGGCTGGCCAACTGCGTGACATGGTGCAGAATCACCTGCTGCAGCTGCTCTGCCTGATAGCCATGGATCCGCCCTCTAACCTGGATGCCGATGCCATCCGTGACGAGAAGGTGAAAGTGCTCAAAGCGCTCAAGCCGTTTGTGGGCGAAGCACTGGGTCGTGATGTGGTGCGTGGTCAATACATTGCGGGCACCAGCGATGGCCAGTCGGTGCCGGGTTACCTGGAAGAAGAGGGCGCCAACACCCAGAGCCAGACTGAAACCTTTGTCGCGATGAAAACCGAAGTGGCTAACTGGCGCTGGGCAGGCGTGCCCTTCTATTTGCGCACCGGCAAACGCATGCCGGAGAAGCTCTCGCAGATCGTCATTCACTTTCGCCAGCAGCCGCACTATATCTTCGACCCGGATCAGCGTGACATCGCCTCGAATAAGCTGATTATCCGCTTGCAGCCGGAAGAGGGTATCGCTTTGCAAGTATTGACCAAAGATAGCGGTTTGGATAAAGGCATGCGCCTGCGCCCCGGTCCGCTGCATTTGGACTTCAACAGCGCCTTCCCGAAATCGCGCATTCCCGATGCTTACGAACGCCTGCTGCTCGAAGTCATGAAGGGCCAGCAGTACCTGTTTGTGCGTCGCGATGAAATTGAACACGCCTGGCGCTGGTGCGACCAACTCATTGATGGCTGGAAAAAACGCGATACGCCGCCGCGTCGTTATCCCGCAGGCTCCTGGGGGCCGGTCGCTTCTATTGCCATGATTACTCAGGATGGTCGCAGCTGGTACGAGGATTATTGATATGAGCCAAGTACGCCAACAGTTGGCCGAGCAGCTTGCCGAAGCTGTGTTTCAGGGGCTGAAAGAAGACTTAAATCACCAGGAGCGCGTTCTGCTAGTGGTTTCCGGTGGCTCTACACCAGTGCCTTTTTTTAAGGCGCTGGCGGGCAAATCGCTGCCCTGGGAGCGCGTGGACGTAACACTTGCCGATGAACGCTGGGTGGACGAGCAGAGCAGCGATAGCAACGCTAAGCTGGTGCGTGAGCATCTGATACAGGGTGAGGCAGTGGTGGCAAATTTTATACCGTTAACTTGCAGCGCGGCTACACCTGAAGAGGGCGTTGATGAAGTGGTCAAGCAAGCGGAAACGCTAGCGTGGCCCGCTAGCGTTGTGATTCTAGGCATGGGCGGTGATGGTCATACGGCGTCCCTGTTCCCCGACAGCCCTGAATTGACCCTGGCACTTGCCACGGAGGAGCTGTTAGTGGCGGTTAGAACGCCCAGTCAGCCGCAGCCCCGGATTACCTTTTCAGCTGACCGCCTGCATCAGGCGCGGCGGCATATTTTGCATATTACTGGCGATGATAAACGCGCCGTATTGGCCAAGGCATTGAACGGCGACGATGTACGTAAGCTGCCTATTCGTGCTTTTCTCACCTGCCCATTGGCCATTTACTGGGCGCCCTAAGTCCTTATTACCCAATGTCAGGCCAATAATAATTCGCTTGGAGACTCACTAATGACTATCGACAAACAGTTACCTTCTACACGCACCGCAGAACTCGACAGCATCTGCTCGAAAGCCGAAGTGATTCCGGTCATCACGATTGAGCGTTTGGAAGATGCCGTTCCACTAGGACGAGCACTGGTGGAAGGCGGTTTAACCGTGTTGGAAATTACCCTGCGTACCGACTGCGCGCTAGACGCTGTAAAGCGCATGCGCGAAGCGCTTCCCGGCGCCAGTATTGGCGTGGGCACGGTGCTGACGCCCGCCCAGTACCGCCAAGCCGAACAAGTAGGCGCTGACTTTGTGGTGACGCCAGGTGCAACGGAGGCCCTCTATCGCTACGGCGTAGAAAGCCCGGTACCGATGCTGCCGGGAGTTTCGACCATTTCGGAGTTGATGACCGGCTGGCAGTATGGCTACCGTCGCTTTAAGTTCTTTCCGGCGGAATCCAGCGGCGGCGCCAAAGCGATCAAAGCGTTTGGCGCGCCAATTCCTGAAGCACGCTTTTGCCCTACAGGCGGTATCACCGTCGACAACGCCGATGACTATCTATCGCTGCCCAATGTAATGTGTGTGGGTGGCTCTTGGTTAACACCCAAAGCGATGGTAGAAGCTGAAGATTGGGATGGTATCCGTGAGCTGGCCCGTCAGTCGGCGGAGCGTTTTCATCACTAAACAGGCTTTAATGCCGAGCTAATACAAGCCCCAGTTCATTGTTTTATAAAACATAGCTGGGGCTTTTTTATAGCGTTACCGCAGCCTTTCAGCGCGATAAATCTAAATATAAGACCAAAGGCGTATAACGGGCTATATTCAGCTCAACTAAAATGGCGGCACGATTTGTCTGACATTTCGCTCTACGCGCATACAGTAACGTGCGTGCCACTTATAATGATCATGAGGTGAGTCAAAATGCACGCGTTGACCCTGGCGTCCTTCCTGTTTTTTACAGGTCTTGTCGCCTTTATCACTTGGCGAATCACCCGCCGAGATGACCACTCAAGCACCAGCGGCTACTTTCTAGCAGGGCGTACGCTTACCTTCCCGCTGATTGCCGGCTCTCTGCTGATGACCAACCTCTCTACCGAGCAAATGGTGGGGTTGAACGGGGCTGCTTTTGCTGATGGTTTAAGTGTGATGGCCTGGGAAGTGGTGGCGGTTATCGCCCTAGTGGCGTTGGCGCTATTCTTCCTGCCGCGGTTTTTGAAAAGTGGCATTGCCACGCTGCCGCAGCTTCTCGAAATTCGTTTCGATAAAACGACTCAGCTAATCACCAATATCATCTTCTTGATTGCTTACGCGGTGATTCTGCTGCCGATCATTCTCTATTCAGGTGCCATCGGCCTACAGGGAATGCTCGATCTACAGGGATTAACCGGCATTGAGTCGTCCACGACGCTGCTTTGGCTGACGGTGTGGATCGTCGGTATTATCGGTTCCGTGTATGCCCTGTTTGGTGGCCTGCGCACGGTTGCCGTTTCCGACACGCTCAACGGCGTCGGGCTGTTAATCGGCGGTTTCGTGATCGTCTATTTCGGCCTGCAGGCCGTGAGTGGCGGCACGGGTATTATGGAAGGCTGGAGCATCCTTAAAGAGGCTGATCCGGATAAGCTTAATTCGATTGGCGGTGCTGAACAGCAGGTGCCGTTCTTTACCCTGTTTACCGGCGTTTTCCTGATTAACCTGTTCTACTGGAGCACCAACCAGCAGATTATTCAGCGTACCTTTGCAGCCAAAAACCTCGCCGAAGGTCAGAAGGGCGTGCTGCTGACCGGTCTCTTCAAGCTGCTGGGGCCGCTGTACCTAGTGCTGCCCGGCATCATTGCTTATCACCTTTATGCCGACCAAGGCGTGCGTGCCGATGAAGCCTATGGTCATTTGGTCTTTAATGTACTGCCGCCCTATCTCACCGGTTTTTTCGCTGCCGTTATGGTCGGTGCGATCCTGTCGTCGTTTAACTCCGCGCTTAACAGTACCACCACGATCTTCAGCCTGGGCATCTATAAAGGGGTGCTGAACAAAGAGGCGACGGAAGAGCAGGTGGTTAAATCGGGTAAGGTGTTTGGCTGGATCATGGCCATCATTACCATGATTATTGCGCCACTGCTGGCAGGTCAGGAGAGCCTGTTTGGTTACCTGCAGAAGATGAACGCGATTTACTTTATTCCGATTCTTGCCGTAGTGCTGGTCGGGCTGCTAACCAAACGTGTTCCCCCTATGGCGGCCAAAATCGCCCTGGTGGGCGGCTGCTTGTTGATTGCCGCCGGTTACTTTGTGCCACCGTTTACGCTGCTGCCGCAGATCATGCACGAGTTCCACTTCGTGGCGCTGGTGTTTGTGCTGTTGGTCGTCGTGATGCTGATCATCGGCAAGCTTCGCCCGCGTGAAACCGATTGGATTCAGCAGCACAGCGGCGATGTGGATCTAACACCCTGGAAAGGCGCAGTACCCGCCGGTATCGTCCTGGTCGTGTTAGTGATTGTTATGTATATCAGCTTCGCTGGCTGATCGCCCACCTTGTAGGTAAAAAGGTGAAGCCGTAACAGAAAAGCCCCGCTAGCATTCACTAGCGGGGCTTTTTGCCGTGGGGTGTCGGAGAGTTATGCCAAGCGCAGCGGCAGTTCGGCCAATCCTTTTATACCGGTTTCGACCACATAGAGCGAGCCTGCGGTGGGCTCTTGGGCCAGCTGCTCAGCACTGAATCCCTCTTGCGCCGTGGTGATATACAGCGTTTTTAGATCAGGGCCGGCAAAAACCGGGCACGAAGGTTGGCTGACCGGTAGCTCAACGTGGCCAATTATTTCGCCGTTAGGGTTCAAGCGTACGACCTGCCCAGCCCCCCACAGCGCTAGCCATAGGCAGCCCTCGCTATCCATCACCGCACCATCCGGATTACCTTGGCTGGAGAAAAAATCCGCCCAAGGCTGCGGCTCGCCTTGCGGCCAGCCCTCGTTATCCAGCGTCCAGCGCATCACCACACCCGTCACCGTATCGGTAAACCACGCGAACTCGCCGTTTTCAGAGAAACAGATGGCATTGGGGATTGTCAGGCCAGAGCGCAGCCGCGAGAGCTCGCCGCGATGCAGGCGGTAAAGGCTTCCCGCGTTTCTTTCAGCGCTTTTACCCATGCTGGAGAGCCACAGGCTGCCGTGGCGGTCAATGCGTGCATCATTGCTACGGGTGATGGGGTTATCGGCCTCGAAATCACACAGTTTTTCGATATTGCCGCTGCTTGGGTCGAAGCGGCTTAAGCGGTCCTCGCCGACTAATAGCAGGCCGCCATCGTCAACGGGCGCTGCCAGCGACACCCTATGATCAAGCTGATAATGGCCGCTTTCCCCGCTGGCGGGGGATAGCCAGTGCAGCTGTTTTTCAAGAATGTCGCACCAGTAAAGGCGCTGATTTTTGGCGTCCCATTGAGGGCCTTCGCCCAGGGAGCAACGGCAATCGACCGCTAACTCGGCCTGCCATGTTGAAACACTCATATCTGTTTGCATTTTTGTTGGTTCTCCTTATTGTTCTCCTGCTAACCAGGCATCGACAAGGGCTTGGGCCTGTTTCCCCACCTGAGAAGCGCTTTGGCCAGGTTTGTATAACGCGCTGCCCAGGCCTGCACCATCGACACCCGCTGCGCGCCATTCGGCGAAGTTATCGACCCCAACGCCGCCAACAGCATACAACAGTGTGCCCGCTGGTAGCACTGAGCGTACCGCTTTCATACCTTCTAATCCTACCTGTACCGCGGGGAAGAGTTTAAGCCCGGTGGCGCCTGCATCCAGCGCATCGAAGGCTTCAGAAGGGGTCACAATGCCCGGCCAGCTCGCCATGCCGAGCTTATGTGTTTCTTCGATCACCGCTGGCCGACAGTTGGGCGAAACGATTAAGCGCCCACCAACAGCGTGAACGTCACGCACCTGAGCCGGAGTGAGCACCGTGCCTGCTCCAATGACCGCCCGCTCGCCAAATGCTGCTACTAATCGGCGAATGCTCTCCAGCGGGTTGGGTGAGTTAAGCGGTACTTCAATCTGGGTGATCCCCGCGGCTAGCACCGCTTCCGCGATATCCACGACTTCATCAGGCGTTACACCGCGTAAAATACCAATCAGTGGCAGTGACATAGCAAATCTCCCCATAAATAGTTAGTGGCGTTAGGCCTTGAGCGCACGGTGGGCAAGGCATAGACCTGCCAGCACGGCTGAGTCGCCATCCACATGTTGTGTCTGATAGCCGATTGCATTGAGGGCCAACGTATAGCGCTGACTAAGCGCCTGGTTGCCAATCAGCATGATGGGCTTATCGGTGGGGCATTCACGGCAGGCACCAGCAAGCTCAAGGCCAATGGCGAGTCCCGAGAGCCTGGCCGCAAGAACGGCCCCACGCGTGTCGCCAGCCGGTAGCTGGCCATCGAGTAAATCTTGTGCGCGCAGGCCGAACAGGCGGCTACTAAAGGTTTCGGGCGCTGCATTAATCTCACTGACGGCCGCAATAAAAGCCTCACAGCACGCCGAATCGCTAATGTCGTTACTTGCCGCTGAAGGCGATGAAACGGAATGCTTCAACACCGACTGGATGGCGAGCAGTTGGTAAAGCTCGCCGGTCAGGTAGGTCGAAAACCGGCTCACCGCGCCCGCGTCTAGGGTCGCCCATTTGGCGTGGGTGCCGGGCAGGCAGGCGAGGCCAGAAAAATCTGGCGAATCAGCGACCAGCCCAGCTAGTTGGGTCTCTTCACCGCGCATCACATCAAAGTGAGTCGCGGTACTCCGCGTTTGGCTTAAACCAGGCAGCAGGTAAACACGTAGCTGATTACCTTTAATCGTCGGCGTCACAGCGCCTTGGCTTAGCTGGTTAAGCCGCGCTGGCACCGGCAGATAGGCGGCTTCCAGCCAGCCCTGACGAGCGCCCGCCATACCGCATACCATCACCTCAGTCGTACCGGTGGCGGGTAGCCAATCGTCCACCAGTCGCAGCAGCTCGGCTTCGTACTCGTCGGCCTTTAGCGACAGCATGCCCTTGTCGCTACTGGCTTGGGCAATCACTTGGTCGTGTTGATCCAGCCCCCAGGCGCGCAGATTGCTGGAGCCCCAGTCAACGGCAATCCAGGTTAGTTGACCTGCAATGTCAGTGGTTTCACTCATCTCGGTTGATCCCATGGCTTACCACTCCGCAATAGAGCCATCTTCGTGCGTCCAGACCGGGTTACGCCAGCGGTGGCCCACCTTGGCACGCTCCTCAACGAATTCTTCGTTGATCTCGACACCAAGCCCTGGGCCTTGGGGAATGGCGCAGAAACCGTCTTCAATGGCGAGGGCGGATTTATCCACTAAGTAGTCGAGGACGTCGTTGCCCTGGTTGTAATGAATGCCCATGCTCTGCTCTTGGATAAAGGCATTGTGGCTGACTGCATCCAGCTGTAAAGAGGCGGCCAGGGTTAACGGGCCGAGCGGGCAGTGGGGCGCTAAGGCGACGTCATAAGCGGAGGCCAGGGCGGCGATTTTGAGACCTTCGCTAATGCCACCGCAGTGGGAAATATCCGGCTGGATAATGTCGATCATGCCGTCGGCCAGCAGGTCACGGAACTGAAAACGGGTGTGTAGCCGCTCGCCAGTTGCTAATGGGTAGCCCAAACCACCAGCGATATCCTTCAAGCAGGGCAGATGTTCGGGGGCAACCGGTTCTTCCACAAACATGGGGTGAAAGGGTTCTAACTCGCGTAGCAGCGCTTTGGCCATGGGGCGGTGCACTCGGCCATGGAAGTCGATACCGATGCCGACATCTGGCCCAACGGCGTTGCGGGCTTCTGCTACCCGGGCGACGGCTTCATCGACCTTGCGGTGGGAGTCGACGATTTGCATCTCGGGGGTGCCGTTCATTTTGAAGGCTGTGAAGCCTTTTTCGACCAGCGCTTTAGCACCCGCGCCCACATCGCTTGGGCGATCGCCCCCGGTCCAGGCATACATGCGCATTTTGTCGCGCACGGCACCGCCTAACAGCTGATGAACGGGCACACCCAAATCGCGACCTTTTAGATCCCACAGCGCCTGATCAATGCCGGCAATTGCGCTCATCAGAATAGGGCCACCACGATAAAAACCGGCGCGGTACATGATGTTCCAGAGATGTTCGATACGGTGGGGGTCTTGGCCGATCAGGTAGTCGGAAAGCTCGTGCACGGCGGCTTCAACGGTTGCCGCGCGGCCTTCAATCACTGGTTCACCCCAGCCGTAGCAGCCTTCGTCAGTCTCTATTTTTAGGAACAGCCAGCGCGGGGGAACTTGCCAGGTCTTGAGTTTGGTAATTTTCATGTGCGGTTATCCTTCTGAATAGGAAGTATTCATTGCGTCATTGTCAGCTGACGATGCCAAGGTCGATGGCCGTGCGACGCAGCACCTCTCTCGCGGCGATTTCTGCGGAGCTGGTATCGCGGTTGCGGATAGCTTCAAGCACCTGGCGGTGGCGCGTGAGACTGTCGTCCAAGGTGTCCGTGCGGTGTTGCGAGCGGTGTATCAGTGCCATGATCGAAGGGCGAAGTAGATGGCCCATTTGCCGCCAGACCAAATTGTGGCTGGCCCGATAAGTAGCGTCATGGAAAGCAACGTCGTACTCGGCGTGCTCAGCACGTGCTTCAACACTGCCTGCGCTGCTTTCCATGCCTGCAAAGGCACTTTCCAGACGTTCTATGTCTTCAGCCTGGGCTGCCTGGGCCGCGAGCCCTGCGACCACCGGTTCAGCGGAAAAACGAAAGGCGTAAATGGCCCTTACCAACTGCGGGTCAAGGTTGACCAAACCGGTCATCCATTCGCTCATGAGTGGGTCGAGTAGATGCCAATCGCCCATCTCGCGAACCAGCGTTCCGCGGCCCGCTGTGCGATCTAATAGCCCTGCGGCCGTGAGGCTGGTGAGTGCGTTACGCACTTGGTTACGGCTAACGGCAAAGTGTTTGCTGATATCCAGCTCGCGGGGAAAAACATCGCCTGGCTGCCAATGGCCTGCCAGCAGGGCCTGGGCGAGTAAACGCGCTAACTGTTCAGCGCCACCCGGATGGGGCGGTAGAGCGTCGAGCGTCATCGGTCATCTCTTGTTTTTTATTGGATGAGTCCTAGTCTATTAAATGTCTGACATTTCCACAAGCAGACTGCTTTAGACATAAGTCCGGTTTAGCCGGACGCTTAGTCGAACATAATGCAGGCATAAAAAAGCGCGCCTGTGCCAGGCGCGCCATTGGTTAAAGGATGATAGCTCTACTTATTTAGCCAATATCCGCTCGCGTTGGCAGCGCAGCATAAGCGCCTGGCCGAGTAACGGCATGGGCGCCACAGCGGCAGGCGGTATCCACCGCACGGTGGAGAAAATCGGCATCGTTCTGCCAGTTTTCATTGATGCCGTGGGCCGAGAGCTCAGCGAGCAGCCCGCCAATAAAAGCGTCCCCTCCAGCGGTAGTATCCACCGCTGCCACTTTGGGTGGCGCAATGCGCTGGTCGATGCCGACGCCTTTGATGACGACATCGTTGGGGCCATCAGTTATCAAAATAACTTTTACCCCTGCCGCCAGCCGCTCTGAAAGCCACGATTCTGCAGGATGATCGGCGCGTAGGTAGTCGAGCTCTTCCAAGGAGAGCTTGAGCAGCTCAGCGACGTCTAGCAGCTGTGTGACTAAGCTTACATCGGCTTCGCCGCCGGGCCACAAGTTGTGGCGAAGGTTGGCATCTACACTAACGAGACAGCCTGCGCGCTTGGCCATGGTGGCCATCGCCAGGGTAACGTCGGCGATCTCTGGGTCGGTTAGGCTGTTACTGCACAAGTGCACAATGGCAGGGCTCTCGAAGACGCCATGGGGTAAATGCTCAAGGCGATAAAGCAGGTCAGCGGCGGGCGGGCGATAGAAATCAAAGGTGCGTTCGCCCACGTCATCCCGGGAAACAAACGCCAGCGCCGTGCGGGCTTCTTGGGTAAAGACCATGCCGCTGGTGTCGACACCGTGGCTGTTGAGTTCACGCACCAAAAAATGCCCGAACGTATCGTCGCCCACCATGCCTAAAAATTGGCTAGGAACGCCCAGGCGGGCACAGGCGACTGCCACATTGGCGGGAGCACCACCGGCGTAGGGCGTAAAGGTTTCCTGGGCATCTGTCGCCGCCCCTAAACGGCTGGAGAGCATATCGACCAGGGCTTCCCCAAACGCGATAACTGGCGTCATCAGTGGCTCCTTGTTGTGATTGTGATTGGCGTCATTATTGGTTGGTAATATCCAGGTTTTATGCTACGCAGTGGCCGCGCGCCGCTTCCAGTAGCTCATACCAGGCTTCCCGGGGTAGCGTGGCAGGGCCCTTGAGCATGTCGTTGATTCGCTCAGGCTTAACGCTGCCAATCACCGGCACTGGCGAGTTAGGAAGGCTACGCAGCCATGCCAGCGCTAAAGCGCTGGGGGAGCTATCAAGCTCTGCCGCCCACTTCGCCAAACATTCGCCAACGGCGCCTTGCATCAGTTGCCCGCCTGCCAGGGGCGACCACGCCATGGGCGCGTGGCCATCGGCACATAGATCATCAAAGCTGCCGTCAAACAGCGGTGCGGTGTGGGCAATCGAGAGCTCGATCTGGTTGGCTGATAAGCGGTGGTGCATGGCGCTTTGCAAGCGACGCCACTGGCTGGGTAGGTGGTTAGAAACCCCCGCCGCGCCAATTTTGCCTGCTTCAATGGCGTCATCCAGGGCGCGGCCGGTCGCTTCTGCGTTCATCAGCAGATCGGGGCGGTGAATCAGGAAATGATCAAGGCGTTCGACATTCAAGCGCGCAAGTGAGGCATCAATGGCGCTATTAAGGTAAGCAGGGCTGGCGTTGTAGTGCTTTACCTTACCCGAACCGGGGGCAGGGTTGTCGTTAGCGATGCTCGCTTTGGTGACGACATTGATCCGCTGAGCCAAGGTAGGGCTTGCCCGCAGGGCGTCGCCAAAAAGCGCTTCCCCTTGGCCGCTGCCGTAAATATCCGCGTGATCAAACCAGTGAAGGCCTTCTTCCAGGCGTACTTCGATCCAATCGGCGAGTTGCTCTGGGTCGTGCATCGCGCGTGTTTCGTGCAAACGCATCATGCCGAGCACAAACGGCACATTAAAGGTGGCAGCGGGCATAGCAGATTCCGTATTGATGTTGTTAGAAAACCTCTTCGTTATGCAGCGCTTCGGCGGCACCCAGCAGGCCGGGCCAAGGGGCGGTGACGACCCACACGGGGATGTCCGTGTTGTAGGCACCCATGCGGCCTTTATTGGCAAAGGCGGTGCATAGTTCGCTTCTTGGCAGCCAATCCAGCAGGCGGGGAAGAATGCCGCCGCATAGATAAACACCGCCCCTTGCGCCCATGGTCAGGGTGGTATCGCCACACACATCGCCAAGTATTTTTAGAAAGCGTAGCAGGGCAGTAGTGGCGAGGCTATCGCCTTCATTAGCTGCTGTGGTCACCTCCGCTGGGCTGGTAAAGCGTGGCTCCATTCCCTCAAGGGTGCAGTAGGCTTGATAAAGCTCCAATAAACCCTGACCGCACAAGATGCGCTCTACGCTTACCCGTTTGTGGCGCTGCAGAAATACATCCAGCAGTGCCCGCTCGGTAGCGTCTGTCGGGGCAAAGGTGACGTGGCCGCCTTCGGTAGGCAGTGGGATCCAGGCGTGCTGGCCGGGGAATACCCCGGCCACGCCTAACCCGGTACCGGGACCGATGACTAGGCGTGTTGCATGCCTCTGGGTGTTGCCGGGCTGGATTTCTACCAGATCCTCGGCTGCCACATGAGGAATGCCTAACGCCTGTGCGGTGAAGTCATTAATGATTTTAAACAGCGAAAGATTCAGCGCTTGCTGAACGTCGCTTTTCATAAAGTCCCAATGGTTGTTAGTCATTTTTACCCGCTCGGCATGGACCGGGCAGGCAAAGGCTAAACAGGCTTCTTTAGGGGCGTTGTCACCCGTGGCACCCACTTGGTTTAAATAGTCTTGCACTGCCTCGGTGACGCCAGCGTAGTCGGCGCAGGGCAAGTTCAAAATATCGCGTGGGATAATTTCACCGGGGGAAACCAGTGCTAAGCGTGCATTGGTTCCCCCGATATCGCCGATTAATGCCGGTCGCATTAGGCATCCTCTTCTGAGATTTGCCCCTGCTGACGAGCAATGTCATCGGCTTCAAAACCACCAAATACGCCGGCACCTTCTTCACCGCGCATGGCTAAATGGCGGAAACCGCCAAACAGCTCGCGACCTAAGCCGACGTGGTAGTGATCCAGCTCGCCGATCTGTAGTTCGCGTTTGGCCCAGGTAATGGGATCGACCTTGGCTTCAAGCGTGCCTGCGTTAGCATCTAAACGCACAACGTCACCATCGCGCAGTTTAGCCAGTGGGCCGCCATCCAGCGCTTCGGGGCTCATATGAATAGAGGCAGGCACTTTGCCCGATGCGCCGGACATCCGCCCATCGGTCACCAACGCCACTTTGAAGCCACGATCCTGCAGGACACCTAGGAAGGGCGTTAACTTGTGCAGTTCCGGCATGCCGTTGGCTTTGGGGCCTTGGAAGCGTACGACCACGATCACATCGCGGTCCAAAGCGCCGGATTCAAAAGCGGCTTTCATTTCGTTTTGGTCTTCAAAGATTTTGATCGGCGCTTCGACGATGCGATGCTCTTCGGCTACCGCGGATACCTTGATGACACCGCGCCCCAGGTTGCCTTTCATTACCGTCAGGCCGCCGGTTGGTGCGAAGGGCGTGGCGACGGGGCTTAGCACGGCTTCGTCGAGGCTTTTCTCGGGCCCTTCGTGCCAAACTATTTTGCCATCTTCCAAGAACGGCTCTTGAGTATAGGCGGTTAAGTCGGTGCCGAACACGGTAGGGATATCGCCGTGGATCAAGCCCGCGCCCAGCAGTTCGCGGAACAGGTAACTCATGCCGCCCGCTGCTTGGAAGTGGTTAATATCTGCCTGGCCGTTGGGGTAAACCCGCATCAGGCTGGGCGTGACCGCGGAAAGGTCGGTGAAGTCGTCCCAGTTGAGGGTAATGCCCGAGGCAGCCGCCATGGCGATTAGGTGAAGCGTGTGGTTAGTTGAGCCACCGGAGGCCAGTAGGCCCACCACGGCGTTCACAATGGCACGCTCGTCAATTTGCTTGTAGAACGGGCGGTAGTCGCCGCCGGGTTCGGTGTTGCGAATCGCCTGCTCGGTGGCGTAGCGAGTCAGCGCTTCACGCATCTCGGTACCGGGGTTAACAAAAGAGGTGCCGGGCAGGTGTAGACCCATCATCTCCATCATTAGCTGGTTGGAGTTGGCGGTGCCGTAAAAGGTGCAGGTGCCGGGGCTGTGGTAAGAGTCAGACTCGGCCTCCAGCAGCTCAGCGCGGCCGACCTTGCCTTCCGCGTAGAGTTGGCGAATGCGGGCTTTTTCTTTATTAGGCAGGCCGCTTGGCATAGGGCCTGCGGGTACGAACATTGCTGGCAAGTGGCCAAAGCGCGCGGCAGCGATGAAGAGCCCTGGCACAATCTTATCGCAGACGCCTAAATACAGCGCGGCGTCGAACATATTGTGTGAGAGGCCCACAGCCGCTGCCATGGCAATTACATCACGGGAGAACAGTGAGAGTTCCATACCCGGCTGCCCCTGGGTGACGCCGTCGCACATGGCTGGAACGCCGCCAGCAAACTGGGCGGTTGAACCCATGTCCCGGGCCGCCGCTTTGATGGTTTCCGGGAAGGTTTCTAGCGGCTGGTGCGCCGAGAGCATATCGTTGTAAGACGAAATAATGCCCAGATTGGCGCTATTCATCAGCTTCAGTTCGCCCTTATCACGCGGGTTGCAGGCAGCAAAGCCGTGGGCCAGATTGCCGCAGCTTAGCTCAGAACGGTGCACACCACGTTTATGCTGATCCGACATGCGCCGCTCGTAGAGGGCACGACGCTCAGCAGAGCGCTCACGAATGCGCTGAGTCACCTCAGCAACGGTGGAGTTTAATGTAGCAGGTGTTGAGCTCGGCATAGGGACCTCTGCGTGATAGAGACGGTGTGAGAGACTTGTAGTTATTTTACATTTTTTAGGGTCGATATAAGAGACTTTACGGTAATAAAAACCATCTTTGTAGTTTTATTACCCTAATGTAGTGTGGCTATCGCCTGACACACGGGGCGTGGTGAAAGCCTCTAGATTATAAAAGGTTGGGATACCCATGGATGAAATTGCAAGTATAGCATCCGTGCTTTTGCTACCCTTTTGCGTTTTGAAGAATCGTTGATTTCCATTAATGAGAGAGCCCTCACAAAGCCGGAGCCTGCATGCACCCCATTGTTGACCATATTCAACCTGTTGACCGCGATGCGGGTGAAGCAACACGTCGCTATTTGGATACGCTAACCAAGCCACCGGGGAGTTTAGGTTCCCTTGAAGACCTAGCTGTTCAGCTGAGCACTATTAGCGGGGAGCTTAAACCGAACGTTGCGCCACCGGCCGTTATCGTATTTGCAGCGGATCATGGCGTTGCTGCTGAAGGTGTCTCCGCGTTTCCCCAAGCAGTGACCGCACAAATGGTGGCCAACTTTGCAAGCGGCGGCGCGGCGATTAACGTCTTTGCCCGTCAGATAGGCGCGCAGGTCGAAATTATGGATGTGGGCGTTGCTTCGCCTTTAACACTGCCTGGGGTGACCTTGACCAAATTGCGCCAAGGCACCGCCAATATGGTGGTGGAAGACGCGATGCAGTTGGATCAAGCCATAGCCGCGATTGATGTGGGTGTGGCGGCCGTTGACCGAGCAAAAAGGGCCGGTGCAAAGTGCCTCATAGTGGGTGAAATGGGCATCGCCAATACCACTGCCAGCAGCGCGATGCTGGCAGTGCTGACGGGGCAGGCTGTGGCAAGCGTAGTGGGCGCCGGTACCGGGATTAACCCACAGCAGCAAGCGCACAAAGTGGCGGTGATTGAACGTGCTATCGCTGCGCGGAATGCTGACCCTCAGGCGCCCTTAGAGGTGCTTTCCAAGTTGGGTGGCCTGGAAATAGCCGCCATGACCGGCGCATATCTGGCGGCAGCGGCTCAGCGCTTGCCCGCTATTGTGGATGGCTTTATTGCCACCGTTGCCGCGCTAACCGCCTGCCGTCTATGCCCCGCTGTTCGTGGCTATCTGATTTTTGGTCATCGCTCCCAGGAGCCAGGTCACGATGTGGCGTTAAAAGCGCTGGAGGCTAAGCCGCTGCTCGATATGGGCATGCGGCTAGGAGAAGGTAGCGGGGCGGCGCTTGCCTTTCCACTGCTGCAAGCAGCAACAGCGATGGTGGCGGAAATGGCTACCTTTACCGATGCCGGTGTTAGCGATAAGGCATCACCATGATCTCAAGCGCCACGCTTGGCGGTATTGTTCTGATCCTCTTCGCGATCGCCATTGATCTAGTGGTTGGCGATCCGCGCTCACTGCCACACCCGGTGGTGTTGATCGGGCGCTTTATCAGCGCTTTTGAGCGGCTGTGGAATCGCGGAACTGCACAGCAGCGAAGAGTTAGTGGCTTTCTGCTAACCATTTTTGTCGTCGGCGGCGTATGGGGTATTAGCTGGCTAGCGCTGGCGCTGCTTGAACGCCTGCACCCAGGGCTAGCGCTGATCGCCGAGCTTTGGCTGCTCTCTACTACGCTTGCGATCAAAGGCCTGGGCGACGCGGCCCGCGCCGTGATCCAACCGCTTACTCAAGGCGATTTGCCTGCCACCCGTAAGGCGCTGGGGATGATTGTCGGCCGCGATACGCAAAATCTAGATGAGGCGGAGATTACCCGGGGCACAGTGGAAACCGTGGCGGAAAACACCGTTGACGGCATCACCGCACCGCTGTTTTTTGCCCTGATTGGCGGGGCGCCGCTAGCGCTGGCGTATAAGGCAGTTAATACTCTTGATTCGATGGTAGGCTACAAGAACCAGCGCTATGCCGATTTTGGCTTTGCCTCCGCTAAGCTAGATGATTTAGCTAACTGGGTGCCGGCACGTTTAACCGCGCTGTGTCTGTGGCTCGCAGGCTTGCTATTAAGTCTTTCAGGTGTTGTACGATTGCGCTGGCAAGGCGCACTGAGGGGCACCTTCCGCGATGCACCGCGTCACCCTAGCCCCAACGCCGGCTGGCCAGAAGCCATGGTGGCCCGTTTGCTCGGTGTGCAGTTGGGCGGCACCAATTTCTATGCAGGCGAGGCCTCACACCGTGCGACCTTGGGCGAGCCGCTTGAACAGCTGCGTTTTACCCATATCAACACCACACTTCGTTTAATGCACGGCGCCTGGATACTGTTTATGTTGCTGCTTGCCGGTGTAATAGCTGGACTGATGTTTACGCTGCGAGGATCGCTATGAGTACGCCTCTATTGCCCAACGTTCCATGGCCCAGGCATGGCGGCCAAGCCGAGACGCTACTGGCCCATTTCGGCTTGCCCGCCGATCATCGTCTGGAAGACTTTAGCGCCAATCTAAGCCCCTTGGGGCCTCCGGCGTGGGTTAGCGATTGGCTAGCTAAGCAACTGACAGGTCTTGAACGCTATCCCGCACCCGATTATTCAGCTGCTCGTCAGGCCATCGCAACCCACCACCAGCTTCAGCCCGAACAGGTATTACTCACCAACGGCGGTGCCGAAGCTATTTTCCTCGCCGCCGCGCTGCATGCGGGTAAGCGGGCGGCGATTATTACCCCGAGCTTTGGCGAGTATGCCCGCGCTTGCCGCGCCCATCGGCTTTCAATCAGTGAGATCGCGCTGCCCGCGCCGCACTTCACGCTGGACATCGATGCGCTAACGGCTGGGCTTAACGACATTGATGTGCTGTTTCTATGCCGTCCCAATAATCCGACCGCGACGCTTATCGATATGTCAGCAATGGAAGACCTGTTGACTTACACCGCTGCAATGGGTTGCCGCGTTGTGGTCGACGAAGCCTTTATCGACATGGTGGGTGAAACGCTTGGCGAGACGCCACAAGGGGCGTCGATGGCACCGCTGTTGGCGCGCTATCCGCACCTGATACTGCTCCACTCAATGACCAAGTTTTATACCCTGCCGGGTCTCCGGCTTGGCTATATGCTGGCTGATGCGGCCACGGTTCAAGCAGCACAGGCTCACCAGCCACCTTGGAGTGTCAATCACCTCGCGGCTGAACTTGTGGCCCCATTGCTGGCAGATGATGCCTTTGCCCGACGCACCCAGCGGTGGTTGGCCAGCGAGCGCTCGCACATGGCACAAGCGCTTGCTCAACTAGGGCTGGAAGTCGTACCCAGTCAGGCGTGTTTTTTTCTTATCCGGCCCAGTGCCGCGCAGGCAATCACCAGCGATGTGCTGTTTGAGCAGCTACTCCGCCGGGGAATTTTAGTACGTCATACCCATAATTTTGCCGAACTCAATGGTGATTGGCTGCGAGTGGCGTTGCGCGATGCCCCTGCTAATCGACGGCTGATAAGCGTGTTGAAAAATGTTTTGGAAAAAGGAACGGCATGATTGTCTTCGTTAGCGGCGGGGCGCGTTCCGGCAAAAGTGATATCGCCGAGCAGCGAGCAGTGAGTGCAGCAGGCAGTTCGCCCTGTTACTACTTAGCCACCGCAGACATATACGACGACGAGATGGCTGAGCGGGTGGCGCGTCATCGTCAATCCAGGCAAGGGCAGTGGCACACCGTTCAATGGAAAACGCTAGAGGCACCGCTGCATATTGATCAATCGATTGCCAAGGTGCCTGATGGTGGCGCCGTGCTGCTGGACTGCGTAACCCTCTGGGCCAGCCAAGTCCTATACGCCAGTAAACTAAGCGAAGAAGAAGGCTTAGCGTTGCTGGCAAACGCACTGGCTGATGCCCGCGCGCGCAGCCTTTATCTAGTGATTGTCTCCAATGATATCAACGAAGCGCTGCCGCCTACGGATGCTGAAACCTGGCGCTATCTGGCGTTTCTACAGCGGGCTCACTGCTGGGTCGCGGCAGAGGCCGATTCCGTGCTCGAAGTCGTCGCAGGCTACGCCCTGGAGTGGAAGCGTGATAAGGAGCGCTCGCTTTGAAAAATGCCTTGTTCGGTGTCTTGCTGGCGCTGCAGTTTCTGACGCGGGTTCCCGTTCCGTTCGCCTGCCCCTGGACTCCCGCGACCCGCCGCTGGGCGGTGCGCAGCTACCCGCTTGTCGGCCTTTTTATTGGCAGCGTGTTGGCGCTGCTAGCGTTAGCGATGCACAACGTTCCCATGCCGATCACTGCGCTGGCGGTGTTAGGCGTGTGGGTAGCACTCTCCGGCGGACTGCATTTGGACGGCGTGATGGATATCGCCGATGCCTTGGGAAGCAATCAGCCGCTGGCGCGCCGCTGGGAAATTATCAAAGACCCACAAATTGGCAGTTTCGGAATGCTGTCGATGGTGTTTCTGCTTGCCTGGAAGGGTGTGCTGCTCTGGGCGCTGCTGGCTTATAACGCACCGTGGTGGTGGCTCTTAGTAATCCCCGCACTCGGGCGCTGGGCGGGCGTGGCGTTACTGGTGTTAACCCCCTGCGCCCAGCAGAAGGGCTTGGCCTGGAGTTGGCAGCAATCGCTTAGTGGCCAGGATGTGGCGCTTGCGCTGGCGCCGATCGTGCTGATAGCCCTAGTGGCACCCGCGATCGTACTGATGATGCTAACGATCGCTATTTTTGTGTTACTAATCCGCTGGCTAATGTTGCGACTGTTTAACGGCATCAACGGCGATATGGTCGGCGCCACTATTGAAGGAGGAGAGCTTTGGCTACTGATCTTACTGTGGAGTTGGTGGCAGTTCGCCACGGTATCACCGCTTGGAATTTAGAGCGCCGCTATCAAGGCCAGCAGGACATTCCGCTGCTGTTTCCCGATGCTGAAGATGGATTGCTGGCACTGCGTGACGCGTTGGTGGATGAGCGGTTCGATGCCATCTACTCAAGCGATCTTAACCGCTGCCAGCAAACCCTTGCGTGGGCTGAAGTAGCCAAAGCCAACGTGCCACTATCGCTTGAACCGCGCCTGCGCGAGCTCGATTTTGGCGAGTACGAAGGCAAAGTTTACGATGAGCTGAAATACTTACCCCATTACCGTGCCTGGATTGATAGCGTGGGCGAACTGCAAATTCCCGGCGGAGAATCGGCGGGCCAACTACGTGAGCGTTTAGACGCTTGGTTGCATGACCTTGCAGTTAATGCCCGCGCCGATGGACACAAAAAAGTATTGGCAGTCACCCATGGCGGCGTGATTCGTGAACTGCGCCGCCGTTTTGAGACGATTCACTTCTGGGACGGTACCGTGCTCCAAGCCCAAGGCAGGCGCTGGCAGCTTATCTACCACACTGACGAACAGGGAAAAGGAGAATGGCAATGCAGCTCTTCATCGGCGGTGCCTGCGCTGGAAAACGCGACGCCGTAACGGCTCGTTTTCCCAGCGCCTTATGGCATCGGCTAGCGCCGGGTCAGCGGTTGGATGCGTTGCAGCAAATGCTGGTTGCCGATACACCTCTGGTGATAACCGGTGTGTTTGAGTGGCTAGAAGCAGCTTTAGCAGATGCGGAAAACGATGCCTTGCGCCAACAGTGGCAAGGCGATATGCCACCGCTCTACCAGCGTGCCGAAGCGTTAAAGGCGCCGTTAATCATCATTGCCACTGAAGTGGGCCGTGGGATTGTACCCATGCAGCCCGAGCGGCGTCGCCTACGCGATCTCAATGGTTGGTTCAGCCAGGACGCCGCCGCCCGAGCTGACCAAGTCTGGTATGTGCGCCATGGGTTGGTGCTAGCGGCCAAGTAATTAGCTACGCTTGGTGCCGCCAGCGCTGCCAGCCGATCATCAGTAGATGCACAGGCAGGTAAACCGCAGCCGGCCATATCAGCATCAGCAGGAACAGGTAAAGCAGGGGGTTGAGGCTGTCCTGGGGCTGGCCGAAGGGCCCGTGCACCCAGTTGATATTGCGCTCGGCCTCGGTGAACAGGTAGCTTAACGGCACCACTACCCAGGTCAGTAGAGTCTGCCACAGCAGGGCGCGACGGGAATAACCAAGCTTGGCAACGCCGATGCCTGCCACCAGCGGCAGTACCACGTGGTAGAGCGACATGACCCGCGCCATGAGAGGATGCTCCGGGTTGAACATGTACTCGGTGCCGCCGATGGGGTGCACGCCAGTCAGCGCCGCTGTGGCGACGTCCAGGCTCCACAAACTACCAACCAGTGCCACCGCTAGCCACTGCATCGACATCAGCGTGCGTTGCTCACTCCACAGTGCCACCAGCAGCAGAAAACTCGCGACGTTACACAGCCAAAAGAAGTTCTGCGGCCCCAGCAGCACGACGTAGCTCGGCGCCCAGACCAGTATCCATAGTGTAAAAGCCAACTTTAACCAGCGTGGTACACCGGCTGCTGAGGAATCGACCATGACCGTCTCCTTTTCCGCGCAGTGTCTTTACTCTAGCAGCTCATCATGAATTGACCTCCACACGGCAAGTTGCTAGCTTACGCCCACTCTCAGGTGCTGGCGGTGGAAAAGCCGTCAGTTAAACGGGAAGTTGGTGAACGTTACGCGTGAATCCAACGCTGCCCCCGCAACGGTAATCGAGATAAGAGCGGCCAAGACGCCACTGTGCAAACGCATGGGAAGGTGGTCGTTCGGAAAGTAAGCGTGTTTTTTAAAGCGCGGCCTTTCGCTCGTTAGCCCGGAGACCGGCCCGAGAGCATGGTTGTGCATCCAACCAACATATGCCAAGCGCGGTGGGCGCTTTTAGGGGCAGTTAACGGCGTTTTTCCCTCGCGCGCGACTTCCTTGCAAGGCCCATGCTTGGCCAAAAAACACGCTATGCGGGTGAGCGTAGCGAGCAAGGAAAATCCTTATGTCATACCGTTTTCATGCCTGTGCCGCCATGGCAATGTTCAGCTTGGCGTCGCTGCCCCTCGCTGTGCACGCCCAGTCCGCTGACGCGAGTCGCGATTCGGCCGCGCTTGACCCGGTCGTCGTCACGGCCGCCCTCGCGCCGCAAACCGCCAATAAGAGCTTGTCGTCGGTGACCGTTCTTGACGAAGCCACCCTACGCCGCCAGGACCCGACCAGCCTGACCGATTTATTCCGCGGCCAGCCCGGGGTGGATGTTTCTACCAACGGTAGCTTTGGTAAAAACAGCAGTGTTTATCTTCGCGGCACTGGCAGCGGGCAGAACGTTTTACTCATAGATGGCATCCGCCTGCGTTCGGCGACGACGGGCAGTGCGGCTTTTCAATACCTTGATCCGCGCATGTTCGAGCGCGCCGAAATCGTGCGGGGCCCGCGCGGTAGCCTATACGGCGCGGATGCGGTCGGCGGCGTGATTCAACTGTTTACCCCTGAGGGTGACGAAGAGGGGCCGCAACCGCGAATTTCAGTGGGTGGTGGTTCGTTCAATACCCAGCGGTTAAGCGCAGGCGTTTCAGGGCGTGAGGGCGGCACGCGCTACAGCTTTGCGGGCAGCCACTTCAATACCGATGGTCAGCCTGTTCGCCGTGGTGGTGACAATAAAGGCTACGACAACACCTCGGCGCTCGCGAGGGTGTCGCACACCTTCGAGGAAGGCAGTGAAATCGGCGTGCTGGCGCTGCGCGCACGCGGTAATAATGAGTATGACCGCGGCGAGAATGATTTTGTACAGCAGGTCGCGGGTGTTTACGGTGAGCTTGCCATCATGGACAGCTGGCGAAGCCGCCTGACGCTCAGTGAATCACGTGACGAGAGCGATAATGTGGCAGACTTCGGCGACTCGGTCTTCAATACCAGGGTGCGCACCGCTCGCTGGGAAAATACGTTTTCCTATGGTGCCCATGAGCTGATTGCCGGCGCTGAATACCAGCATGACAGCATCGACGGCAGCGATACGGGGTTTGGTACCTACGCCGAAGAGGCGCGCGATAACCGAGCGATCTTTACGCAGGGACTGTTGGATTTTTTTCCGCTCACACTGCAAGCCAGTGTGCGATTTGACGACAACGAGGCCTACGGCGATGAGGTCACCGGCAGTCTAGCGGCTGGCTACGCCATGGATGATGTGCATACGCTGCGGGCAAGCTATGGGACGGCGTTCAAGGCCCCTACCTTCAACCAGCTCTATTACCCCGGGTTCAGCAACCCTGAGCTTGCGCCGGAAAGCTCTGCAACCGGCGAGCTGGGCATTCGGGCTCAATACAACCGCTGGTACTGGGATCTAGCCCTCTATCAGTCCGACATTGATAGCCTGATTATCAACGTTGATACGGCGGGTGACGGTTTTGTCGATACCCCGCAAAACGTGGAAAATGCCCGTATCCGCGGGGCTGAGCTGTCCAGCGGTATTGAGCTGCACGCCTGGACCCTTCAGGCGGCGCTGACCTACACTGACCCTGAAAATCGTGACACCGGCAACCGTCTGCGTCGGCGTGCCAGTGAAAGCCTGCGCCTGGATATTGACCGTGAACTGGGCGACTGGACACTGGGCGGCTCTTGGGTTGCCCAGAATCACCGTTACGAAGATGCCGACAATGAAGAGCGTCTCGGGGGTTATGGCCTGGTAGATCTGCGCGCCGGCTGGGCGTTTGCGCCGATGTGGACGGCGCGGTTAACTGTCGAGAATACCTTTGACAAAGAGTATGAAACAGCGGCTGATTATATCAACGCCGGTCGGGCGGCTTTCCTCAGTGTTCACTTTGGTCAGTAACGTCACCGGGCGGATGCGAGGGGGGTTGGGCACCGTGCTGCTGTCGGTGGTCAGCCTGTTCGCTGCCGAGGCCGTATCGGATACGCATTCGCGCTGCGTGATTGATGATCGCGACAGGGAGGTCTGCCTGCATGCGGCTGCACAGCGGATTGCGACGCTCTCGCCTGGTGCGACTGAGCTGACTTATGCGGCTGGCGCAGGGGATCAAGTAGTCGCCGTCGTCTCGTATAGCGACTACCCGCCCGAGGCCAAACAAGTGGCATCAGTGGGCAGCCATACCCGCATTGATTTAGAGGCCTTAGTTGGCTTGGCGCCTGACTTGGTGATTGGTTGGGTGACGGGTAATCCGGCAGAGCAACTTGAAACCCTTGAAGCCCTGGGTATGCCAGTGTTCTATATCGAGCCCCGCGATATGGAAGGCGTGGCCAGTGCGATTGAGCGCTTGGCAAGGTTGGCAGGCACAGAAACAGCGGGACAAACAGTGGCCGACAGTTTCCGCAATACCATGGCGGCCCTTGAAGAGCGCTATCGAGACCGGGAGCCGGTAACCACGTTTTACCAAGTGTGGGATGAGCCGCTAATGAGCGTTAACGACCAACACCTGATCGGCCAAGTAGTTAAGCTTTGTGGCGGTGAAAATGTGTTTGGCGAACAGGCACGCTTGGTGCCGCGTATCAATGACGAAGCCGTGCTGGCAGCCAATCCTGAGGCGATTGTTGCCGGTGGCATGGGGGAAGAGAATCGCCACTGGCTGACGCACTGGGAGCAGTATCCCAACTTAAAGGCTGTTGCGGAAGATAACCTCTTTTTTGTGCCGCCTTCACTGATTCAACGGCCCACGCCGCGACTGATGGAGGGTACCCAAATCCTCTGTGAGAAGCTCGACATCGCCCGCCAAAAACGTGAGCGCAGTTAATGCTCGCACGCTTGGGCCTCCCGCTTAGCCTGCTATTACTAGCAGCCTTGGCTTCGCTGTTCATCGCCATAGGTGTCGGTAGCGCGCAGATTTCACCCGCACAAATCTGGCAGGTGGTGATCGGTAACAGTCTGCAGGGCGAAGGCGATGCGCTAGCGCGCACCATGGTGATTGAGCTGCGCTTGCCTCGAGCGCTCTCGGCTTTTGCGGTTGGCGGTTTGTTGGCGGTAGCCGGTGCGCTGATGCAGGTGCTGCTGCGTAATCCCTTGGCAGATCCCTACGTGCTGGGTCTTTCCGGCGGCGCCTCGATTGGCGCACTAGCAGCCATGCTGGGAGGGCTAGGCGGGCTGGCGATTTCGGGCTCGGCATTTGGCGGGGCACTGCTCTCGACCTTTTTAGTCTTCGGTCTTGCCCACGGTAGCGGAAGCTGGACACCTTCAAGGCTGCTGCTGACGGGTGTGGTGGTCGCATCGGGGTGGGGTGCAGTGATTACGCTGATGCTGGCGTTGAGCCCCGCCGAACGTCTGCCGGGAATGCTTTACTGGCTAATGGGCGATCTCTCCTATGCGCGCACGCCTTGGCCGCCGCTGCTGCTATTGCTAGCTATCTGCGTGGTGCTGATTCCGCTTGGGCGTAGCCTGAATGTACTGGCCCGTGGCCCGCAGCAAGCCGCCGCGCTGGGCGTTGCGGTCAGGCCGCTTGAGTGGTGTATCTACATTGTCGCCAGCCTACTTACCGCCGCCGCAGTCACCACCGCAGGCAGCATTGGTTTTGTTGGTTTAGTCGTGCCGCACATGCTGCGCCTGCTGTTAGGCAACGATCAGCGGCTGATACTGCCCGCCTGTGCACTGGCAGGTGGAACACTATTGGTGCTGGCCGATACTTTAGCACGCACGATGATCGCCCCGGAACAGCTGCCCGTTGGGGTAATCACCGCGCTATTGGGCGTGCCTACCTTCCTGTTTCTGCTCTACAGGAGCCGCTGATGAGCGTACTGGCTACTCGTGATCTCATCATTGATGTGCCTGACCGCGAAGGCGGTACGCCGCTTAATATCACCATCGAACCAGGGCAGGTGTGGGGTGTGTTAGGCCCTAACGGGGCGGGTAAAACGACGCTATTACACACCTTAGCTGGCCTGCAGGCGCCACGTTCAGGCAGTGTTCAGCTTAGCGACCTCGCGCTTGGCCAGCTGCGCCGCCGCCATGTTGCTCAGCGTTTGGGATTAGTGTTTCAAGATCGCCAGGATGGGTTTCCAGCAACTGTGTTGGAAACTGCGCTGATTGGCCGTCACCCCTATCTCTCGCCGTGGCAGATGGAGGGTGCTGAAGACTATGCCCGCGCGGAAGACGCCCTTGAGCGCCTGGATGTGGCGCACCTGCGCGACCGTTTGGTAACCACACTTTCCGGTGGCGAGCGCCAGCGGGTGGCGATTGCCACGGTGCTGACACAGGCGCCGGCTATCTGGCTGGCCGACGAGCCGACCAACCATCTTGATCTGCATCACCAAAGCGCCGTCATGGCACTGATGGCGGAGCAGGCGCGGGCCGGTCAGGCGGTGATGATGTGCCTACACGACCTCAACCTGGCCGCCCGCTGGTGCGACCATATCCTGTTGCTCTACCCCAATGGCGACGCCTGCTGGGGCTCGCGGGATAGCATGATGGTGCCCGGTGCGCTGGAAAGCCTCTACCGCCAGCGGCTGGCGGTCGTTGAGGTCGACGGCGCACCGGTGTTTGTGCCGGTAAAGGGGTGAAATAAGCGTTAAATCTGACTTTGTGTGAACCTTTATCGCTATGGTTCAGACAATGCCGGAACCGCTACGGCTTGTATCGATTGGACGCTGGTCAGCGCAGGCTTGGCGGTAGCCGCAGGCGCGGTAACTGGCAATAGGGTCGATGGCGCCCCCTGCCTTGCGCCGCGCCTGCTGCAGAATCGGCTCGACATCCAGATTGAAAGCGGCCTTGAGTGTCGCCTGGGCCATCAATGCATCGTTATTATGCTGGTGGTGGGCTAGGGCTTCGCGGTCGACCAGCAGTGATTTGACAAAGGCGCGCTGCACTTCGCCAGCACTGTAGATCAGGCTCTCGATCGGATCGGTCACGTTGTGTGATTGATCCAGCATGTAGAAAGGCGCGAACTGAGCGTTCTTATGCTGCGCATCAACCAGCTCGTTAAAGACGAGGAAAAGCTGATAAGGGTCGATGGAGCCAGCATCCAGGTCATCATCGCCATACTTGCTGTCATTGAAGTGAAAACCGCCAAGTTTTCCGAACTGGGCTAGGCGTGCAACGATCATCTCGATATTGACATTGGGTGCATGGTGGCCCAAATCGACCAAACAGAGGCAGCGTTCGCCCGTTTCTTTAGCGGCCAGATAGTTTGAGCCCCAGTCCTGAATAACGGTGGAGTAAAAGGCTGGCTCGAATATCTTGTGTTCGATCAGCATGTTCCAGTCACTTGGTAAGGCTGAGTAGATAGTCTTAGCGCTGTCTAGATAGCGCGTGAAGCTATCGGAAAAATGCTGTTGGCCGGGGAAGTTGGAGCCGTCGCCGATCCATACTGTCAGGGCTTTCGAACCGAGCTGCTTACCCAGCTCGATCACCTCAATATTGTGTTTGATGGCCTGCTGGCGGGTGGCCTCGTCGGTGTGCGTCAAACTACCGTGTTTATAGGAATGCCGCTGGTCGCTCTGATCCTGGAAAGTATTAGAATTCATCGCGTCAAAGCCCAGTCCACGCTCAACGGCGTAGTCTCTCAGCTCGCTGGGGTCTGAAGGTGTGTCCCAGGGGATATGCAGTGAAACGCGGGGTGTGATGGTGGCGAGTTGCTGAATAACGGCACAGTCATCGAGCTTTTCGAAAATATTGCGTGGCTCGCCCGGTCCCGGAAAGCGTGCGAAGCGAGTGCCACCGGTCCCTACACCCCAGGAGGGCAAGGCCACTTCCAGGCGCTGGGCCTGATCAGTTAGTGCGTCGATGTTGGCACCGGCACGAGCAAGCTTTTCGCCTAGGGCCTGATAATCGCGGTCGAGGTCGGTCGCACGACGGTCGTTATCAGTGTGGACGCGGTCGGCGTCGATCATTGTTGTTGTCATTTGCTCACCTGTAATGCGTTAGTTGAAACTGCCTCAGCGCGTAAAGGACGGGGCGTGTCCGGCATCAACATTGAGAATATTGCCGGTCGATTTGGCCGACGCATCGCTCACAAAAAAGTAGATGGCCTCGGCGATATCCTCGGGCAGTACGCTGAGTTTTAGTAGGCTGCGCTGGCGGTAGTGGTCTTCCAGCTCGTCTGTGTCCAGATCGTACGCACTAGCACGTTCCTCCTTCCATTTGCCAGTCCAAATCTTGGAACCACGTAGTACCGCATCCGGATTGACCACGTTGGCACGGATGCCCAGCGGAGCGCCTTCCAGGGCCACGCTGCGTGCCAGATGAATTTCTGCCGCCTTGGCAGTGCAGTAGGCGCTAGCGTTGGCCGAGGCGACCAGGCCATTTTTGCTGGCAACAAAGACGATGTTACCGCCTATCTTTTGTTGTTTGAGCACCTTGAACGTTTCGCGTGTGACCAGGAAGTAACCCGTCGATAGAATCGCCTGGTTGTGGTTCCACATCGCCAGGCTGGTTTCATCCAGCGGTGCCGAGGAGGCGATACCAGCGTTGGAAACGAGAATGTCGGCACCGCCGAAAGCAACGCAGGTATGAGCGACGGCTGCTTCAACCTGACTTTCGTCGGTCACGTCCATGAGGCAGGTGGAGACGATATCGGCGCTGAAGGTTTCGCTCAGTGTACTTTGCGCGGTTTGCAGGCCTTCGGCATCAATGTCGAGCAGCATCACACAAGCGCCTTCGCTTGCCATCCGTGCAGCTGTGGCCTGGCCGATGCCGCCGGCCCCACCGGTGACTAAAGCGATGCGGCCAGCCAACGCCTTCGGCTTGGGCATGCGCTTGAGCTTGGCTTCTTCAAGTAGCCAGTATTCGATATCAAAGGCCTCCTGGTCGGGCAGACCCATATACTCACTGACGCCTGAAGCACCGCGCATAACGTTGATGGCATTGAGATAGAACTCACTGGCGATGCGTGCAGTGGCTTTATCTTTGGCAAAGGTCAGCATGCCAACGCCCGGCACTAGGTAAACCACCGGGTTGGAGTCGCGCATCGCTGGGCTGTCCGGCCGCTTACAGCGGTTGTAATAGGCGGCATAGTCGCGGTTGTATTGCGCCAGTTGCTCATCCAGGCCAGCGATGACGCCATCAATATTATCGGTTTCGGGGTCGTAGCTGACGACCAACGGCTTAATCTTGGTGCGCAGAAAATGATCCGGGCAGGAAGTGCCTAGCTCGGCCAGGGCTTCGAGGTCGTTAGAATTGACGAATTCGAGCACCTCAGGGGCGTCATTAAAGTGACCGACCTGACGCTGATGGCCGCTTGTCTTGCCACGAATGATCGGCATCAGTCTGGCGGCAACGGCATGCCGTTTATCGGCATGTAGGCTGGTAACACGGGGACCCGAAAATGCCGCTTTATCCTGGAGCTGTTCGTCTAACCAGTGCTGTGCCTTGTTGATGATATCCAACGAGGTTTTGTAGCATTCTTTAGCCGTCTCGCCCCAGGTGAAAAGGCCGTGCGCTTCGAGCAATACGCCTTTTAGATGCGGTTGTTCTCTGGCAATCTTCTCCAGTTCCAGGCCTAGTTGGAAACCGGGCCTGCGCCAGGGAAGCCAACCAATATCTCCACCGTAGATTTCCTCGGTCAGCTCGCGACTGTTTTTTGAGGCAGCGATAGCTATGACGGCATCCGGGTGCAAGTGGTCAACATGGGTGTATGGCAAGTAGGCGTGCAGCGGGGTATCGATGCTGGCTGCGCGGCTGTTCAGGTTGAAAGTACAGTGGAGTAGGGCCCCAACCATCTCGTCTTCGTGTGCTTCACCCTTATAAAACTGCTTGAGAGTTTCTAACTTGTTCAGATATAGAGTGGCAAAGCCGTCCAGCCCCATACTACCGATGTCGCCGCCTGAGCCTTTCACCCAGAGTACCCGGGTATCCTCTCCGGTCAATGGATCGGGTTGGTCAATTTTGGCGGAGGTATTACCACCTCCGTAGTTGGTAATACGCTTGTCGGCGCCGAGCAGGTTGGAGCGATAGTGAAGCAGTTCTGCTTCGCTCATTGACGCTGTTACCGCGTCGTCCCAACGGTCTGGAATCTGATTGGTGGGCTGTCTAGGCATTGAGGTACCTCTAGTGTTTAGTGTTGTTATGGCCCGATTGGGCGAGGGCGGTAAGGCTGTTATTTTTGAGTTAAATAAAGCAGACTGCGATCATTATTGATTGGATTTGACGTTTATTTTGACTGAAGTTGACGAAAAGTATCGATCTTGAGTTTTTATCTGTCAATAGCGATCAAAAAAACTCGAAATTGGCTTGCACATGATCGATTATGAAATATAGTGACAATTGAGGATACGGGATGCACGAAGTTGAACGCCAACGCATCATTCTGGCGGAAGTTGAAGAAAAGCCCATCGCCACTTTGGGGTATTTAATAAAACTCTTGGGGGTTTCAGAAGCGACCGTTCGCCGGGACATCAACGAACTGCATCAACAAGGAAAGCTTAAAAAGGTCCGTGGCGGAGCAGAAGCTTTGCATCCATCCGTCAATACGTCTCTCGTCGGTCGGCCTTACTCGGTTAATCAGACGATTAACGCCAAGGCCAAGCGCGCCATTGCTAAGGCGGCGGTGGATTTATTGGATGATGGAATGTCGATCACTATTAGTGGCGGCACGACTACCTACTGCATGGCGGAGTTCATGCGCTTACGCAAGCTGCAGGTGTTGACCAATTCGTTTGTGATCGCTGAACAGCTGCTGAAGCGCAGCAAGTGCATGGTGACGCTGCCGGGTGGCAACGTTTATAGGGAGCAGAACATCATTTTGAGTCCGTTCCCTAATGATGTTTCCAGCCAGTTCTACGCTTCGATGCTGTTTATTGGCGCACAGGGAGTAGGCCCTCAGGGGGTGATGGAGGCAGATCCCCAGATTGTTCAGGCGGTAATGAAACTGATGGGGCAGGCTGATCGTCGCGTGTTGCTGGTCGACTCCAGCAAGTTTGAAAACCGTAGCAACCTGATTGTCTGCCCGCTTTCACAGGTAGATGTTGTCATCACCGACGATGGTATTGACCCCAAAACACGACAAATGATCGAAGACGCTGGTTGCCAGTTGACGATCGTTAACAAAAACCTTGATACATCCGTCCCCGGCTGACGTCCAAGGCAGGGTCGGGGCATAACAACAAGATTGGAGCACACAATGTTTAAGAAACCCTTCTCAGCCCTGGTGGCAGTCCTGGCGATTGCCTTCCTTTCTCCCGTCCATGCCCAAGAAGATATGCGTGTCGCCCTGGTGGTCAAAGCACTGGGAATCGGTTTCTTCGAGGCCGCCTATGAAGGCGCTCAGGAAGCGGCCGAGGAGCTGGGCAATGTGGAAATCATCTACACCGGTCCAACAACCACTACCGCCGAAGGCCAGATTCAAGTGATCAGTTCGCTCATCGCCCAGCGCGTTGATGCTATCGCTGTATCCGCCAACGACCAGGACGCACTGGTACCTATCCTGCGTCGCGCCCAGCAGCGCGGTATTAAAGTGATTTCCTGGGACTCCGGTGTCGCCCCAGAGGGCCGCAGCGTGCACCTGAATCCCTCCAGCAATGAATTGATTGGTCGGATGAATGTTCAACTGGCCGCTGATGCGCTGGAAGCTAAGGGTGTTAACTCAGGCCAGATGGCTATTCTGAGTGCCACTCCGACTTCGACCAACCAGAATATCTGGATTGAGGAGATGAAAAACGTGCTTCCGGAATTTTCCCAGCTTGAGTTTGTTGAGACTGTCTACGGTGACGATCTGGCTGACAAGAGCTACCGCGAGTCCGTGGCGCTGATGCGCAATCACCCGGATTTGGATGTCATCGTAGCCCCAACGACGGTCGGCATTCTGGCTGCCGCTCAAGCAGTGAGCGATCAGGGTCGTATCGGTGAGGTCTACGTCACCGGCTTGGGGCTGCCATCGGAACTTGCCGGTCACGTCGAGAGCGGTGCTATACACAGCTTCGCCATCTGGAACCCTATCGATCTTGGATACGCAGCGACGATGATCGCTTACAATTTGATTACAGGTAACGCTACCGAATCAAGCGTCGGCATGGGCCGGTTGGGAACTACACAACTGGACGAAAACGGCAATGCCGCCATGGCAGAACCGTTCATTTACGATGCCTCCAACGTTCAGGATTTCGTCGACATTTTCTAAGGATGAATGCGGGTGGGCACCGTGCATTTTGACGGTGACCGCCCGACAAAAAATACAATACGCTCAACAACAAAGATAATAGCTATGACACAACAAGCAGCAGTGTTTGCGTTGAGAAACGTCACCAAGACATTTCCCGGCGTGACGGCTCTCGACGGGGTTAGGCTCGATCTCTACCCCGGTGAAGTGACCGCCCTGGTCGGTGAGAACGGCGCTGGGAAATCTACCCTGGTCAAGACCATGACCGGCATTCATCAGCCGGATAGTGGTGATATCCAAATAGCTGGCGAAGTAGTGCGCATCGAGGACCCAGAAGCAGCGCGTCGGTTGGGCATCACCGCTATCCATCAGGAAACGGTATTGTTCGATGAGTTGACCGTTACGGAAAATATTTTCGCTGGCAACTACCTGACTCGTGGTCGGATGGGGCGGCTCGATTGGCCAGCCATGCATGAACGTACCCGCCAGATCCTCTCCGATATCGACGCCCCCTTAAACCCTAAGGCCCGCTTGAAGGGATTGAGTATCGGGCAGAAACACATGGTCGCCATCGCTCGTGCTCTATCGGTCGACGCCCGGGTAGTCGTTCTCGACGAACCGACGGCTGCGCTATCGCACCACGAAATCAAAGAGCTGTACGGCATTGTCGAGCGCCTCAAAAATGCCGGAAAGGCCATTCTTTTCATTACCCACAAGTTCGACGAGATTTTTGCCATAGCCGACCGCTATGTCGTCTACCGTGATGGTGCTTTTGTTGGTGAAGGTCTGATTGAAGATGTCACCGAAGCTGAACTGGTTGAAATGATGGTGGCACGCAGTGTCAGCGAGACCTTTCCCAAGCAGACGGTCACTATCGGCGAGCCGATGATGACGGTAACTAATTTGAACCATCCAACCGAGTTCGCCGACATTAATTTCGAGGTGCGGGCGGGTGAGATTCTGTGTTTTTACGGTCTGGTAGGCTCTGGTCGTACTGAGATAATGCAGGCACTCTTTGGCTTGTCGAAGGCAGCGACAGGCGAAGTGCGTATTAACGGCGAGTCAGTCGCTATTCGTTCGCCAGCCGACGCCATCAAAGCAGGCTTGGTCTATGTGCCGGAGGAGCGCCAGCAGCAGGGCGTCATTCTGGATCTGCCCATTTTTCAGAACATTAGTCTTCCGCAGCTTGGAAGGCTCAACCCTTGGGGCTTATTGAACGAAACGCGTGAATATGACGTCGCGCGTGCTTATGGTGATCGTCTCAACGTCAAAGCATCGAGTTGGGATCAAAAGGTCGCCAACCTATCAGGTGGCAACCAGCAGAAGGTGGTAATCGGTAAATGGCTGGCAACCCAGCCAAGTGTGATCATTCTGGATGAGCCCACCAAAGGTATCGATATCGGCTCGAAGGCGGCAGTGCATCGCTTTATGTCGGAACTGGTCGAGGATGGCCTAGCGGTCATCATGGTCAGTTCAGAATTGCCGGAAGTGCTCGGCATGGCTGATCGTATCATTGTGATGCACGAAGGCCTGATGGTCCGTGAATTCACCCGCGCGGCTGCAACACCTGAAGCCGTTGTCGGCGCTGCTACAGGAGGGCTGGCCGCATGATGTCCGCATTGCTCAAACACCGCGAACGCTTTCTGGCAATGGTAATCCTTGTGTTGGTGCTGGCTGTGGGTGCCATTACGCCTGAATTCCTGCGTCCGACCAGTCTGGTCGGTGCCTTCAACGACACTTCAATTCTAATAATACTGGCGATGGGGCAAATGCTCGTCATTCTGACCCGTTGCATCGATTTATCAGTAGCCGCCAATCTAGCCTTGACGGGGATGGCGGTGGGGATGATAAACGCTGCCTTTCCAGGTGTGCCGGTGCCGCTGTTGATTCTCTTCGCCATGTCCATGGGCGCCTGCCTAGGGGCCGTTAATGGCTTTTTTGTTTGGATTGTTGGCGTACCAGCCATCGTTGTGACCCTGGGAACGATGAGTATCTATCGCGGCACTATTTTCCTGCTCTCCGACGGCGCTTGGGTCAATTCCCATCAGATGAGCGAAGCCTTTATCGACCTGCCGCGCAGTGTGGTGCTAGGTCTGCCTGTGATGAGCTGGATCGCCATCGCTACCGTGGCGGTCTGCTATTTCGCCACCCACCAACTACGTGTCGGCCGCGAATTTTTTACCACGGGTGGCAATCCTACTGCTGCTTTCTATACCGGTGTGAGCGTCGGCAAGGTGCAGTTCAAGGCTTTTGTGGTTTCTGGCATGTTCTCGGGGCTGTGCGGTTATCTCTGGGTGTCACGCTACGCTGTCGCCTATGTAGATGTCGCTAATGGCTTTGAATTACAGGTTGTGGCCGCCTGCGTCATTGGTGGTATCAGCATTATGGGAGGGATCGGCACTGTGCTCGGCTGTGCGTTGGGCGCTCTGTTTCTCGGGGTGATCAATAATGCTTTGCCGGTGATCGGTGTCTCGCCATTCTGGCAAATGGCTATCTCCGGTGCCGTCATCATCATCGCCGTTATCGCCAACTCAGCTGCCGAGCGCAACCAAGGACGTATCATTCTGCGCCGGGCGGTAAGTAAACGTGACGCCCAAGTTCAGCATCAGGAGGCCTGACCCATGGAAAATGCTATGACACAAAAGGTCGTCCCCAACCGCTTAACCAATCACTGGCTGCGTTATGTGTTGCGCTGGGAAACCTTTTTATTGCTGGTGACGGCCTTGGTATTCTTGTTCAATAGTTTTGCCACGCCTTATTTTCTCGACCCCTGGAACCTGTCAGACGCCACCTTCAACTTTACCGAAAAAGCGATCATTGCCTTGCCCATGGCGATGTTGATCATCTGCCGCGAGATCGACCTGTCGGTAGCCTCCATTATCGCCTTGGCCTCGGTTAGCATGGGGCTGGCGGCTGAGGCTGGCGTGGGTCCCGGTGGCCTAGTGGTCGTTGCCGTGGCGGTAGGCATCGCCTGCGGTTTGTTCAACGGTCTGGTGGTTACTCGCTTTGGTATACCCTCCATTGTCGTCACCATCGGCACCATGAGCCTCTACCGGGGTATTACCTATGTGGTTCTCGGCGATAGTGCGTTTACCGATTACCCTGACGGTTTCGAATTCTTCGGCCAGGGCTACGTCTACTGGGTATTTTCTTTCGAGTTCACGCTCTTCTTGGCGCTGGCACTGGTGTTCTATGGGTTATTGCACCACACCAACTTTGGTCGCCGCACCTATGCTATCGGCAGCAATCCAACGGCGGCGCTCTATTCCGGGATCAAGGTCAATAAGCACAAGCTGGTTCTGTTTGTCCTAGTGGGGGCGCTGTCCGGGCTGGCCTCGGTATTGCTGACGTCCCGGTTGGGAAGTACCCGGCCATCTATCGCCTTTGCCTGGGAGCTGAGTATCGTCACGATGGTGGTGCTTGGTGGCGTTAGCATTCTTGGCGGTGCTGGCAGCATGGTTGGGGTAGTGATCGCCGTGTTTTTGATGGGGCTGGTGACCTTCGGGCTGGGTCTACTCAACGTGCCCGGCATTGTCATGTCGATCATCATCGGTGCCATGCTGATCAGCGTCATCAGCATTCCGGTCGTGGTAGGTCGGTTGCGCAGAGCCCGGGAGCAACGTAAATGATCCATGCCTCCGTAATGCAGCTGTATCCAGGCTGCGAGGCTGAGTATCGCACTCGCCACTATGCCCTCTGGCCTGAACTTCAAGCGCATCTGAAAGCTTGCGGTATCCACAACTACCGCATTTTTCTGCACGCCGAGACGCTACAGTTGTTTGCCAGCTTTGAAACGCAGGGACCGCTTGATGAAGTGGCGCTAAAAGAGGCTCCGGTGATGCAGCGATGGTGGGCCTATATGGCTGAACTCATGGAGACCCAGAGTGACTCACCCGAACCGATAGCCCAACCGCTGACCGAGGTATTCTACCTACCATGACGCATCGGGAGCGGCTCGAGCCGGTGCTGGCAGTGCTCGACATCGGCAAGACCAATATCAAGCTATGTGCGGTTCGCGCCGGACGCCACGGCGGCGAAGTGCTAGTGGAAAAGCGCCGGTCCAATGAGGTACGCCGGGACGGCCGCTATCCGCACATCGATACTGAGGCTATTTGGGATTGGCTGAAAACGGCCTTGGCCGATTTAGCCAGTGATTATCATGTCGTGTCTATCGGCATGACCACCCATGGCGCCACAGCGGCGTGCCTGGCGGGGGAAGAGCTGGCGCTTCCTATCCCTGATTACGAAAGCGACCAATGCGCGGCGTTGAACGACGACTACTGCAGGTTGCGCCCGTCTTTTGCCGAAACCGGCAGCCCAGACCTAACTGGCGGGCTCAACCTGGGGCGTCAGCTCTACTGGCTTTCCCAGGCCTGGGCCGACGACTTCGATCGGGTAACCGATATCCTACTTTACCCCCAGTACTGGGGCTGGCGTTTGACCGGCATCAAGGCCGGAGAAGCCACCTCGCTGGGCTGTCATACCGACCTATGGAACCCGCACCGCGGCGACTACTCTTCCCTGGTGGACCAGCTCGGCTGGCGTCGGCTGCTGCCTATGATCATGCCAGCCGGTGCATCGCTCGGGCCGGTTCGGCCCGAACTTGCCGAATCACTCGGTTTGCCTAGTGACTGTCAGGTACTTAATGGCATCCACGATAGTAACGCCTCTTTGGTACCGCATTTACTAACGCGCACAGCGCCTTTTTCCGTTGTTTCTAGCGGCACTTGGACGGTCATCTGTGGCGTTGGAGCGGCCATGGATGGACTTGACGAAGCAAGCGACATGCTGATTAACGTCAGCGCTTATGGTGCCCCCGTGCCGACCATTCGCTTTATGGGCGGTCGCGAGTGGGAAACGTTACGTGGCGATGCTAACGGTGAAATGGCCGATCTTGAGCGGGTTATGGCGCAAGGCGTTTTCGCCTTGCCAACTTTTGCCGACCAGGGTGGGCCTTTTCGCCAGCGCACCGGTCGGTTGGTTGGCCCGTTCGAGCGGCTTAATGCTGCAGAAAAAACGGCATTGGCCTCGGCCTACTGCGCGCTGATGACCGACCATTGTCTGACCTTGCTGTGCCATGCGGGCGACATCGTCGTTGAGGGCGCCTTTGCAGGTAATGCGGTCTATATGGGCGTGCTAGCGGCACTGCGCGGCAAATATTCCCAGCGTGTTTACGGCAGTGCCGATAGCACCGGCACCACTCAGGGGACAGCGATACTCGGCCAGGACACCAATCAATGGCGGCTGGTCGAGCCCTCCCTGAGGCGGCCGCCGGAGCAAGTCGACGCGATCCTTGTTTATGCGGCTGAGTGGCGGGCTTGGGTTATCTAGACCAAGTGTAGGCTAGCCTCGCTGTCAGATATTGCGGTCATTGGAATTCTTTGCCTAATGGCAAACCTCGCCTTACTCATGGTGGGCAGGTAGTCCATTTACTGCTCCATTTCTTCCCGCCAGGAGTGGCGCGGGGCAAAACCGACCAGGCGGCGGGCCTTTTCGATGCTGTAGAAGGTTTCGAATTCACCCATTTCACGTTTGACGGGCACGCCTGAGTAAAAGCGCTCAATCACCTGAGCGTTGGTCAGGCCCACCGACAGGTCGTCATTGGCGACATTGAAGACTTGGTAGCCGAGGCCATCTGTTTTCAGGCAGCAATCGACCATCAGGCCTAGGTCGCGGGCGTCGATGTAGGCGAAAATATTGCGGCGACGTAGTGCTGGATCGTCCATGTAAGCCGGGAAATTCTGGCGGTACTCGTGTGGCTCGATCACGTTGTTGATGCGCAGGCCGTAAATATCGATGCCTGAACGTGCCTGGAAGGAGCGTGCCGTTACTTCGTTAACTACCTTGCTCATGGCGTAGCTATCTTGAGGCACCGTGGGGTGTTCTTCATCCACCGGCAGATAGTCCGGTTTCTTCTCACCATCGGCAAAGCAAACGCCGTAAGTAGTTTCACTAGAGGCGAAGATAACCTTGGGAATGCCGAGTTTGGTGGCGGCATCTAGCAAGTTGTAGGTGCTCAGGGTATTGATGCGGTACGTCTCGTTGTCCGGCCTATGCAGGATGGCAGGTATGGCCGCGAAGTGGACAATCGCATCATAACGCGGCACGCCGGTGCCGGGTTCCAGCTCATCGAACCCAGCGTAGGCCTGGCAAGCATTAAACACTTGCCCAGCATCGGTCAGATCGGTTTTCAGGGTAGCAATGCCAGGCACATCAGATGCCACCCAATCCAAATTGGTGACTCGGTGGCCTTGATCGCGCAGATAAGCCGTGGCATGACGGCCCGCTTTGCCGCTGCCGCCAGTGAACAAAATACGCATGCAGACTCCTCAATTAATGGATCAAACTATTCCACCTTAGCAAAGAAAAGTCTTATCTACCGTCGAGTCGTTTAAATCGAATTGCGAAAACGCATGATCTGCTTGCCATCGACGGGGTCATTGACCACATGGGCGTGCACCCCAAAGGTCTGCCGGAGCCTGGCGGCGGTGAGCACCTCCTGGGGCAGGCCGCTATCGATCAAACGGCCGCCATCCATCACGCCGATGCGGTCACACTCCATGGCATGATTAAGATCGTGCAGCGAGATCATCACCGTGATGGGCAGTTGCCGAACCAGTTCAAGAATCGACAGCTGGTGACGAATATCCAGATGGTTGGTGGGTTCATCTAGCAGCAGAATTTTAGGCTGCTGTGCCAGCGCCCGGGCAATATGCACGCGCTGGCGCTCACCGCCCGATAGGGTATGCCAAAGACGATCCGTCATGTGTGCCATATCGACGTCGCGCAGCGCCTGCGCCACGATGGCGTCGTCTTCCTTCGACCAGGGGCGCAGCGCGGAAAGGAAGGGGGTACGACCCAGCGATACCACCTGGCGTACGGTAATGCGGTCGGTGGTATCCGCCTGCTGCTCCACCAGGGCGATAGATTGGGCGATCGCCCGTTGCTTGAGCGTGTGCATAGGCTGCTGGTCGATCAGCACCCGGCCAGCCTTGGGTTTGTTCAACCCCGCCAACAGACGCAGCAGGGAGGTTTTGCCCGAGCCGTTCGGCCCCACTAGGCCAAAGGTCTGGCCGGGCTCGACGGTAAGACTGACGTCCGTCAGCAGTGGCGTGCCGTGTACCGACCAGGCAAGCTGTTCAGCCGTTAATCGCATTAAGACCTCTTGCCGCGAATTAGGATCAGCGCAAAAGCAGGCGCGCCGATCAGCGAGGTAATCACTCCAATAGGAAGTACCTGGCCGGAGATCAGTATTCGGGAAAGAATATCCGAGCCAATCAAAAACACCGCACCGGCCAGTGCCGTGGCAGGTACCAGCCGGGTATGACGGCTGCCCACGATAAAGCGCATCGCGTGAGGGATCACTAGGCCAACAAACCCAATTGCCCCCACGATAGACACCATTACGGCTGTGACCAGTGCCATGGCAATAATCAGCATGCCGCGTACCGGGCGCACCGCAATACCCATGGAGGCGGCGCTGTCAGCACCAAAGGTAAACGCATCCAGAGAGCGCCGGTGCCATAGGCAGACCAGCAGCCCGAAAAGCGCGGCGGGCACCGCCAGGGCCACATCGGCCCAGCGCACTCCAGAGAGATTGCCCATCAGCCAAAACATGATGCCCCGAGCCTGCTCGGCGCTTGCTGACTTGGTAATGATAAACGCGGTCAGCGCATTGAACAGCTGTGAGCCTGCAATGCCCGCCAGAATAATCGCCCCCGCGGCTTGAACGCCGCGCCCGCCACCCACACCGCTGTTGGCCGCATGGGCAAGCATGATCACGATGCCGAAGGCGAGCAGGGCACCGATAAAGGCACCTAGTGAGAGCGAAAGCGCGCCTGCGCCCAGCCCGGCGACCGCCACTGCCACCGCCCCAGTAGACGCCCCGGCGGAAATGCCCATCAAGTAAGGATCGGCCAGGGGGTTGCGCAGCAGCGCTTGTAGCACAACTCCGGCCAGGGCCAAACTGGTGCCGCAACAGCCGGCGACCACGGCGCGACTAAGGCGGTAGTTCCAGATAATGCCCGCGTCGATGCGGTCAACCGCGTAATCGGCGCCCAACAGCTGATTGGCGAGTACTTTGACAATCGTCTCAACGGGAATAGATGTTTCGCCAATGGCGGTGCCCGCGATGAGTGCGGCTACTAGCACGATCGGCGTTAACCATAGCCAGCGAAGCCCAAAGCCGGTCGTAGATGACCGCGTTAACGCTATGCTCATTGGTTAAACGACATGGTTGATAGCGCCTCAGCCAGCGATTCAAGGCCATAGATAGTGCGCATGGTGGCGCTCATCGCATGGGCATCCATCTCAACGATGCGATTGTTTTTGACTGCGGTCATCTCGCGGGTCACCGGGTCGCTGCGCAGAAACTCACGCTTAGCTTCAATATCGTCAGTTGGGAAGCGGCGTCGATCCATACGAGCAATGACCAATACATCGGGGTCAGCCCTAGCGATACTCTCCCAGCCCACCGTGGGCCACTCTTCATCTGACTCAATGACATTGCGAATGCCGAGCTTGTCCATCATATAGCCCGGTGCACCGAGCTGACCCGCCATGAAGGGGCTAACCCCCAAATCCGTTGAAGAAAACCAGAATGCCGCAGAGAGATCTTCCGGCAATTCAAGACTGTTTGCCAAGTCGATGGCGCGCTCTTCACGGTCAATCAGGTCGGCCACCAGCGCTTCGCCTGTGTCTTGAACATCGTAAATCTCGGCCAGTTCGGTGATCCCTTTATAGATGGAATCCGTCGAGAAGGCGGCCGTGCGGGTGCCATCGCCGCCGGTCGAGTTATCCTTGGTGTCGCAATCGGCGGGCATGATGTAAGTGTTGATGCCCAACTCATGAAACTGATCGCGACTAGCCACGCTACCGGTGGGGCCAACGTGCCACTCGTACTGAACCGCCACCAGGTCCGGGCGTTTATTGACCACGGCCTCGAAGCTCGGGTCATCGTTGGCAATGCGTTCAATCTCTTCATTCGCTTCGGCAAATTGCGGCAAGACGGGGTTGAACCAAACCGAGGTACCATTCACGCGCTCAGCAAGCCCCAGTGAGTAGAGAATTTCTGTGGCCGATTGACCCACGGTTACCGTTTGCTCAGGAGCAGATGCCACGCTGATCTCTACACCGCAGTTGGTCAATGACACTGGGTAATCGGTTGCATCGGCCATGGCATGAGCGCTAGGCAGTAGCACAGCGGCGGTCAATAGGGCACGTACATTCTTCATGTCTGGCTTCCATAAGCGGTTAAATAGTAATGGTGACGATAGCATCAATCACCCTATCTATTGTTATGTTATAACATATTAACTATACGAGCTGTCAATAATCAAAATGATTTTAACGTAAACGTAGACAAGCTGCTTCACGAGCCCTCAGAGCGGCGAACTGGTCTCTACCCAACGCCTCCTCTATACTTGGCTGCTCAGTGTAAATACATTGTTTGTACATGGCTTTAGCGTATTTTTCTTGATGGGCATGAAATAATTTCAAGCCCTATTCCGTATTCGCGGTAAGCTGAATCAAGTAGCTTTACACGCCTTGGAATGCCTATTTAGGCGCACTCACCCGGATAGTAAGTCACTCATTATGTTACTGCCTGATAAAGCTAATACACCCCTTACCTATGGTAATGCCTGTGGTTGAGTTTCCCTTTACCGCAGTGATCGGTCAGCACGCTCTAAAAAGGGCATTGCTGCTTAATGCCATCAATCCGCACATTGGTGGGGTGCTGATTAGCGGACCCAGAGGCAGTGCCAAATCGACCTTGGCCCGAGCCCTGGCGGCTATTTTGCCTCGTAATGCTGAAGGGGCGCGTGCTCCTTTTGTCACTCTGCCCCTGGGCGCTAGTGAAGATCGGCTGGTCGGCAGTCTAGATCTGCAAAAGGTACTGACCGATGGTCAAGCCACCTTTCATGCCGGGCTGCTTGCCAAGGCCCACGGCGGGGTGCTGTATGTCGATGAGGTCAATCTGCTGCCGGATATGCTGGTTGACTTGCTGCTGGATGTCGCCGCTAGCGGTACCAATATCGTTGAGCGCGATGGCATTAGCCACTCCCACCCGGCGCGCTTTAGCCTGATCGGCACCATGAACCCGGATGAAGGTGAACTGCGCCCGCAATTGCTCGACCGTTTCGGTCTCTGCCTTGAGCAGGCGGGAGCAGTAAGCATCGACGAGCGTATTGCCATTGTGCAGCAGCGGGAAGCCTTCGACCGCGACCCGTCTGGTACGCTGCAACACTTTGAGGCTGCCCAGGCCGCCCTGACCGAGCGTATTAGCCAAGCGCAGCGCTTACTCAAAGAAGTCACCAGCGACCCCTGGGTTTATCGAACGATTGCCCATCGCTGCGAAACCGCCGGTGTAGACGGCCTGCGCGCCGACGTTACCTGGCACCGCGCTGCCCAGGCCCATGCTGCCTGGCGCAGCGTGGGGAGTGTGGAGCAGCAAGATATCGATACCGTTGAACCCTGGGTGCTGGCGCATCGGCGTACTCAGCCGCCTGAACACAACCCCCCTTCACCGCCGCCTAATCAAACACCTGCGCAAGGCGAGGGTGGTTCGTCGTCGGCGAATAACGCGCCCAGCGGCGGTTCATCCCATCATGGTGGTGAGCAGGGCCAGTGGGGCGCCATGCCCCCCATGACTCAAGAGGCGATTAACCAACCAGTGCTGAAACTGCCCGATAGCGACGGTTTTGCTCAGCGGGCTAAACACTCGGAGAGCGCGGCTAGCGCGGGTAAAGGGGAAGTAGCCGGGCGTGGCCGCTCCCAAGTTGAGACCTCGCGGCTGGACGGGTTCGCGACGCTGATCGCCAATCGTGGCCAGTGGCCCTGGCAGCAGCTAAAGATGCGCAAGTCTCGTGCTGGTCAAGCCACAGCGCACCTGGTGCTGCTGGATACATCGGGTTCCACCTTGGGGCAGCGACTGCTGGGTCAGGCAAAGGGGCTGGTCGAATCACTAGTCAGCCAAGCCTACGCCGCGCGGGAGCAGGTGGCGGTGCTGGGGTTTGGCAACGGCGGTGTCGTGCAGATACTCTCCCGTCGCCGAGCGCCCAAAAACGCGCGGAGCACTCTGGATAGTGCCAACGGTGGTGGCGGAACCCCGCTGCGGGAAGCGATTATTGAAGCCAAGCGGCTGATCCGCCAGTGGCAGCGCCGCGAGCCCGGCCTGAAGGTGCGCACCTATCTGATTACCGATGGCCGCACCCGGGAAACCGTTGACGACCTCGCCCCGCTAGAGGACTGCCTGCTGATCGACACCGAACAGTCCAAAGTCAAGCGCGGGCAGGGTGCACGCATCGCCCAGCAGCTGGGCGCGCGTTACTTGCCGGCCTCGTTTGGCCGATCCTCTGTCTCTGCACATCAACCTGGGAACCTCTCATGAGCGACGCAAGCCATTTAAATCGCATGCAGCGCAAGAAAGACGTGGTCGACGAGCGCATCAGCAAGGCGACGGAAGAGCGCGGCGTGCTGATTCTGCTAAAAGGCAACGGCAAGGGCAAAAGCAGCTCTGCCTTCGGCACCATGGCGCGTTCATTGGGGCACGGCCAGCAGTGCGCGGTGATCCAGTTCATCAAGGGCCGCCGCGAAACCGGCGAGTACCTGTTCTTTCGCGACCACCCCAAGCTTGACTGGCACATCATGGGCCACGGTTTTACCTGGGAAACCCAGAACCGTGAGCGGGACATCGAAGCCGCCCAGGCTGCCTGGGAAGTCGCCAAAGGCCTGCTGGAGAACCCCGCTTATCATATGATCGTGCTGGACGAGATGAGCTATATGTTCAAGTACGGCTATCTCGACCCCGAGCCGGTGGTAGAAGCGCTCAAGCGCCGCCCGGCGCACCAGAACGTCATCATTACCGGCCGCACCATGGCCACGCCGCTACAAGAAATCGCCGATACCATCAGCGTTGTTCAGGATGAGCGCCACGCTTTTCGTGGCGGCGTTAAAGCCCAGGCGGGGATCGAATACTGATGAGCACACCGACCGTTAGCTGCCCCGCGCTGTTTATCGCCGCCCCGGCCTCAGGCCAGGGCAAAACCACCGTCACGGCGGGCCTGGCGCGCCTGCTGCGCAATCAGGGCAAGGTGGTGCGGGTGTTCAAGACTGGCCCGGATTACCTTGACCCGCAGATTCTCGCTCAGGCCTCCGGCCAGCCGGTGGATCAGTTGGATCTATGGATGGCAGGCGAGGCCTACTGCTGCCAGCGCTTTTATGACGCCGCCTGTGAAGCGGACTTGATCCTGGTGGAAGGCGCCATGGGGCTGTTCGACGGCGAGCCCTCAAGCGCCGATCTGGCAGCCTTGTTCGATATTCCCATGGCGATCGTCATGGATGTAAAAGGCATGGCCCAGACCGCCGCCGCGCTGGTCTCGGGGTTGGTCGGCTTTCGCGACGACATTCATATCGCCGGGCTGATCGCCAATGCCTGCGGCTCGGCCCGCCACCGCGAGCTGATCGAAGGCGCGCTGCCGCCGACGATTCCTCTGCTGGCCGCCATGCCCCGCGACCCCGCGCTGTCGCTCCCCGAGCGCCACCTGGGCCTCGTGCAGGCGGCGGAGATTCGTGAGGATCTGGAAGCCCGCTTCGAGGCGGGTGCCAAGGCGCTGGAAGCCGCCGGGCTGCTGGATGCGCTCGCAGCGCTTTCACCCGTGACCTTTACCGCCCCCCAGGAACAACTTGCGGCCGTTAAGCCGTTGCTCAAGGGCCACACCATTGGCGTGGCCCGCGACGCCGCCTTCAGCTTTGTCTATCAGGCCAACCTTGACCTGCTGGAGCAGATGGGCGCCACGCTGCGCTTCTTCTCGCCGCTGACGGATAGCCACCTGCCCGAGTGCGACGCCCTCTGGCTGCCGGGGGGCTACCCGGAGCTTCACGCTCAAACGCTGGCGGATAACGACGCCATGCGTTCGGCCATTGAGGCGTTTTACCGCGCCGACAAGCCCATTCTGGCCGAGTGCGGCGGGCTGCTGTACTGCCTGGAAACCCTGACCGACTACGACGATATTACCCATACCATGCTGGGCCTGCTGCCTGGGCAGGGAGCCATGCGCGGGCGGCGGGGTTGCCAGGGGATGCAAACCGCCGAGCTGCCGGAAGGCCCGGTTCGCGGCCACGCGCACCACCGCTCCATGGCAGAAGGCACCCTCGAGCCGATTGGCCACGGCCGCCGCCAGCGGCACCCCGCACCGGGGGAGGCCATTTACCGTCAAAAGCGCCTGACGGCGACCTATTTGCATCTGTTTTTCCCTAATAATCCTGACGCTGTGGCAAGGCTCTTTTCTGCCAGCCCGGCGTACTGCGAACCGCAACACAGCGAGGCATTTACCCATGCAATTGAATAAAATTCCTGCCACGGTCGTGACCGGTTTTCTCGGCAGCGGCAAAACCACGCTGCTGGCCAATATTCTGCGTCAGGTGACCGGCAAGCGGATCGCCGTGATCGTCAATGAGTTCGGCGAGCAGGATATCGACTCCAGCCTCTTGCGCAGCTGTGCGCTGGGGTGTGAGGAGGGTAGCGAAGGCGGGCAGCTGGACGGGGAAGACGGCAGCATCTACGAACTGGCCAACGGCTGCATCTGCTGCACCGTGGAAGAGGAGTTTCTGCCGGTGATGAAAAAGCTGGTCGCTCGCCGTAACGATATCGACCATATCCTGATCGAAACCAGCGGCCTGGCGCTGCCCAAGCCGCTGGTGCAGGCGTTCAACTGGCCCGACGTGCGCCAGCACTGCACCGTGGATGCGATTATTACCGTGATCGACGGCCCTGCGGTAGCCGCTGGCCGCTATGCCAGCGACGTGGATAAGGTGGCCGCCCAGCGCCTCGCCGACGAGAGCCTGGACCACGACCCCAGCCTGCGCGAGCTGCTCGATGACCAGCTCAGCGCGGCGGATCTGGTGCTGGTCAGCAAGGCCGACCTGCTCAGCCCGGACGAGCGCACAAAGGTGGAAGCAGTGATTCAGGCGCGGGTGAGTGCCTCGGTGAAAACGCTATTTATCGATCAGACCCAGACCACCGACACCACCCAGCTGGAAGCGCTGATGGGCATTGGTGCGGCCAGCGAAGAGCATATTGATAGCATCACTAATCACCACGATAAGCACCATGCCGTCGGCGCTCACCACGATCACGCCCACGATAATTTTGATTCCTGCGTGATTACACTGGGCGAAGTCGATGGCGATGTTCTGGCCGAGAAGCTCCAGCAGCTGCTGAAAAGCTACGAGATCTACCGCGCCAAAGGCTTTGCAGCGATTCCGGGCAAACCCATGCGTCGGGTCATCCAGGCGGTAGGCGAGCGCCTGGAAGGCTACTTCGACCGGCTGTGGAGCCAGGACGAGACCCGCCAGACCCAACTGGTGATCATTGGCAAATCGCTGGACAGCCAACTGCTGCAAGACGAACTTGCCGTGGCTGAAATGAACCCTGAACAGGCGCATACGGCTACCTAATGCATTTATTTGCCGCCAAGCCCGGAGGCTTTGTCGATTATGAAGGCATCATCGACCTGCAACAGAGCCCCGCCGAGGTCGTGATACTCTCCGCCGCCGATAGCAACCTGTCGGCGCTGGCCCAGGCGGTTGACCGTCTGGGCGAGGCGTACCCTTCGGTGCGGCTGGCCAACTGGATGAACCTGGTAAAGCCAGCCGCCTATGATCTCTACGAAGATCGGGTGCTGGAAGGTGCCCGATTGGTCATCGTCTCTCTGCTTGGCGGCAAGGCCTACTGGCAGTATGGCCACGAACGTCTGCTGGCCTGGGCGGCGGCGAAATCCGAGCGCCAGCTGATACTGGTGCCGGGCTGCGATGCCCCGGATGACGCCCTGCTGGAAGACTCCACCATCCCCTTCGATGACGCTTACCGCGTGTGGCGCTACCTGCGTGAGGGCGGCACTGATAACGCCGAGCAGCTGCTGCGCTTTGTCGCCAGCGAGTATATGGATAAGGCTCTGGGCGACTGGCAAGAGCCCAAGGTCATCCCGCCAGCGGTGATTTATGCGCCGCAGGAGCAGCAGGCGTCCAGCCTCAGCGAGTGGCGAAATCGCCAGGTGCCTGGGCGTCCGGTATGCTTATTGCTGTTTTATCGTAGCCATTTGCAGGGAGCGAATACCGCCGTGCCCGATGGCATTATCGGAGCGCTTAAAGACCAGGGGCTTGAGCCGTTGGCGATCGCCGTGGCGTCCCTGAAAGAAGGGCCGTGCATTGATTTTATCAATCACCTGATTGAGCAGACCGGCGCCATGCTGGTGATCAATACCACCAGCTTTGCGGTCAATCGCAACGCCGACGGGCTGAATGCCCAGGGGGAAGAGCTACCTGAAAATCTTTTTGTAGGCCGACCCGTGGTCCTCCAGGCAATACTTGCCAGCAGCACTGCGGAAGACTGGCAGGGCATGGCCGCCGGGCTGCATAGCCGCGATGTAGCCATGCAGGTGGTGCTCCCCGAGATGGATGGCCGCATCATCACCCGCGCCGTGGGGTTTAAAGCCGAGGCCCACTACAACCCGCGCTGCCAGCTGGCGGTGACCCACCACGTGATCCACCCGGAGCGGGCCGCCTTTGTGGCCGAGCTGGCGCGGCGCATTTGTTCGCTGCGGCTGACCCCCAACGGGCAAAAGCGGGTCGCGCTGATCATGGCCAACTACCCCAATCGCGATGGCCGGATCGGTAACGGTGTCGGGCTGGATACCCCCGCGTCGACGCTGCAGATTCTCAGCGCCCTCAAGGAGGCGGGTTATCCGCTCAGCCAGCTGCCGGAAAGTGGCGATGAGTTGATCCGCCAGCTTCAGGGCGCGGTGACCAACGATCACGGCAGCCTCGACCAACGCGCCTGCTGGCAGAGCATCAGCGTTGATGACTACCTGGCCTGGTTTCAAACCCTGCCCACCGAGCTGCAGGAAACCGTATGGACGCGCTGGGGCGCACCTCACGAAGACCCCAAGTGCCGCCAAGGTCGACTGATGATCGCGGGTGTTCGTCTGGGGGAGACCTTCGTGGGTATCCAGCCGGAACGGGACTTTATCGACGATCTCACTCAGTCCTACCACGATATGGAGCTGGCGCCGCCGCATAGCTATCTGGCGTTTTACTACTGGCTGCGTGCGCACTACCAGGTCGACGCGGTCATCCACGTCGGTAAGCACGGCAACCTGGAATGGCTGCCGGGCAAAAGTATTGCCTTGAGCGCCGACTGCTGGCCGGATATTGCTCTGGGGCCGCTGCCGCACTTTTATCCGTTCATCGTCAACGACCCCGGCGAGGGCGCCCAGGCCAAACGCCGCAGTCAGGCGGTGATTATCGACCATTTGATGCCGCCGCTGGCGCGGGCCGAACTCTACGGCCCCATGGCCGAGCTTGAAGCGCTCACCGACGAATATTATCAAGCGCTGGATATGGATCCCCGCCGGGAAGCGCTGATTCGCAGCCAGATTCTCGCCCACCTGCGTGATACCGGCATCGACCAGGAACTGGCGCATGTAGTAGACGGTTTTGACAACAGTGCTGATGACGCCGAGATTCTTAACGAGCTGGATACCTTTCTTTGCGATATCAAAGAGTCCCAGATCCGTCACGGCCTGCACATACTCGGCACGCTGCCGCCGGAAGAGAAGCGGGCGGGCACTTTGGTGGCGTTGTTGCGACTACCCCGGGGCGAGGCGGTGGCAAGCCGCGGGCTGCTGCACAATCTGGCCAGCGATTTAGGCTTGGATTTTGATCCGTTAGCCGCGGGCAACGAGCCCTGGCAGGGGCCTGAACCGGCCATTTTAAGCCAACAGCTCGATACCCCCTGGCGTACCGGGGCGGATGCCCGTGAACGCCTGGAGCTGCTGGCCGAGCGCTGGGTGGCCGACTACGTCTTGGCAAACGGATGCCTGGATGACCTCGCCCAGGATTACCCCGACACGGAAGCGCAGCTGCGCTACGCCCGCGACCAGCTATGGGTCACCATGCAGCGCGGCGTTAAGATGGAGCTTCAGTCGCTGCTCGACGGCCTTGAGGGCATCTTCGTGCCCGCCGGGCCTAGCGGGGCCCCAAGCCGGGGACGGCTGGATACGCTACCCACCGGGCGCAATTTTTTCAGCGTCGATAACCGTTCGATTCCGTCGCCCGCCGCCTGGACGCTGGGCGAAAAATCCGCCCAGGCGTTTGTCGAACGCTACCTGCAGGATCACGGCGACTACCCGCGGCGGCTGGGGCTATCGATCTGGGGCACCGCCACCATGCGCACCGGTGGCGATGACATCGCTCAAGCCTTCGCGCTGATGGGCGTGCGACCTATCTGGTCGCTGGGCTCCCAGCGGGTGAGCGACTTTGAGGTGATCCCCTCGATGCTGCTCAATCGCCCACGGGTCGACGTCACGCTGCGGGTGTCCGGGTTCTTCCGCGACGCCTTCCCTAACGTGATTCGCCTATTTGACGCCGCTGTGCAGGCGGTGGCGAGCTATGCAGAGCCGGGCAACAGCAACACCATCCGCGAGGCGGTGCTTTCCCGCCAGCAGGAACTGGAAGACCAGGGGCTAAGCCCGGAGATGGCTGCCCAGGAGGCGAGCTACCGTATCTTTGGCAGCAAGCCCGGCGAATACGGCGCGGGCTTAAACCGGCTGATTGAAAACCGCGCATGGGACAGCGCCGACGATTTAGCCGAGGCCTACATGGAGACAGGCGCCTACGCCTACGGCCAGTTCAAGGAGTCGGGCACGGCCGCACGCGGCGCCTTCGAACAGCAGCTCCAGGGGCTGGATGCGGTGATGCAAAACCAGGATAACCGCGAGCACGATATTCTCGATTCCAACAGCTACTACGCCTTCCAGGGCGGCATGGCTAACGCCACCCGCTCGCTGAGCGGGAAGGCGCCGGAGATTTACCACGCCGACCACGCTAACCCTGCAATGCCCAAGATCCGCACGCTCAAGGAAGAGCTGGCCAAGGTGATTCGTTCGCGAGTTTTGAACCCCAAATGGATTAACGCCATGCGCGAGCACGGCTACAAAGGCGCTTTTGAGATGGCCGCCACGGTGGACTACCTGTTTGCCTACGACGCCACCACCGATCTGATTGCCGACTACCAGTACGCCCAGGTGAGCGACGCCCTGGTGCTCGACGCCGCCAATCAGCAGTTCCTGCGCGAGCACAACCCGGCCGCCCTGGAAGAAATGGCGGAACGATTACTCGAAGCCGCCCAGCGGGGCATGTGGCAAGCCCCTGGCGAGCACGGTGAAGCGCTGCAAGACTTGCTGCTGGAAATGGACGAAGCCAAAGAGGCCCATGGTCATGCCGCCCAGCCCGCGCATTAAAGGCTGGTGCCCCGGCGCGTGGCGACCCATGGCCACCGGCGACGGTTGGCTTGTACGCGTGCGCCCGCCGCTGGGTCAGCTTTCGCGGGAACAGGTATTGGCAATGTGCGACGCCGCCGAGACCTTCGGCAGCGGTTTGATCGAGCTCACCAGCCGGGCCAACCTGCAGCTGCGTGGGGTGACCGACGAAAGCTGGCCGCCGCTGATGGCGTTTCTGGTCGAACATCAGCTAGTGAGCGACGACCCGGAAGTAGAACGCCAGCCACAGCTGATGCTGGCGCCGGCCTGTCAAAAGGGCGATGACACCCCTACCATTGCCCGCTTGTTGCAGGCGCGGGGCAGTGAATTGGCATCCATGCCCGGCAAGGTCGGTATCGCCATTGATGCGGGAAACGCGCCGTTGCTTGGCGACAGCGCCGCTGATTTTCGAATCGAGCGCTCGATGGAAGGCGGCCTGCTGGTTCGCGCCGATGGCTACGCGCTAGGCACGGCGGTGAGCGATACCGAGGCCGCCGTCGAGCAGCTGATACGGCTGACCCACTGGTTCGTGGACAGCGGCGGCTGGGCGTCAGGCCGTATGCGGCGGCATGCAGCACCGCTGCCCGATTGGGCGCCTGCTGATACCGCCCCCGCATCCCCCGGCGAGAAGCTGGCGCTGGGCGAACATCACGAGGGCATGGTGGTTGGCCTGCCTTTTGGCCGGGTGGCGGCTGAAACGCTTCGCGAGGCTGTCTCCCAAACAAGTGCCCGCGTCGTGCAGGTCACCCCCTGGCGGCGCCTGTTGTTGAAGGATTGCGATACACTACCCGCGGTTGATGGCTTGATCCGTCATAATAGTGACCCGCGGCTAGCGATGGACGCCTGCCCTGGCGCGCCCTTTTGCGAACAGGCGAGTGTCGCCACCCAGCCGCTTGCCGAGAAGCTAAGCGGCTGGGTGGAAGGCACTGTGCATATATCCGGCTGCGCTAAAGGCTGCGCCCGTCGCGCCCCAGCCGATGTGTGCTTGGTCGGGCAAGCAGGTCGATTTAATGTTGTTGTTAACGGCGGTGCCGATAGCACCCCGGTTAAGACAGGCCTCACCGAGTGTGAGGTGGTTGGTTTTTTGAGAAAGCTCAGCGAAAACAGTTAGGTTGTTCCTCGGTAGCAGAGTGTCAGGGCAGGTTGTAGCGAGGGTCTTTTTCCATGGATGGAAAAAGTAGCGCCCAAGGATGGGTTCACAGCGCCCTCGCGTAAACCTGCCCTGGCACGGGTGTCTTGCAGACCAGCAGCGAATTAGTTTATTTGGAGATTTTGGGTGCCCTATAAGTACGAAACCAGTGGCCCGGCGATTTACCGGGAGTCGTTTGCGATTATTCGCAGTGAAGCCGAGCTTGGCCGCTTTTCAGTGGAAGAAGAGACCGTGGCGGTGCGCATGATTCACGCCGCCGGGCTGGTGGAATTGGCCGCGCATATTTATTTTCAAAATGACGTGGTCAATAAGGCCCGTGCCGCGTTAGAGCAGGGCGCACCGATTCTCTGCGATGCCCGCATGGTCTCGGAAGGCATCACCCGCAAGCGGCTGCCCGCTGATAACGAGGTCATCTGCACCCTTAACGATGAACGCACACCCGGCCTCGCCCAGGAAATGGCCAACACCCGCTCGGCGGCGGCGCTGGAGCTGTGGCGGCCGCACCTGAAAGACGCCGTGGTCGCCATTGGCAACGCGCCCACCGCGCTGTTTCACCTGCTCAATATGCTCGAAGACCCGGCGTGCCCACGCCCGGCGGCGATTATCGGCTGCCCGGTCGGCTTTGTCGGCGCGGCGGAATCCAAGGAAGCGCTGCTGGCTAACCCGGCGCTGCCCAGCTGTATCGTCCGTGGTCGTCTGGGCGGCAGCGCCGTGACGGTGGCGGCTATCAACGCCATGGCGGATCGCATCGAATGACCCAGGGAACGGTATACGGTGTTGGGCTAGGACCCGGCTGCCAGGACTTGATGAGCGTGCGCGCCGACCGCCTGATACGCGGGGCGACCCACGTGGCGTATTTCCGTAAAAAGGGCCGCTGCGGCCATGCGCGCACCATCGTGGAGGGCATGATCCCGCCCGGCGCAATCGAGCTGCCCATGGAATACCCGGTCACCACGGAAATTCCCTTCGACGACCCGCGCTACAATGAGCTGCTGGCGGCTTTCTATGAACGCAGCGTGGCCCAGCTGATCGAGATCGCGGAGGCCGGGTGCGATGTAGTGGTGCTGTGTGAAGGCGACCCGTTCTTCTACGGCTCCTTTATGCACCTCTACACCCGGCTGCTAAACCGCGTACCCGTCTCGGTAGTGCCGGGAATTACCGGGATGTCGGCGGCGTGGACGGCCACCGGGCAGCCCATTACCTGGGGCGATGACATCCTGACCGTGCTGATGGCCACGCTACCTGAAGACGCGTTGGCCGAGCGCATCGCCCAGACCGATGCGTTGGTGGTGATGAAAATAGGCCGCAACCTGGCCAAACTTCGCCGAGCGCTGACTCATGCTGGCCGTGAAGGTGAGGCATGGCTGATCGAGTACGCCGCCATGACGCAACAACGTGTATTGCCGCTGGCGGACGTTGGCGAGAGTGTGCCGTACTTCTCGATTGTGTTGATCCATGGCCACGGGAGGCGGCCATGAGCGGCTGGCTGAAAATCGTCGGCCTGGGGCCGGGCTCAGAGGCCATGGTCACTCCCGAGGTAACCGCTGCGCTTCAGGACGCCACCGACGTGGTGGGCTATGTGCCCTACGTTAACCGGGTCGCGCCGCGTTCAGGATTAGTGCGCCACGGCTCGGACAACCGCGAAGAGATCCGCCGGGCGGAGCAAGCGCTACAGCTGGCGCTTGAGGGCCATAGGGTCGTGGTGGTGTCTTCCGGCGACCCCGGCGTCTTTGCGATGGCGGCTGCAGTGTTCGAGGCCTTGGAAGCCGGTGATGCCCAGTGGCGTTCGCTGGATATTCAGGTGCTGCCGGGCATTTCCGCCATGCTGGCCGCCAGCGCAAGCGTCGGCGCACCGTTAGGCCACGACTTCTGCTGCATCAATCTATCCGACAATCTAAAGCCCTGGGCGCTGATTGAAAAGCGCCTGCGCTTGGCCGCTGAGGCCGACTTCGCCATGGCGTTTTACAACCCACGCTCCAAGTCGCGCCCGGCGGGCTTCGAGCGCACGCTAGACGTACTGCGGGAAACCTGCGGGCCGGATAGGCTGATCATCTTCGCCCGGGCGGTGTCCACCCTGGAAGAGTCGATTCGCGTCACCACGCTAGGCGAGGCGACGCCGGACATGGCCGATATGCGCACCCTGGTGATTGTCGGCTCCCAGCAGACGCGCTTGATTGAGCGAGCCGGAGCGCCGCTGGTTTATACGCCGCGCTCGGCTGATTAAGCGAATTGAAGATTAAGAGTGGCTATCGAGCCAGCTAATCACGTCATCAATACGATGAACTTCGTGGCGGGGTGGCAGTGCTGGCCGTTCGATCATCACAATGGGTAAGCCGAGCATGCGAGCAGCGGTCAGTTTGGACGCCGCTCCTTCACCGCCGGAATTTTTACACACGATGCGCTGGATTCGCTGGGTTTCCAGCAGGGCGAGATCGCCTTCCAGCGTAAAGGGGCCTCTATCAATCACGGTGCTGACATCCGGCAGCGGCGGCGGGCTGGTAGGCCGGTCAACCAAACGCAGCACGTAATGGTGCTGGGGCTGGGCGGCAAAGGAGCTAAGGTGCATTCGGCCAATGGCGAGCAGCACCCGCAGGGGCGGGCTAGCCAAGGCGCTGACGGCTTCATTGATACTTGCCACGCTGTGCCACTGGTCGCCCTCAACGGGTTGCCAGGCAGGCCGGGTAAGGGCAATGGCCTTTACGCCGCACTGGGCCGCGGCGGCTAACACATTCGTGCTCATCTGCGCGGCAAAGGGGTGCGTAGCATCGACGATATGGGTGATGCGCTCCTGGGCCACAAAGGCGGCAAGGCCGCTAACGCCGCCGAAACCGCCAATGCGGGTCGGCAGTGGCTGGGGTTTAGGCGTGGCAACACGACCCGCATAGCTGAAAATGGCGGGAAGCCCGCGCTTGGCAACCGCACTGGCCAGGGCGCTGGCCTCCGAGGTTCCCCCGAGAATTAGGATCTTGATCATGGTTGAAATTTCTCACGCTCCAGTGGGTCAGGCTCCCTGGCTGACCCTTTTAGGCTGGGGGGAGGGTGGCACACAGGGGCTAACGGCGGCAAGCCGCGCCGCATTGGAAAGTGCCCAGGTGGTGTTCGGCGCGCGCCGCCACCTGCGCCTTTTGCCGCCCCTAAACGCCGAGGTGATTGAGTGGCCGGTGCCCTTTGCCGATGGCATTCCTGAACTGCTCAGTAAGCGCGGCCGCCGGGTTGTTATGCTGGTCTCCAACGACCCGTTCTGGTTTGGGGCAGGCAGCACCCTGGCGCAGCATCTCAGCGCAGACGAGTGGCTAGCCCTGCCAGCGCCTTCCTCCTTCAGCCTGGTTGCCTCCCGCTTGGGCTGGCCGCTGGAGCGCTGCACTTGCCTGGGCCTGCACGCCAAACCGCTGACGCGCATTCGGCCCTATCTTCATGCCGGTAGTCGTTTGCTGTTGCTGGTAAGAGACGGCGATGCGGTGGCCGAACTCGCCTCGCTGGTCAGCCGGTTCGGCTTTGCGGATTCCCAACTAACAGTGCTGGAAGCCTTGGGAGGCGATAACGAGCGCATTCGCCATTGTCGTGTCGACGCCAACTTGCCCCAGGATATCGCCCATCCGGTCGCGGTGGGGCTGGAAGTCGCCGGTAACGGCCCCGCCTTGCCGCTGACGCCCGGCCTGCCGGATCATTTTTTTGACAACGATGGCCAGATTACCAAACAGACCATTCGCGCCATCACCCTAGCCGCGCTGGCCCCCATGCCCGGCGAGCGGCTGTGGGATATCGGCACCGGGTCGGGCTCCGTCGCCATTGAGTGGCTGCTCGCTCACGCGGATAATCTGGCGGTGGGCTTTGAGCAAAACGCAGAACGGGCAGCGCGGGCGCGCAGCAACGCAGAGAACCTGGGCCTCGATTGGCTGGAAGTAAAACAGGGTAGCGCGCCGGAGGTGCTAAACGATACGCCGCTGCCGGATGCGGTGTTTATCGGCGGCGGGCTATCCCAAGCGCTGTTAGACGACTTATGGCAGCGATTGCCCGAGGGCGTGCGCATCGTCGCCAATGCCGTCACCCTGGAATCCGAAGCGTTGCTGGCGCACTGGCAGCATAAAGTAGGTGGCGAACTGCTGCGCCTGGAACTGGCTAACGCCGCCCCCATTGGCACCCGGCGAGGCTGGAAGGCCAGCTACCCCATCGTTCAGTGGCGGGGCGTTCGATGACAGCACGGGGGTTGAGAATCGCGGGGTTTGGTTTTCGCAGTGAGGCCACGATTGAATCGCTCGCCCAGGCGCTGGATCAGCTTACCGAGCAGTACGGCGCTATCGATAAGCTGGCGGCGGCTCATTCAATGCTGCCGTTAGTCGAAGAACTGTGCCGACTGCGACATATCGAGGTTATCTCCGTGGCGGATGTCGGGCTACCGACGGCGATAACGCTGACTCATTCAGCGCAAAGTTTGCTGGCCCGCGGCACAGGCAGCGTTGCCGAGGCCGTGGCGTTACTAGCGGCGGGCCAGAATGCTAGGTTAGTGGGGCCGAGAATCATCTCAGCGGATCGGCAGGCCACCGCCGCGTTGGCGATAGCAGAAGGAAATAGATAATGACCGTACACTTCATCGGCGCAGGCCCCGGCGCGCCGGATCTGCTTACCCTGCGCGGGCGCGACCTGATCGCCGCCTGCTCGGTGTGCCTGTACGCGGGTTCATTAGTGCCGGAGGAAATCCTCGAACACTGCCCGGCAGGGGCGCGGGTGATCAATACCGCGCCGCTCTCGCTGGATGACATCATGCAGGAAATCAGCCGCGCCCATGCCGAAGGCCAGGATGTCGCCCGGCTGCATTCGGGGGATCTATCGGTATGGTCGGCCATGGGCGAGCAGCTGCGTCGCCTGCGCGAGCTGGATATTCCTTACAGCATAACCCCCGGCGTGCCGTCGTTTGCAGCCGCGGCGGCAACCTTAGGCCAGGAGCTAACGCTACCCGGTGTCGCCCAGTCGGTGGTGCTCACCCGCACGCCGGGGCGGGCCAGCGCCATGCCCAGTAACGAAACCCTGGCCAATTTTGCACGCACCGGCGCCACGCTGGCCATCCATCTCTCCATCCATAATCTTTCCCAGGTCGTCGAAAGCCTGACGCCTTTCTATGGCGAGCAGTGCCCAGTGGCGATTGTGTGGCGGGCAAGCTGGCCCGACGAGCGGGCAGTGCGTGGGCGGCTAGCCACCATAGAAGAGCAGATCGATGACACCATGCAGCGCACCGCGCTAATTCTGGTGGGGCCGGTGCTGGAGAGCGAAGACTTCCAGGAGAGCAGCCTCTACGCCGTAGGCTACGACCGCCGCTTTCGCCCCCAATCGGCGGATTCGCCTTTTGCTACGGCAAGCCAAAATCAAGAGCGCGAATCATGATCACGCTCTCGCTCATAGGCATCGGCACCGGCAACCTTGACCACGTCACCCTGGCCGCCGTGCGCGCCCTCAATAACGCCGACCTGATCCTGCTGCCCCGCAAAGGCGAGGCAAAGTCGGATCTTGTCGACCTGCGCCGCTTACTCTGCGAACGGTTGCTGGAAGCGCCAGTGGCCACCAAGATCGTCGAGTTCGATCTTCCTAGTCGTGATGATGGCCGCGATGGTCGCAATGACTACCTGGGCGCGGTGGACGACTGGCACGCTGCCATCGCCAGCGTCTGGGCGCAGCTAATCGATGAACATCTTCCCAACGGCGGGCGGGTAGGGATGCTGGTGTGGGGCGACCCCTCGCTTTACGACAGCAGCCTGCGCATTACCCAGCGCCTAAGCGCTGCGGGTAAGCAGGTTGATGTAGAGGTAGTGCCAGGCATCACCAGCCTGCAAGTGCTCACTGCTGAACACAAAATCCCCCTTAACGCGCTCGCAGAACCAGTTCAAATCACCACCGGCCGCCGCCTACGCGAGCGCGGCTGGCCAAGCGATGCCGCCACAGTCGCTGTGATGCTGGATAGCGGTGGGGCCTTTACCTCGCTGCCGCAAGAGGATACCTACATCTGGTGGGGCGCCTACCTGGGCATGGATAAACAGTGCCTGATCAAAGGCTGGCTAAGCGACGTCGGCGACCAGATCATCCAGCGCCGAGCAGAGCTACGCGACACCCACGGCTGGATAATGGATATTTATCTGCTGGCCAAACAGCCTCTGCTATAACGCTGGTATAAATATGGAATGTTTTTCCATAAAATGGCGCTACTGACCAACTAATATTCGAGGAATGGCCATGAGCTTTTACGTTTACCTATCCGGCGAGATCCACACCGACTGGCGCGAAGAAATCCAGCGCGGCGCTGACGCAGCGGGCCTGGATATCGTGTTTACCGCGCCGGTCACCGACCACGCCGCCTCTGATGCCGCTGGCGACCACCTGGGCAAGCCGGAAAATGGCTTCTGGCGCGACCACCAGTCCTCCAAGGTCAACGCCATCCGCACCCGCACGATGATCGAGCAGGCCGATCTGGTCGTTGTTCGCTTCGGCGACCAGTACAAACAGTGGAACGCCGCCTTCGACGCAGGCTACTGCGCAGCCCTCGCCAAGCCCTACATCACCCTGCACAGCGAAGACATCGTTCACCCGCTGAAAGAAGTGGATGCCGGTGCTCAAGCCTGGTGTACCACGACGGATCAGGTAGTCGAAACACTCCGCTACGTTCTGAAAGCGTAACGAACCCAAAACCTGACTGGCCCATCTCACTATCATGGCCGCCATGACCGGAAGGGGATAGGGCAACGTGCGGCACGATCAGAGCATATCCAGGCCCGTTGCAATGAGGTTGCTACGGGCCTGGATATTGGGCGACCAAAGCCATCGTGCCCCATGGCTGGTGCAAGGGGTTTGTAGGAGCGCAACTTGTTGCGCGATCAGCAGTTATCCCGCCACAGAAAACCATCGCCCGACGAAGTCGGGCTCTTACAGAGCCTGCTGCATGGGGTATTGTAAGAACCCAATTTATTGGGCGATCAGCGTCTCAGCTGCCACAGCACATCACCGCTCACCAACGCTGGTTGCTGGAACATGCCCGGTTCTATAGGCACTCAGAAATTCTCCTGCTTAGGCGTGACCTAAGCCAAATTTATGAATAGAGTAGAGTTAGTCGAGCAAATGAGTGGGCACGCGAATTTTTTTTGAACTGTTAAGCAGTGAAAAGGAAGCCACATGGAAGTATCACCTGTCACCCTAAAGGGTAAGCATGTTGAGCTGAAACCCTTGAAGCTGTCGCACCGCGATGCTTTTTTTGTTGCAGCATCCGATGGTGAACTGTGGGCGTCTGATTTGACCATTGTTCCCGCGAGTCCTGAGGCAACGGATGAGTATATTCGGGAGGCCATTGAAGGCCAGGAAAGTGGCATCTATCTACCGTTTGTTATCATTCATCGCCAAACGGGCCGAGTAGTCGGAACAACACGCTACCGCGCTATAAATTTCCGCCACCGCCGGCTGGAGATCGGTTCCACCTGGTTAGCGAAAAGCGCTCAGAGAACAGCCGTCAACACGGAGTCAAAATTTTTGCTTCTTCAGCATGCCTTCGAACATCTGGGCTGCCTGCGAGTAGAATTCCTTACCGATGCGCTCAACCAACAATCGAGAGCGGCTATTGAACGATTGGGAGCGACATTAGAGGGAATACTGAGAATGCATATGGTCATGCCTAGTGGCCGGTCTCGAGACTCCGCATATTTCAGCATTATTGAGACCGAGTGGCCGACAGTCAGGGACCGGCTTGAATCCAAACTTGGGGAAAGGAGTTGAGGTTGCTTAACAATTGGCTGCACTGCGACTGATTTTACGCCGCTTTGTGGCTCCAAACCGGCGCGTGAGCCGGGCATTGAGGCTGTAGGAAAACCCCGCTGATGCCTGAGTTTTGGTGGGATCAAGGAAAACACACGAGGAGTGGTCAGCATGCTGCGCTTCAAGTTCTATAATCACGATCAGCCACCCATGGTGGTGATCAACTACTAAGATCAGCTCCAACCCGATACGTTTTAGCACAAGCTAGACTTATCCGTTTTCCATGCCAAGTATCGCAACGACGCGACCAGTCAGCTGGCCTATGATGCAGCTATTCTATAAGTTCAGTATTCTATAAATTCAGGTTATTCAAGGCGATACATCAATATTATGACGAGAAAAACACTAGGCTTGAAGGCGAAAAAACAGATAGATGCCAAGCCCGCCGACGAAGTTGACGATCAATTCCCGAATGATCCCGAACAACGTTTTTTAAATGGCGTCGCTATTCATCCTTCCCCACGCATTTATTTAGAGCCTGGTTCTGAGCAGCGTACTGTGCGGGCGATGGATTTGATTACGCCCATTGGGATGGGTCAGCGTGGGTTAATTGTGGCGCCGCCAGGCTCTGGCAAAACGACGATGTTAAAACATATCTGTCAGGCCGTGGCAGAAGCTCATCCTGACATAAAGCTGTATGCCTTGCTGATTGATGAGCGCCCGGAAGAAGTGACCGATTTTAAGCGCAGTGTGTCGGCAGAAGTCCATGCATCGTCTTCAGACGAAACTTACACACACCATGTGAATATGGCTAATAAGCTCCTTGAGACGGCGCGTAAGCAAGCAGGCGAGGGTCATAATGTGATGATTGTGATCGATTCTCTTACCAGACTCTCGCGCGTTCATAATGCTGAGCAGCGAGGCAATGGTCGCACTATGTCGGGTGGGCTGGATTCCCGAGCGATGGAAATACCCCGGAAATTGTTTGGCGCCGCGAGAAAGATCGAAAACGGCGGATCGCTCACCATTCTGGCTACCGTGCTGGTGGATACGGGAAGCCGTATGGATCAGGTGATTTTCGAGGAGTTCAAAGGCACGGGCAATATGGAACTGGTGCTATCTCGGGATGTGGCCAATCAACGGATTTTCCCGGCGATTGATATTGCCAAAAGCAGTACCCGTCGAGAAGAGATTTTGATTGATGCAAAAGATATTGAAAAAGTGCGCACATTGCGTAGGGCTTTGACAACGCTTAAGCCAGTAGAAGGCGCGCAGAAGTTGCTTGATTTATTGGATAAATATCCAACCAATGCCGAGCTATTAGAGGCGTTTTTACCAGATTCGTGAAATATCTATAAAGAAGCTCGCCTTTCATTCATTCAAGAGGCGAGCATCTCTGTTAAATATTAACGATTATTTTTCACATGGTTTAAGTTTGAAGCGGGTACTTCTTTTCGAGCCGGGAAGCCAGCGATTTCTTTGCGCTCGATAATGGTGTTTAACCGTCTTTCAATGGCACAAAGATTTTTAAAGTCACTCATGTCTACTAAAGAGATGGCTTCACCTGAGGCACCCGCACGGCCGGTTCGGCCAATACGGTGGATGTACTCTTCTGGCTGAAAAGGTAAATCGTAATTCACCACACGGCTCAGTTCACCAATATCCAGACCACGAGCGGCAACCCCTGTAGCGACCAAGTACTTGAGTTCGCCTGACTTGAACTGAGCCAAAACGTTCTCGCGCATGGCCTGGCTTCTACCGCCATGAATGGAGTCTGCCTTGATGCCACGTTTTTCCAGTTGAGCTACAAGCTTGGCCGCATTGTGTTTTTTCTCGGTAAAAATAAGCGCCTGATCCCACTCTTGCTCGTTGATCAGGTGGCTCAACAGGGCGGACTTGTTGTCCTTATCGACCGTGATTAGCCATTGTTTGATGTTAGCAGCGGCGCGGATGTTGGGAGAAATGGATATGTCAGCCGCTAGATCGGTCATCTTGCTATCTGAAAAACCGTAGGCGAGGGCGCGAACGTCGCCGCTCATGGTGGCCGAAAACAGTAGGTTCTGACGGTTTTCAGGTAGGCGTTCTATGATTTTGTTGATGTCGTCGACAAACCCCATGTCTACCATTCTGTCCGCTTCGTCCAATACCAGGACTTGAAGCTCATCAAAGTGCAGCGCACGCTGGTGCGCCAAATCAAGCAATCTGCCCGGCGTAGCGACCAGAATATCCACCCCTTCGATTAGGCGCTCTTTTTGAGCTTCGGTATCAACACCGCCATACACCGCCATAGAGGTTAGGTGCATGTGTTTAGCGTATTGAGCCGCGCTGGCTTCGACCTGAACCGCTAGCTCGCGGGTTGGTACGAGAATTAGCGCACGTATGCGCTTGCCGCGTAATGTCCCCGCGTTGCTGAATTTTTCCAGCAAAGGCAGCACAAAGGCAGCGGTTTTGCCCGTGCCTGTTTGTGCGGTAGCGATTAAGTCTTTACCCGAAAGAATGACAGGAATCGCTTGCTCCTGGATGGGCGTTGGCGTTTTGTAACCTAGTTCCGTAATCGCTTGAACAAGAGGACCGGATAATCCTAGTTTTGCAAAGGGCATAAGGGGCTCTGATAGATTGTCGTAAGGGGCGTCGAAAATAAAAAATGGTACATCATAGCTTAAAAGCAGCCGTTCGTTGCTCGAATAGTGCCATTGGCTTCATAGTGCTGAGTGGCGACTTCTTTGCTGGCTGACATGCGCTGAATGCTTGACCTATTGCTGGAAGCTTTACCACACTCTGAAGGGCTTCGGGAGCGTATACGTTGCGACAAGATGAAAGGCTTCGCACTTCGTTGCCCAGCTACGCCAAGTTTAGAATCTCGAACCAGGGAGGAATTTCAGAGATGGCTAATCAATCTAATACAGAGCAGCAAAATAAGCGCCATGAAAGGCGCACCTCTAACACTTACAACAAATTTCTCAACGAGTTGTGCACGCCCGGCGATATGAGCAAGGAAGAGGCGGAAAAGGCTACCGTAGCGGTATTGGGTGCTTTGGAAAAACGTATCCAGCCCACCGAAACCAGCAAGATGGAAGCACAACTGCCTCAGAAGCTACGGGAGCTACTCGACCATAGCGGAATCGATAAAAGTTTGGCCCCGCAACGCTTCGGCAAGGATGAGTTCATTGAAATGGTCGCCTCGGACCTTGACGCTAGCCCGGAAGAGGCGGAGTCGACCTCCCGGCGGGTGTTCGCCACGGTGCGCGCCCAAATCAGCGATGGCGAAGCCGAGGATGTCGCCAGCCAGCTTCCTCTGGATATTGCTCAGTTGTGGCGCGAACAGCCGACATAAGTCGGCTACTCCCAAGCCTTTGGGCTCATGGAAACAATACCAGTATCCATCTAAATAGGGAGGCGTCGATCGGTTGAGTGACGCCTTTCTGTTGTTATGGATGCCATTACCAAACCTGGTGTTTCAGAGCCGTTTCGCAAAAATGTCTATTTTGTCGATCCGGCGGGATTCGAAGTAGAGTTTGTCGAGTATTTGAGCGATATCCCGGCTGAGCGGAATTTAAATCAAGATGCACCTTAATAAGCAGTTCAGCATCCGCAGGTGGTGCTGAACCGTATTAGATTTAGCTTTAATGTTCCATGAAATATCTTTGAAATAATCTGTTAAAATTCCTGAATCTTTGAGTGGCACTTGGAAGCAAAAAGGCTATTTGGACATGCAGGGAGCTACTTATCCCCTCGGCAAGATCAGAATTACTGAAGGTGGAGAAAGCATTCCTGCCTTACTCTATGGAGCTGCTTAGCCCTTGTATCGATGCAAATTTATCCCAGGACTAGGCAGCTTTTCAGTATCGCCTTTGGCACCGTTGGTCATTATTAGGAACCTGTAGATGATTCGTGAATACCGTGAGTCAGATATTGAACGCATTTTGGATATCTGGCTCTCAGCATCGATTAAAGCGCATGACTTTGTTGGGCCAGCATTTTGGAAGTCAAAAGTTGGCGAAATGCGAAATGTCTATATTCCAGCATCCGAGACCTTTGTATTTGAAGCTGATGAGCAGATAGCCGGGTTTTGCTGCCTTTATGGAAGTACGTTGGCTGCCGTTTTTGTGTCTCCAAGCTTGCAGGGTCAAGGTATAGGATCAGCGCTGATGGATGACGCCAAGAGCAGAAGGTCGTGTTTGCAGCTCAGTGTCTATAGCCAAAATACGCCCAGTATCAACTTTTATAAGCAGCATGGCTTTATTTCACTCGGCGAGCAGATTGATGAGCAAACGGGTCACCCTGAGTTCATCATGGAGCATTACTGTTAATAACGCTTGGTGATAAAGTCGCTGAGTTTGGCGGTTGTTTTTTGTCGGCGACGGCTCTTCCTGAACCACCTTCATTAGACTCATCACACCCCCATCACAAAAACTGCGAAATGTTCATCCTTGGAGCCAGTCTCAAAGGGTATAATGTCGTTGGTTACGGTGGCCTGGCTTCGTTGCAAGCGTTAATTTTCAGCAGGTTTGCCTACTTGTTACTATTTTTAGTTAGAGAAAAGGGTGGTCGTTCATGATTAACACCAAAATATACAAAGCGGTTTACGAACTCGCTGAAAAACTCATGAGGGCTGCTGATAAAGAGGATAGAGAGGCTTTCGATGCGCTCTATGCGGAGTTGGAGGCTATCTGCACCGAGAACGAAAACACCGATAAGGATCACCCAGAGCAGTGGGAAACATTGGCTGACTTTACTGAAGAGCTAGATGAAGCGCTTGCAGCCTACGAAAAAGCCTTTGAAAAAGCCGTCGCGATTAATTCCAAAGATCATATGTCATCCATCGCCTTCTCCATGGCGAAGTTGCAGGTTGAGCTGGGCCAGACCGACGCGGCTATCAACAATCTTAAAAACGCCCAAGCCACCGCCAACAAGATTGAAGATGGTGAGCTTAAAGAAGAAATTGATGAACTGCTTGAGAAGCTGACGGCAGGCTAGGCTTGTTACGTTACTGATTTTCCAGTTCTTCACGATAGATGAACATAACACCTGATTTCGCTGGGTTTGCCTAAGACTAGGAACACTATTTTGACCAATAATGATATTTTTCGCCGCATACGCTACACCTTCGATTTAAAAGATAGCACCATTGTGGACATCTTCGCCTTGGCAGAAGTCAGCGTGACTCAGCAGCAGGTAACGGCCTGGCTGAAAAAGGATGACGACGACGCCTTTGTGCCAATGAAGAACAAAGAGCTGGCAGCGTTTTTGAATGGCTTTATTAGCTTTAAGCGTGGTAAGCGCGAAGGCCCTCAGCCCACGCCAGAATCGCAGTTGAACAACAATATGGTGTTCCAGAAGCTGCGCATTGCGCTGAATTTAAAGGCTGATGATATTTTGGCTGCTTTTGAGCTGGCTGGCTTCAATATAAGTAACCATGAATTAAGTGCGTTTTTCCGCAAGCCGAGCCATAAGAATTATCGCGAGTGCAAAGATCAGGTGCTGCGTAATTTCTTACTCGGTATTCAGCTACAGTTACGGCCCAATCAGGATGCTTCTAGCCCTGAGCTTTAATTAGCCTGGATTCATATAATAACCGCATCCGCCCTAATGACATGAAAGCGATAATTGCTCGCCAAGTGGCATTATTGGCTAACCCGAGTATGCCAGTAACCCGGCTTTCTCGAATGATGGGCGAAAGCAACAATGGTAATTGTTTGGTTATTGGAAACAGTCACAAGGGAAAAAGGGAATTGTTGAAGGATCAAGCGCTTTGCGCCACGTTTGCTTGCTTCGCCTATTACAGGTACTAGTGGTGGGTTTGGTGCGCTTAGCTTTGTGGTAGCTTGTTCAAAGGTATCAATAAGCTGTTCACCAAGCCCCGGTGATTCGAGTTCATACCAAGCTGCGGCTTCCATCAGTTCTTCTGTAGCTTCTGAGCTAACCTTTACCCTCAAAATTAGCTCCTTATCCGAGCTCTGGCTCGCTCTAGGACTTCGCTGACTTCTAACGATTCGGTTTTGCCAGATTCAAGATCATTGATTCTGCGACATATCTCAGTATCCCAGGCTTCCGATACACTGGTTTCAGTCATACCATCCAAGCTTGCTACCAAATCATGTGCCAGTTTGGCTCGCTCCTTCTCCGGTAAAGCCATTGCTTCGCTTGTGATAGTTTCAAGTTGCGCTGTATCCATTTATTCGTCCAGCCTTGTGAGACGGCAATGCCAAAATCATGCAGTAAAGCACACCTGAAGACAAGGCCATCAAGCCTGCCTATGGACTGTTGCGGAACCATATCATCAGCGCAGTTGGTAGACTCGGCGCCGAGGAAATCAATGCCAAAGGTCATATTGAAAGGATTTATCATCGTCCCCGAGCCGGATCTGCACGCTGTTAAAGCAGAGCTCATCAACCATAAGCGGTTAACCCTGGCTGAGCCCGGCTGCCTCGTTTTTGAGGTTGTTCAATGCACTATTAACCCTTATCGATTTGACGTGTATGAAGAGTTTATTGATCGAGACTCTTTTGAGTGCCATCAAGCTAGAGTGAAATCCGCCACCTGGGGTAAGGTTTCAGCCAACGTTGAACGGTATTACAAGATTCTGGAGTGATGCTGGATAAACCACTAATCAAGATAGCTGTGAGCGACGCCATGCACTAGGCGGCGCTTTTTCGTGGCTAGCCCAGCTGCGCCTTAGCTGCCGCTCATCACCGAATCCGGACGCTTCGGCGATACGTGCTAGCGTCCATGTCGTCTCGGTCATTAACGCTTTGGCTCGCTGCAGGCGCAATCCCATAATGTAGTCGCCTACCAGCATGCCGGTGAGGCTTTTGAATTGGCGCCGAAAATGACGCTCGCTCATGGCTGCCTGAGCCGCCAATGTCGCGATACGCCAGGTTTGCGAAGGGGCGGCACATATTGCATCTTGAACGCGATGCAGCCGTTCATCCACATGATTGCGGCCCTCAAGCCAGGCGCCCAGTTGAGGCTCCTGACCACTGCGGCGAAGATACAGCACCATCTCTCGCGCTACCGCTAGCGTCAGCGAGTGGCCGCAAGCACGGGTTAGCCAGTACAGCATGGTATCAATGCCGGTCGAAATCCCCGCGCTGGTTAAATAGCGCCCGTCCTCGGTAAAGATACAATCACGTTGTACCTTTGCTTGTGGGGCTTTGGACTGCAACTGCTCGATAAGCGTGTGGTGGGTGGTACAGCGTCGCCCCGCTAAGAGGCCTGTATCCGCCAGTAACAACGTGCCGGAGCAAACGGTCATCAGCGTATCTGCATAGTGGGCATTCGCCTTGAGCCAAGCAACACACTCTTGCTGCGCTAATGGCTCAAGACTATTTTGGTACTGCCCCGGAATTAGCAGTAAATCTTGAGCAGGAAGCTGTTCAGGCAAGGGGTCAATGCCGCTAAGGGTTAACGGCCCTAGCCACTGCATGGCGGCTTTGGGGCCGATATAGCGCACCTGAACGTCTATTGAAAGCTCGTCTGCACACTGCAAGACCTGAAGTGGCCCAACCAAATCAAGCGGCACCTGGCCGGGCATCATCAATACCGCCACCCGCAGGGTTGTGGCTCTTGGGGATGGCGGTTGGCTATGCTGTTGCTCTTCACTCACGCGTGCTTTGCCATTCGTTGACCATGTCTTGAGTAGTGATAAGGCGCGCAAAGCGGCCTTCAAGTACCAGTTCGGTGCGCGCCTTAATATCATCCGCTGACCAAGTGGTGCCGTGGCGTGTCATGGGGAACGTTAGGGTAGCATCGCTGATAAAGTCGACGCTAAACCCTAAATCTGACGCTACGCGTGCGGTGGTTTCGCAGCATTGCTCGGTACGAATACCGCTAATCGCCAGCCGTTCAATGCCTCGCTCCCGTAACCAGCTTTCAAGCGAGGTATCGCTGAAGGCGTTATGAACCCGCTTATGAAAGGTCACCGCTACGTCATCGTTAAAGTCATCAAGCGGACGAATGAGGCCACCGTCAGGATCGAAAGCCCCTTGGCTGCCGGGCTCTTCATGCAGAATGCGCACGACCGGTATATCGTTAGTCTGGGCTGCATTTAGCACGGCACGCTGCTTGGGGCGCCACGCCTGAGCCAGTGATTCTACCCAGTAATCGCGGGCAGGGAAGGAGGCTTGAACATCAATTAATAACAATGCGGTTTTAGGCTGGGCCATGGCTAATCTCATTGCGTTGAAGTGAGGTTACAGATTAGCTGTTATGTATTCTGCCAACGATGCGTTAGACGGTCACAAAGCGGGCGATTTCGGCCATGCGTGGCCAATGTGTTCTAGTGGGCAGCACGTCAAAGGTTGATTTTCAGGAGCATGCAGTGTTTATTTCTTCACACAGACAAAAATCGCATTACCTGAGGCGTTATCCCAAGGAATGATTTTTTCGTAGTCGTGCTCAAACACGTGAACCTCAAAGTCAGGCGTTAGAAGCGCAATTAACTCCGCAAAGCTGACGGCTACCATGGGATGTTCGTCGTTCCATAGCTGTGTTCCTTCAGCATTGGCTTTTTCAATGCTGAGCCGAAGCGACTGCTTTTCGCCCTCCCCACTGTAGTGCCAGCCCGAGCGGAAGGTGAATAAATCGCTTTCTTGTTGGGCGCTATGTTTAACCGATAAACCATTATCGATTTTGTCTTTATCGACCGCGTTAAAACAGAAAATACCATTGGGTGCGAGTGCGCGATGAACGCTGGCTATACACGCTTTTAACTTTTCAATACCATCGCTGTAGTGGATTGAGTATAAAAAGCAGGTAATTAAGTCTTGAGGTTCGTTGGCCTTGAAGTCACTCATGTCTTGCAGCGTGAAGTACGCTTCTGGGCAACGCGTGGCGGCGATATCCAGCATGGGTTGATTGATATCCAGCCCGCTGCTGGCGTATCCAAAATCAATGAAATGGCGCACGTGTGGGCCGGTGCCACAGGCTAAATCTAGGTGTGTTGTACCGCCGTTACCGAAAATCTGATGCAGCCTGCGAATGGCGTGACTTTGCGCTTGGTAATCAATATCCACGCACATCAAATCGTAGTAGCCAGAAAGGTCGGTATAGAGGGCGTTGACGGACATAGTTATCTAATAGTGACGGCTGAAGTAGTGTGGGTGGCGCATAGTAAACGAGCGGGTAGGGTTTGAGAAGCGGGTACTTGTTACGCAAACACGTCTCACGGCCCTAAAGAAACGCTGGTAATTACCGATACATAACTAAGACCACCGAGATTTCTCTGGTCGTTGCTAAATGCCAAGAGAGCCCTCTATGCTTAAAAAGCTGACTTTTATCATCGCCACATTGCTTCTCATTCTGCCCAGCCAAGCTCAGGCAAACACGAGTGCGGCAGAGGCGGCGGCGTTGGCGTGGCTAGAAGCCATTGATAGCGGTGAGTTTGAGCAAGCCTGGGAGAATTCTTCTACGTTGCTGAAGGTGCCGCTGTCCCCTGATATGTTGTCCCGTACCATTAGCGCGGCCCGTCGCGATTTTGGTACGGTTCAATCACGTCGGCGAGTGAGCCTTATCCTTGAAACCTCTATGCCGGGAGCTCCAAGAGGCGACTATGCAATATTGACGTTTCAAACGCGTTTTGAAAACAGGCCGCAGATCACTGAAACGATTACGCCACACTTAGAAGGGGATACCTGGAAAGTCAGTGGCTACTACGTGAAATAGAAGCATTACGTGCAATAACATCATCGCCAATAAGGCGTTGCTACAAACGGTAGTCTTCAACCCAGTACCTCTAAGCAGCTCACAACTCATTGAGCTGTTTTGCTTTACTAACCTTCTGCTTACGTTCTCTTCATGACGAAGTGCCTAGTCGGTGCTACGTTAAAAAAGACGCCTTTTTAAATATTTGTGCAAAGATTATACAAATAGGTGCATCCTGTGGAATAAAGTTGCTTTTTTATGGCACGATTAGCCAACATTTCAAGCTGGTAATGCGCGCAGCGCGGGGGTGGAAATGCAGGCCCTTTCTTACAAATCGCACTGGCTGTGGTTACTTTTCGCAGGTTTGCTGCTGGCTGCAGGGTCGTTCACTTGGCAGGCCATGGCGCAAACCACGTCGTCCAGCGCATTGGTGCTTAATATAGATGGGGCTATTGGACCGGCGACTAAGGACTACCTTGAGCGCGGGCTGCGCAATGCTCAAGAGCAGGGTAGTGAGGTCATAATCGTTGAGCTTAATACGCCGGGTGGGCTGGTAGAAACCACCCGCGATATGATTCAAGAGATGCTCAACGCTGAGATTCCCGTGGTTATGTATGTTTCTCCTAGTGGTGCGCGAGGAGCCAGCGCAGGTACCTATCTGCTATATGGAAGCCACGTGGCGGCCATGATGCCCTCGACGCATTTGGGCTCTGCGACGCCGGTGCAAATGGGCGGTGGCGGGTTCGGCGGTGGCGCTGATGGGGAGGATGGAAACGGCGCAGAGGATTCAGAGGACGATAGCAGTGCCATGGAACGTAAGGTGTTGGAAGATGCGGTGAGCTTTATCCGCAGCCTGGCTGAGCGCCATGACCGTAATGCCGATTGGGCTGAAGAAGCCGTGCGCGAGGCGGTCAACCTCACGGCGAGTGAGGCGCTGGAGCAAAACGTTATCGACGTGGTGGCGCGCGATATCGATGATCTGTTGGCGCAGATCGACGGTACGAGCGTGGTGATGGAGCGAGGTGAATACACGCTGGCAACGGCTGATCTCACTATTGAGCGTTACGATCCCGATTGGCGTACTCAACTGCTATCGCTGATTACCAACCCCAACATTGCCTACTTCCTGATGATTATTGGCTTTTACGGGCTGATTTTTGAGCTTTCCAGCCCTGGCAGTTTATTCCCCGGCACTATCGGGGTGATTTGCCTGTTGCTGTCGCTTTTCGCTTTTCAAGTGCTGCCGATTAATTACGCTGGGCTGGCGCTTATCTTGGTAGGTATCGCGTTGATCGTAGGGGAAACCTTCATGCCCAGTTTCGGGGTGCTTGGGGTGGGGGGCATCGTTGCTTTTGTGCTTGGCTCGGTCATGCTGATGGATGCCGAGTATCTTGCCATTTCGCTACCGCTGATTGGCGGGGTGGCGTTGGTATCTAGCGGGTTTATGCTGTGGACGCTAATGCGCTTCACAACGCTGCGACGCAGTCAGGTCCATACCGGCGCGGAGCAGCTGATTGGCGCAAGCGCTATAGCACTGGAGGATTTTGATACCAACGGCTACGTACGCCTGCATGGCGAGCGCTGGAATGCGCTAAGCGATGCGCCGGTCAAGCAAGGTGATGAGGTGAAGGTCGTCCGCCTTGAAGGTTTAACGGTCTATGTATCGCCCGAGTAGCACGTGCCTACTGTACGTTTACATCTTAATTAACCAATCGCTAAACGAGGTGTCCTATGTTGCTTTCGTATCTGGTTCCCGTCGTGCTGGTGGTGATTTTGATCGCTGCCTCTATTCGTATTCTTCCGGAATACAAGCGAGGCGTGGTGTTCTTCCTGGGCCGTTACCAAACGGTGAAAGGGCCCGGGTTGGTCATCGTGATTCCTGCTATTCAAAAGATGCAGGTGGTCGATTTACGCGTTATCACCATGGATGTGCCTGAGCAGGATGTGATTTCCCAAGACAACGTGACGGTTAAGGTGAACGCAGTACTCTACTTCCGCGTTATTGACCCCGAAAAGGCGATTATTCAGGTCGAGGATTTCACTCAGGCGACTAGCCAGCTGGCGCAGACCACGCTGCGTTCTGTGCTAGGTAAGCATGATTTGGATGAGATGCTCTCCGAGCGCGATAAGCTTAACGACGATATCCAGGAGATCCTCGACTCTCAAACCGATTCCTGGGGCATCAAGGTGGCGAATGTCGAGATCAAGCATGTGGATTTGGATGAAAGCATGATCCGTGCGATCGCTCGCCAAGCGGAGGCTGAGCGTGAACGGCGCGCTAAGGTGATCCATGCCGAGGGCGAGCTTCAAGCTTCGAAAAAGCTAGTCGAAGCTGCCAATGTGATGCAGGAAAACTCAGCTGCGCTTCAGCTTCGTTACCTGCAAACCATGAGCGATATGAGCAATAAAAACGCGTCCACCATTGTTTTCCCATTACCGATGGACATCATGGAGGCCTTCAGAGACATGAAGGCGAAGCACATGGCGCCAACGCCGGATAAAAAGTCAGACGACGCTTCATAGAAAGGTCTACGAACAGAAAAGGCTCCGTTATAACTAAAGGCCTCTACATTTTGGGATTAATACGGCGATAGATCGCCGCTAGCAGACTGTAGAGGCCAAACGCGAAGAGCCCTAACGCGACAAATGCAAGCAACCACCGTCCGTAGGGTTGGTTGCGCAACGTGCTAAACACTTCGTCTATACCGCCTGCTTCATTAGGGTTGATTTGATAAGCGGCAATGATAAAGAAGCAACCCACAATCACAAAGACAAGACCACGAATCGCTAGACCAAAACGACAGATAGGGTAGGCCCATTGTTGAGTTTCTGGTGGCATAGCAAAGTGTTTGTCGAACTTTGCCTTGTAGCCTTTAAGCGCGTGGGCTATGCCTACGCCAATCATAATGAGGCCAATCCCGCCTACCAGCCAGCGCCCGAAAGGTTGCTGCATCAGCCAGCTGGCCACACCTTGTGAGCCGCCTGAGCCCTCTGAAGAGCCACCGAATTGGAAGATAAGCGTTGCGGCGAAGAAGGCGAGTAGCGTATGCGTCACGGCGCTCGCTAATAAGCCCGCACGAATCGCTAAACCCGTGACGCTGTTGCCGTGATGGTCAGCGTCTTTGAGCGCTTGGATCATCCGCCACATGGCATAGCCCACCAAGCCTATTGCCATTATCGCTAATAGAATTTTTCCGAAAGGGGCAGTAAGCACGCGTTCTAAAGCGCCCCGACTACCTTCTGTTTGACCGCCTTGCCCAAAAGCTGCCAGTGCGGCAAGGCCGCCCACTAATACATACACAATGCCGCGGGAGGCATAACCCATACGGGCGTAAAGCGTAATCGCATCACGGTGATCGGGGTTTTTCATACTGTTGGCCATGGTGTCCTCCTGACAAATTTGGCGTTGCGCTTCCCTATGCAACTTAGTCCTTATAGCGCTTGCTGGCGGCCCATACTGGCTGTGTGCTGTGCTATTGTCCATCCTAGGCCAATTGGCAGGAATAAACGCTATTTCCTTGAACAATACGAGCAGAGCATGAGCAGAGTTTCGTCACCTATCTTCTGGCGCGATGCGCGTATGCCCTATGTGGAGCTGCGTAAAATTAGCGACGCGCGGCAAGTTTGCTACGCGCCGCACAGCCACACTCATTGGTCGCTGGGGGCCGTTACCGCAGGTAATAGCACTTTTTGCTATCGCGGTGCGACGCATCAGATTAGCGCGGGTGACATCGTTATGATGAACCCCCACTGGGTGCATGCCTGCAATCCCATCGAGAATAAGCCCTGGGCGTACATTATGCTCTACGTCGATACCGAGTGGCTTAGTGAGTTGCGTTACCAATTGGGCCTGTTGAATACGCCGTATTGGCAAGATATCGTCACCGCCGTCATTACCCAGCCAGCGCTTTATGCCGGGTACTGCGATATGGCCGCTTGTTTGCTGAATGAACACCGCGACATTGGCGATAAGCAAACGGCACTAGTCGAATACTTGTCCACCATGCTGCAAGTGCTTGCTCAAGAATCCCCCGCAGCATTGCCACAAGCGCCCGGTGCACTAGAAGATGTCGCGGCCTATTTGCGTGGCAATTGTAGCGCTGATATATCACTAGAACGTCTATGTGAGCAGTCCGGCTATAGCGCTGGGCATCTGATTCGCGCCTTTAAACAGCACTTCGGACTAACACCCCATGCCTACCTGATTAATCAGCGCATTCAGATGGGGCAGAAAGCGTTAAAACAAGGGCAACCTATTGTTGAGGCGGCTTTGAACGCTGGCTTTAATGACCAGCCCCACTTTCAAAGAACGTTTAAGCGGTTGGTAGCAGCGACACCCAACCAGTACCGCTATCCGTTACTCAGCCAGTAAGACAAGAGCGCTAGCCGCCAGGCAGATAGCGAGTGCGCGGTTAATCGTCAGTAAGATAATAGGGCGATGAACATAGCGTTTCAGAAAAGCGCCTGCATATACCCAACTGGCTAGCGATAGCCAGCAAATAGGCAGATAGAGGCTGGCGAACAGCCATAGCTGATAGGGCTCACTCGCAGTAGTGTAGGCGCCAATGCCAGCGGCAGACGCCAGCCATGCCTTGGGGTTGAGCCACTGCATCATGACGCCTGCCATAAACCCTGGCGCTTTGACGCCGCCTAGCTCCTGCAAGCGCCCATCGTGCTGTAGCAGTTGATAGCTGAGGTAGAGTAAAAACAGGATGCCTGCCCAGCGTAAAAACGTTTCCAGCAGCGGCGCCACACTCAGCAGAGAGTAAAGGCCAGCGCCGATGGCTAAAAATAGCGCGATAAACCCCAGCGTGGCGCCGGCGACAAAAACAAGCCCTTTAACGATGGGATAGTGCGTACCGCTACTCAAACAAACGATGTTGACCGGCCCCGGCGAAATAGACGCGGCAAGCGCAAATGCGGCCATGGGTAAGGCTGTCGATGCTAGTAAAACGCTCATTGTCATCCTCCTCGGTAGTGACAGGAGTTTGCAATGACAACGGCTGGCGGTATTGCACAAAATTGAGGTCTTTGCTTAACGCGTTACCCTGCTAATGCCCAAAAACCGACCAGCCGGTGCGCTGCACAAACATTTCGAGCGCCTGGGTGCCTAGCAAACTGTTGCCGTAGGCATCCAGCCCCGGCGACCAAACGGCGATGGAGCCGTGGCCGGGGGCAATTGCCAGAATGCCGCCGCCCACGCCACTTTTGCCAGGCAGGCCGACGCGAAAAGCGAACTCCCCCGAGGCGTCGTAGTGCCCGCACATCATCATTAGTGAATTGATACGACGTGCCCGCTGGGGAGCTACCACGCGAATATCGCTGGGTTTGTTGATGCCATCCGAGGCCAAAAACAGCCCAGCATGGGCCAACTGCTCACAGCTCATGGCGATAGCGCACTGGTGGAAGTAGGTGCCCAGCACCTTATCGACATCATGGCGAAGATGACCAAAGGCCTTCATAAAATGCGCCAGTGAGGCGTTGCGGTCACGATGGGCCATCTCAGAGGCAGCCACGGCGGGGTCAAAGTAAATGCTGTCGTCATCGGCTATATAGCGCACAAAGCTAAGAATTTCGCCCAGTGTCTCTTTGGGCTGGTGGCCCATCATGATCGCATCGACCACTGCAATGGCCCCGGCATTGATAAACGGGTTACGCGGTTTGCCGCTTTCGTGCTCTAGTTGAACGATCGAGTTGAAGGGGTCGCCCGAGGGTTCACGGCCCACTTTTGACCACAGCGAATCACCCGCTTGCCCCAGTGCAATGGTCAGCGTAAAGACTTTCGAGATACTCTGAATCGAGAAGGGCGTAGTAGCACAACCCGCCGAGTAAACGTTGCCATCCACGGTGGCGAGCGAAATGGCAAACTGCTGTGGGTCAACATGGCCAAGCTCAGGAATATAGTCGGCGACTTTACCGAGTTCTTCGGCGTTTGCCATGGCGGCTGCAATGTCATTGATCAAGTCTTGCATGGGCGTATCGTGTACCGTCAATTGAGGCGGGGCATCACCCTAGCGAAACTTAGTGGAAATGTCTGTTAAACATAGCGTCTCTTTTAAACATAAACTGTCTGATCACGTGCCAGTGCGCAAGATTCGGGTCGGCAACTCGCTCGTTAAGGCTTAGGCTGAAAGGAACTAAGCAGCCTCGACGGCTAGAGAGATAACACAATGAATGACTATGAGCGTGTTGAAAAAGCCATGGCCTATATGGTGGCTCATGCGGCGGAACAGCCCAATCTGGAAACGGTGGCTGCTCATGTTCATTTGAGTGCCTTCCACTTCCAGCGGCTGTTTTGTCGCTATGCGGGGATTAGCCCCAAACGCTTTTTGCAGGCGCTCACCTTAGAGCGCGGCAAGCAGTTGATGCAGTCGTCCACTTCTCTGCTGGATATCGCCCATGCCCTTGGGCTTAGCGGTGGTTCGCGGCTTTATGACCATTTTGTTCAGTTAGAGGCGGTTACGCCCGGCGAGTATAAGCGCCAGGGTGAGGGCGTGGGGATCGCTTACGGCATTCACGAAACACCGTTAGGCCGCCTATTCGTCGCGGTAACGCCTCGGGGTATCTGTCGAATGGGGTTTGTCGATACGACTACTTCGGAGGCGTTACTGGCAAAGTTGGCCAAAGAGTGGCCGCGCAGCACCTTTCAACATAGCCCTGAGGCCACCCGCTACGCGGTGGAAAGGTTGTTTACTCAGCCCGAAGAGGGGGCCGCCGCTGTCTCACTTCACGTGACCGGCACCAACTTCCAAATAGCGGTTTGGCGAGCGCTGCTAACGATTCCCGGGGGGCAATTTGCCAGCTATTCCCATATTGCCCAGGCGTTGGGATCACCTAAATCGTCACGCGCAGTCGGCAATGCAGTGGGCGCTAATCCCATCGCGCTATGGATCCCCTGTCACCGGGTGATTCAACAAAGTGGCGCACTCGGTGGTTACCGTTGGGGATTAGAGAAAAAGCAGATGGTACAAGCCTGGGAGCTGGCAAAGGTGGAGGATGTAGCGCTTGAGCCTGCCATAAGCCCATAGTGTTGTTTGTTGATATCCCTTGATCCAGCCTTGCAGACCTTCATACCTCCGGCTACAGTCTCGCTCTTATTCACCTGGGCGAGACCTCTCCATGGCCACACTGATGATTCAAGGCACTACCTCGGATGCGGGTAAAAGCACTGTGGTGGCTGCTCTTTGCCGTGCGCTGGCAAGGCGAGGGATATCAGTCGCGCCGTTTAAACCCCAGAACATGGCGTTGAATAGCGCCGTGACTGAAGATGGCGGCGAGATTGGCCGCTCTACCGCGTTACAGGCACAGGCCTGCTATTTAGCACCGCATAGTGATATGAACCCTGTGCTGTTAAAGCCCGAAACGGATCGTGGCGCCCAGGTGATTTTACGCGGCAAAGTGCATGGCCACATGGACGCGCTGGGTTACCACGCCTTCAAACGCACTGCTCAAGAGAGCGTAATGGCGGCATGGCAGGCGTTGGAAAGCCGCTATGATGTAATAATTGCCGAAGGTGCGGGCAGCCCGGCTGAGATCAATCTTCGCGAAGGTGATATCGCCAATATGGGCTTTGCCGAGGCGGCAGACTGCCCCGTATTACTCGTCGGTGACATTGATCGCGGTGGGGTATTCGCTCAACTGGTGGGTACGCTGGCGCTATTAAGCGAGAGTGAACAGGCACGCACCAAGGGCTTTATTATCAATCGCTTTCGGGGTGATATAGCACTTTTAAAACCTGGGCTTGAGTGGTTAGAAGAACGCACTGGGAAACCCGTATTTGGCACGCTGCCTTATCTGCAGGGGCTGTTACTCGATGCTGAAGATAGCATTGGCTTAATCCACGCCGAAAAGGCTAGTCAGACGCTTAACGTGATCGTTCCCGCGCTACCACGTATTAGTAACCACACCGATTTTGACCCGCTAAGGTTACATCCCCAGGTTTCGTTGTCATTTATCCGGACCGACCAGCCGCTTCCTGCCGCCGATGTGATTATCCTGCCCGGTAGTAAAAGTACCGCGAGCGATCTGCAGTGGTTAAAGCGTCAGGGCTGGGATAACGCCATTCAACGTCATCTGCGCTATGGCGGCAAAGTGCTAGGTATTTGCGGTGGTTTTCAAATGCTGGGTGAATGGGTGGATGACCCTGACGGTCTGGAGGGAAAACCTGGAAAAGTAGCTGGGTTGGGTTTATTGCCTCTTACGACGCGCATGGTCGCTGGCAAGCAACTGCGCAACGTTAGTGGAGTCGTGGTGGCAGAAGGCGCTGCCGTTACAGGGTATGAGATTCATAACGGTGTGAGCGAAGGAACAGCACTGAGTACACCGCTATTTGAGATAGACGGTTGCCCAGAAGGCGCGATTAGTGGAGACGGCCAAATAATAGCTACCTACTTACATGGCTTATTTGACCATCCGGAAGCCTGCCAAGCGCTACTTACCCTGTTAGGGCTTAAAGAGGCGCAGCACGTTGACTATCAAGCTCACAGAGAGCGTGAGCTTGACCGCTTAGCCGACATGCTGGAAGCCCAAATTGATGTCAACGCCGTTACTGCGCTTCTGGGAGTTGGCGTTTCGCCATCACGGTGATTTCAACGCTGCTACCGCCGCAAATATGCGCGGACTCGGTGCAGGTACGCGCAGGATAACGCCCTGGTTCAAAGTATTCTGCATAAACGCTATCCATATCTTGAATAGCATGTAGATCCGTCAGATGGATATCTACCCGCACTATGTCCGCTAGACTGCCGCCTTCCATTTCGAGCATGCGGGATAGTGCACGCATCACAAGCCGAGTCTCTTCTTTAACGTCACCCTGTGCGGAGTGACCGTTGGAAAGGTCATCAACAGTTAGCCCAGAAATAAACACATAATGGTCATCTACCACCATGTGACTACCGGGGAAACTGGGTGTAGGTAGAGTGGGGTCGTTCGTAAATGTCGCCATTAAAGTTCCTTCTAAGTCACTGAAAACGCTTACTCACTGTCAGACAGGTTGATATGCTAAGGGTTCATATTAAGTCTCATTGTTTGGGCTTCATCCATAGCACAATGCGCTGTCAAAATGGCTATGATTGCTCTAGGCTTGCGGTTTTTTCTATCGGCAGGGGACGTAAAATGAAGGTCGTACACGTTAGCAAAGAGACCGAGCGCGATGCTTGCCTGGCACGCTTATGTGCCGAGGTATACGGTCAAAAGGCTGGGCTGACGCCATTAGTCGTGTTTGCTGGTACTTGCAGTGTGCTTTTTCCTCAACAAGCTGCGCGTTTATTTGCTGCCGTTGACGGCCAGGGTAAACCTCAAGCGCTGGCGCTGCTAGTGCTCGACGAGGAAGGTGAAGGTATGACGGTAACCCATGCCTGCTCGCTTAACCAAGCCGATGCTAAGCAGCGCCTGATCAGCGAACTGACGCTGAAAGCGCCGCTGCGTGTCGAGGTAGATAACGCCGAACAAGAAGCGTTCTATCAGAAGAGTGGGATTAAGCGCTGGTTTGGGGGAGCAGGTGGAAAGCGCATAGGCTTAGGCGCCCGCCACCCCGCTAAAAGCGTTAGCGAGCTGTCGCCGACTCTGGGTTTGGACGAAGCGCTCATTTTACGCCGCTTTAAACACGACCCAAAAGCCTTTGAGCAGGCGAAGCAGGCATTTTTGGCCGGGCTTGATAACTTTCCTACTGCCTTATAAGGCACTGTGTCGCATAAAAGTGGACTACTTTTTACTTTTTCACCAGTTCACGCATAGCGGTTTCCAAACCCTCCATAGTCATGGGGTACATGCGGTCATCGATGATCTCGCGGATCAGTTGGGTCGAGTAGGTGTACTCCCAGGCCCGGGGTGGTATTGGGTTAAGCCACGCCAGGCGGGGAAACGTTTCGCATAAACGCTTAAGCCACACGCCGCCCGCTTCGTCGTTAAAGTGCTCTACGCTGCCGCCAGGGTGGGTGACCTCATAAGGCGACATAGCGGCATCGCCAACAATCACGACCTGGTAATCTGCGCCGTAGGTGTGCAAAACATCCATGGTCGGGATGCGTTCGTTCCCCCGTCGCATATTGTTGCGCCAAACCCCTTCGTAAAGGCAGTTATGGAAGTAGTAGTGCTCCAGATGCTTGAACTCCGAGCGGGCGGCAGAGAACAGCTCTTCGCAGACGCGAATATGGTCATCCATCGAGCCGCCCACATCCAAAAACAGCAGCACCTTCACCGCGTTATGGCGCTCTGGGCGCATCTGCACGTTGAGTAGCCCGGCGTCCTTGGCGGTTTCACGGATGGTGCTATCCACGTCAAACTCATCTAACGCCCCTTGGCGGGCAAACTTGCGCAGGCGACGCAGCGCCATTTTGATATTGCGCGTGCCTAATTCCAGAGAATCATCGTAATCCCGAAAGCGCCGCTCGTCCCAGACCTTGGTGGCGCGGCGGTGGCGCGAGCCATCCTGACCAATGCGAATGCCTTCCGGGTTGTAGCCATAGGCGCCAAACGGGCTGGTACCGCCGGTACCAATCCATTTGTTGCCGCCTGCGTGGCGCTCTTTTTGCTCTTCAAGGCGTTTTTTGAACGTCTCAATGAGTTCTTCGAGGCCGCCCAGGGATTCAATCTTGGCTTTCTCTTCATCCGATAGCTGCTTCTCAAACTCTCGGCGTAGCCAGTCGTCAGGGATTAGCGCCTCAATGGCGGCGTCCATATCCTCAATGCCTTTAAACCAGGCGGCAAAGGCGCGATCAAAACGGTCGAAGTGGCGTTCGTCCTTGACCATCACCGTGCGCGCTACCTGATAAAACGCCTCCATGTCGGCGAACACCACACCGCGCTCCACCACGGCGTGTAGATCCAGCAGCTCGCGTAGCGATACTGGAACGCCTGCGCGTTTTAACGTCTCAAACAGACCAATAAACATGGCTTAGCGACCTGTGCCTTTCTGGCGACGGAGCATAAACGCCAGGCGCTCAAGGAGCTGGGTGTCCTGCTCGTTTTTGACCAAGGCGCCGGCCATGGGCGGAAGTGCTTTGGACGGGTCGCGGTTGTAGAGCGCTTCTTGGGCAATATCGTCAGCCATCAGTAGCTTGAGCCAGTCGACCAGTTCAGACGTTGACGGCTTTTTCTTAAGGCCTGGCGTTTTACGCAGCTCGAAAAATACCTCTAAAGCTTGGCTGACTAGCTTGGGGGCGATATCTGGGAAATGCACATCGACAATCGCTTGCATGGTCTCGCGGTCAGGGAACTCGATATAGTGGAAAAAGCAGCGGCGTAGGAACGCATCCGGCAGCTCCTTTTCGTTGTTTGAGGTGATGATGATAATCGGGCGCTGTTCGGCACGAATCGTTTCGCCGGTTTCGTAAACGTGAAACTCCATACGATCCAGCTCTTGGAGCAGGTCGTTGGGAAATTCGATATCGGCCTTGTCGATCTCGTCGATCAGTAGCACCACCCGTTGATTGGCGGTAAATGCTTCCCACAGCTTGCCGGGCTTGATGTAGTTGGCGACGTTTTCCACCCCTTCAACGCCTAGCTGAGAGTCACGCAGGCGGCTGACAGCATCGTACTCATATAAACCCTGGGCCGCCTTGGTGCTGGATTTGATATGCCAGGTAATCAACTGAGTATCGAGAGACTCGGCCAACTCTTCGGCCAGCAGGGTTTTGCCGGTACCCGGCTCGCCTTTGATCAATAGCGGCCGTTCGAGCACCACGGCAGCATTCACCGCCTGCTTAAGCGCATCGGTTGCGATATAGGAAGAAGTGGATTCAAACGCCATGGGAGAGCCTCGGCTTGTCGGAAGCGGGTTTATTAAAGGATAAACGGATTCAAACAAGTGTACGTGAGGGTCACCCTCAAGGCCAAGGAACTGCATAACGATGGCCACGGTGGGTGGTATGCCGGTGCCTCAAAAGTACTGGATTAACTATAAAACGGTGGCCAGCTGTACTTGACCACTACAGACGCCCTAGGCCCTGCGGGCGTCTCAGCGTGGTCGACGATAGTGGATGGAGCGACACTGACCCTTTGTGAAGCAAAAAGCCTTCAAAGTGCTCGCTGCTGGTGCAGTTTGTTTGCTGCGCTGCGTTGTAGGTTAATGCTAATTCAGCAATACTATTTTTAAATTATTGTTTTATATTGGTTTTTGAAAAAATGGCACGCAGATCGCAATGGTTAGGGCAGAGGATGAGTGAATAGAGAATCAAGGTCTAGTCTCTTACTTGACATAACCCTTCTCTCCCTTCTTCATCTATATCGCTACCATCCAGTAGCGGTACATCGAGTGAGCTGGCGTGCTCCACCTGGTCCCCTTCGGGGGACTTTTTTTATGCGTGGAAAACTGTTCTTGGAAAACGATCCTTGGGAAAAGCTATCGGGGTTGAATTACCTATAACGATATTTTACAAAAAGTTTGGAAACACTGTTCTAATACTATATGCTGTATAGGTTAGCCGGGTATCCGGCACTGCAATACCAAGCGCAAGGAACTGCGCGCTGCATAATGAGGATGACCCTGATGAGTAATATGAAACTGATTTCTGCTGCTGTAATGACTGCTGGTTTCGCACTGGCAAGCTCCGCGGCTCTCGCTTATAACGCTGGCGATGTATTTGTCCGTGGCGGCGTTGCCCAGACGGATACGGGTTCAGGTAACGGCAATGTAGACGGTGATTCATTAAGTGTTGATGAAGCACGCGGATTCACCTTTGGCGCCGGCTACCTGTTTACCGACAAGGTTGGTGTTGAGCTCAACAGTTCAGAAAAATTTGAGCACGACATTAGTACCGCTAGCAGAGGCGATTTGGGCAGTGTCGATCGTCTGCCTGTTAACCTGTTAGTGAACTATTACCCGATGGGTGGACTGGACTCACGCGTACAGCCTTATGTCGGCGCTGGCCTTAACTACACGCGTTTCTCCGGTGAACCGAGCGGCCTAGACATTGATGAAAGCTACGGCGCTATTGGTCAAGTGGGTGTTGATCTGGCCGTGACTAATAACGTTATGCTCAATGGTTACGCAAGCTACGCTGACGTGAGTGCTGATATTAGTGGTGGTGGTGAAGTTGATATGGAACCCGTCACCATCGGCGGCGGTGTTACTTACCGCTTCTAATCTGTTGCTGATACGTTTAGTGGTTATCCAACGCCCGGCCTTGTGCCGGGCGTTGTTCATTGTGGGGTTGTAAGGATTTTAATAAGAAGGTTAAAGAGTTTTAGGGCGTTAGGTTAACAAAACCGCTTTCTGTCACCGCGACGTTGTCTTCGATGCGGATTCCGCCACAGGGCATAAGCTGATCGACCAACGGCCAGTTAATCGGCAGCGAGGTGCTGCGCAGTGGGTCGAGCAGCATGGCGATAAAATACAGCCCCGGTTCAATAGTGACGACCATGCCAGGGCGCAGCGTCCGCGTTAGCCGCAGCGCCGGGTGCAACTTTGGCGCAGGCGCGTGTGTGCCATCCGAGTGGCGCAGCCCCGCGACATCGTGGACTTGAAGGCCCAGAGAGTGGCCCAGCCCGTGGGGGCAGAATGCTCGCGTGACGCCTTCTTCAACCGCTTGTTCGCCGGTGCCTTTGTATAGGCCATGGGTGACTAAAACTTCCCCTAAGTGGTAATGCATCTGTTCGTGAAGGGTGACAAAGTTAACCCCTGGGGCTACGCCTCTGACCAGTTCGTCTTTTACATCTTGCATCGCGTTAACCAGTTCGCCAAACACAACGGGGGCATCGGGGCCGGCATACGTACGGGTAATGTCAGCACAGTAACCACGAAAGCGACGACCCGCATCTACCAGCAGGCTATAGCGATGTTTAGGCGCAGTAAGGTCGTAGTGCTGATAATGCAGCACGCCAGCATGCTCGTTTAAGCCAATAATATTCTGATAGGGCACGTTTGACTCGCGCTGGCGGCTGGCACCTAAGTAAGCCAGCTGAACATCCAGCTCACCCGATGCGCCAATAAACGCTGCCTGAGCTGCCTGATGGCCCGCTATCGCTAAGCGGTTAGCTTCGCGCAGGCAGGCGATTTCATAGGGCGTTTTCACTAGCCGTAATTCATCAAGGGCGTGCACTATTTGCTCAGGATGACGCTCGGCTTTTAGCGTCCTGGTATCAAGACGTTCAATATCGCCAATGACGGCGGCATTGCCCGCAAGCGCTGGGGGGATTATATCGCTACCGATTTTGTCACTAAATAGATGAACATCGAACGCCTCTACCCAGGGCTCTTCGGGTAGGTAAGTGGGCAAGTGCCAGAAATCGGCGGGCGCATACAGGTAGAGCTGTGGTCGCTTTTCTGGCTGAATGATCAGCCAGCTATGCTGTAAATCGGCTAAACCGACCCAGTGCATAAAATGCCCGTAAGCCTGGAAAGGGGGCGCGTGGTCATCAGCAAAGTGGTCGCTGGTATGACCGCTGTAAATTGCCAGACTATCCAGCTGATGTTCGACCAAAATGTCGCTGTAAGCTCGCTGTAGATGCGCGATATGATCAAGTTGCAGGTTGAATAGGGTGGTCGACATGCAAAGGTGTTCCTCAAGTGCGTGGAAAGGCGAGTTCGCTCCAGAATCCGTCTAGTTCAGCGTGGTGATGAGTCTGGTGCCGGTAGAGTCTAAGTTCCATGGGTACATCCCAGCGAGTATCGCCTGCTCTTATTAGCGTGCCCTGGGCAAGCTCGGCAGCGACGTTGCGCTCGGGCAGCCAGCTCATACCGTAGCCCAGCAGCACCAGCTCTTTAATACCCGCCGCGTATAGGTTTTCACTCTGCGCGTTTAAATAGGTGCTTTGAGGGAGTCTGGCCAAGTGCGCTTTAACCGCAGACCCAAGCAAACCACGCTTGGGGTAGGCAAGCCAGGGCACCGGTTGGTGTCGTGACCCGGGCAGCAGCGCGCGGGGTTCTCCGGCTGGATTTAACCCAGTCACCGGAATCAATCTTTCATGACCGATGACGCGATAGGTGCAGGCACTGGTGTCTATATCCAGATCGCAGCGCCCAATGGGCCAGTAGCAAATCGCCAGGTCGCACTCGGCCCGGCTTAATGCTTGAAAGTAGTCACTGGCCACCCAGCCGGTGGCCCGCAAATAAGGCTGTACACGGTCCTGCCAGCCGGTGGAAGCCAGCCATTCGGGTAAAAAATGCGCCAGCAGACTTTGTGGTGCGGCCACCATAATGCGTCTTTTTTGGCCAGCATTAATCTCCCGCACACGTTCACGGGTCAGTCTTACTCGCTCAGTCACCTGTTCACACAGGGTTAAAAACTCATCCCCTGCGGGGGTCAGCGAGAGAGGCAGCGTTTGTCGGTTAATCAGCGTTACCCCCATTTCCTCCTCAAGCAACTTAATGCGTCGGGAGAAAGTCGGTTGGGTGACGTGCTGATCATCTGCTGCGCGAGAGAAATGCCGGGTTCTGGCCAGGGCAATAAAATCTTCTAGCCAGCGAATTTCCATGCGCTACCTCTTAACATCTGGGTTCGCTGTTTCCAATAGGGCGCGCAGTTCATAAGCGCCCTTCCTCTACAGCGTGGCACGCTACACGGGTTCCGTCAGCCTGTGTTTGCAATATGGGGATTTCCTGCTTACAGCGCGCATTGGCATGTGGGCAGCGGCCGTGAAACACGCAGCCGCTGGGTAAATTAACCGGGGTCGGCACCTCACCGGTAAGACGAATATGCTGAGGGCGATCATCTTTTAGCCGCGGAATCGCCGAGAGCAGAGCCTGGGTGTAGGGGTGTCGCGGCTTGTCAAACAGCGTCGCCGTGCTGGCAATTTCACACACCGTACCTAAGTACATCACTGCCACGCGGGTACCAAAGTGCTCGACCACGGCTAAGTCGTGAGTGATGAACAAATAGGTCAGGTTGCGTGCTTGCTGGGCTTCCATCAGCAGGTTGAGCACTTGGGCTTGAATCGAGACGTCGAGGGCAGAAATAGGCTCATCGGCGACGATGAATTCAGGGTCCACGGCCAGCGCGCGAGCAATGGCAATACGTTGGCGCTGACCGCCGGAGAACTCGTGGCCAAAGCGTGTGCCCCAGTCTGGGTCGATACCCACCGAGTGCATGACATCTTCTACCTTGTCGACAATCTGTGCGCGTTTCCAATCCGGGTGGTGCAGGCGCAGCGGTTCTTCCAGGGTTTGCTGAATGGTCATGCGCGGGTTGAGGGATGCATAAGGGTTCTGAAAGATCATCTGCATGCGCTTACGATACGGCAGTAGCTGGCGCGAGCTTAAGTTGTCGATGCGCTGTCCGTCGTAGTGAATTTCCCCTTCAGACGGAGTAAGCAGCCCCATCACTGTGCGCGCTACGGTGGATTTACCGCAGCCGGATTCGCCCACCACGCACAGCGCCTCGCCGCGTTTGATATCCAGATTCACGCCATTAATAGCGTGGACGTGCTCTTGGTGGCGAACCAGCTTTCCGCCTTTAAAGCGCAGCTGTTCGAGGAAGTCCCCGGATAGCGAGAAGCGCTTTTTCAGGTCGCGAATCTGCAGTAGCGAATCAGCGCTCTCTTCGTTCTGAGTAGGAGGCGCGTTAAGAGTTTCGGCATGGGCACTCATAAGGTTTCCTCCTTCAAACGGCGATCTTCAAGCATTTCAGCCACCATGTGACACGCCACCTGGCAGTTGCCGGATTCGACAAATCCTGGCACCTGTTGCGTACATGCAGGGCGGGGCTTTCCATCGGCGCGGTTGATAAAGTCGCAGCGCGGGTGAAAAGCGCAGCCGCTTGGCAGGTTTGAAAGCGATGGCATGCTGCCGCGGATCTGGTTGAGCTTCTCGCCGGGAGTGGCCATCTGCGGCAGGGCGTTGATCAATCCCTGGGTATAGGGGTGTTGTGGGTCGTTAATAATTTCCCGCGTGGGTCCTTGCTCAATCACTCGGCCCGCGTACATGACCAGCATGCGCTGAGTGACTTGGCTGACCACACCCAGGTCGTGGGTAATGAGAATCAGGCCTACGTTGTGCTGCTCGCAAAGATCCAGCAGCAGCGCCATGATCTCGGCTTGTATCGTTACATCAAGCGCCGTAGTGGGCTCGTCGGCGATAATGATATCGGGGTCGAGCAGCAGCGCAATGGCGATAATAATCCGCTGGCGCATGCCGCCGGATAGCTCGTGAGGATACTGATCCAAACGCGTTTCCGGTGAGGGAATTTGCACCTGTTGCAGTTTATCCAAGGCAATCGCGCGGGCTTCTTTGGAAGAGATGCGCCGGTGAGCTTTTAAACATTCAACCATCTGTTCGCCAATCGATAACACCGGGTTGAGCGTCATCATCGGGTCTTGGAAGATCATTGAAATGCGATTGCCGCGCACCTTGCGCAAGGCCCGTTCCGACATGCGGTTCAGTACCTGCCCATCGAAGTTGACACTGCCACCGGCGATAAAGCCCGGTTTGGCGATCAAGTTGAGCAGCGAGAATGCCGCGACCGACTTGCCTGCGCCGGATTCGCCGACAATGCCTAAGCGCTCACCGCGTTCAAGGCTGAAACTAATATCGCGCAGGGCATGGACATCGCCCTGGCGCAGCGCAAAGCGGACATCGAGGTTGTTGACGTCAAGTAGTGCCATGGTGTCCTCAGCCTTTGTAGAGTCGTGGGTTCATGACATCTCGCAGCCAATCGCCGAGTAAGTTGATCGACAATACCAGCACGACGAGTACCGCCCCTGGAATCAAAGTGATCCACCAGGATCCGGACTGGATATAGTCAAAACCCGATTTGATCAATGAGCCCAGCGACGGGTGTGTCTCGGGCATCCCCAGTCCCAGAAATGACAGCGCTGCCTCTGAAATAATCGCGTTGGCAATCTGCACGGTGGAGATAACAAAGATTGGAGACATGGTGTTGGGCAGCACGTGGCGGAACATAATCCGTTTGCTGCGCAGCCCCATCACCCGGGCCGCATCAACGTACTCTTTGTTTTTCTCAGCCAACACTGAGGCGCGCACGGTACGCGCATATTGCGGCCATTCGGCCAGGCCGATAATCAGTATCAGCATCATTACCGCGTATTGGCTATAGAAGGCGCTGCCCATGGTCGCTTTGACCAGGGCGCCCACCACAATAGCGACCATTAGTGTCGAGAACGACAGCTGAATGTCCGCTAGACGCATCAAAATCGTATCGACACGACCGCCCAGATAGCCCGCCATCAGGCCAAAAGTAACCCCAAGTAACGATTGCAAAAACACTGCGCCAAAACCAATTAACAGCGAGACGCGGGTCCCATACAGCACAATCGACCATAAGTCGCGCCCTTGAGCATCGGTACCCAAGGCATAGCGATCATCGGCGCCGTCAATCCAGAAGGGCGGCAATTCAGATGACATGATGTCAATCTGAGCAAGGTCGTAAGGATTGGTTGGCGCTATCAGCGGTGAGGCAAAGGCAGTAATGACCATGCAAATAAACACGGCCAGACAGAGCTGGGCGGTGCGGTCACGTTTAAAGCTGTACCACATGTAAGAGTCGCGCAGGCGGTCCCAGCGGCTGGGTGAAGCATTGGTCGTCGTTGTCATGCGGGCTTCCCAGTCAGTTTAACGGTGGGGTTCACCATGCCGTAGATCAGATCCACGATCGTATTGGTGACCACAAATATGACGCCGACAATCATCAGGTAGGAGACGATGAGCGGAATATCAGCACGATTAATCGCATCCAAAAACATCAAGCCCATGCCCGGCCATTGGAAAACGGTTTCGGTCAAAATGGTGTAGGCCACCATGGTGCCAATTTGCACGCCGCCCACGGTAATCACCGGCAGCATGGTGTTTTTAAGGGCATGAACAAAATACACCCGGCGCATGGAAATGCCTTTGGCCCGAGCGTATTTCACATACTCCGACTGCAGCACTTCCATCATTTCAGCGCGGATCAGGCGAATGAACAGCGGTAGCATGATAGAGGCCAGCGAGACCGCCGGTAGTACTAAGTGTTGCAGGCCATTCCAGGTGGCTAAATTAGTATCCCAGTTGCCTACTACGTTAACCAAGTCATAGCCGCGGCCAAAGGAGGGCATACTACCTTCGGTCGAGAAGAAATCATTTAACCACGCGCCCCAGCCGGTGCTTTCGGGGAACAGCGTAACGGTAACGCCAATGGCGAAAATTTGAATCAACACGATGGCGGTCAGGAATACCGGAATGGAAATGCCGATAATCGATACGCCCATGAAGAGTCGTGAAATCGGTGAGCGCGGTTTAATAGCGCTGTACACGCCAATCGGTACTGAAAACAGCACAATGATCAGCGTTGACGCAAACACTAGCTCTAGCGTCGCTGGCAAGTGACGAGCAATGACGTCTAACGCCGGTTCACGGTAGAAGTAGGAGAAACCAAAATCACCTTGTACGGCGTTTTTAGCAAAGCGAACGTACTGCACCAGGAAGGGGTCATTCAGGCCAAAGCGTTCGCGAATTTCTTCACGTTCGCTTTCTGGCACCGACTGGCCGACCATCTGCTGTACGGGGTCACCCAGGCTATCCTGGATGGCGAAGGCCAGCACACTGATGACAAACATCACCAATATCGCGTGCATCAGCCGCTTGATTAAAAAGGCAATCATGGCGTACGCCACCTATATGAAGGGTTCAACAAAGGGAGCAGGGGGAATGTTGTGCAGTGTTCTCTTCAACCCGAAATGCAAACAAAAATCTTCGCTCCCTAATTACTTAGGGAGCGAAGCATCTGAGCAGCTAACTCTCTCAGTTCAATGACTAATAAGCGTTGGCTAGTTTAGTCATCGCTGCTTTCAATCACTAGATCGCCCAAGTACGGGAAATCAAGGGCATTGACCACCGGCTCAATATTCACCCCGTCGGCAGCAGCGTAGGCAAGGTTCTGCCAATGCAGCATGATATAGCCGACGTCTTCGTAGAGCATGGCTTCGGCTTCACGCAGCATTTCGTTGCGTTTTTCCAAATCGGTTTCGCTATCCGCGGCGGTAACCAGAGCGTCGATCTCTTCGTTACAGTAGTTACCGTAGTTGTATTGACCCGCTCCGGTCTCTTCATCAATGCAGAAGGAAAGATACTGGAAGAAGTTAGCGGTGTCTTCAGTATCAGCATGCCAGCCGATCATTGCCATATCGGATTGGCGGGTATCGTACTCAGGCCAATATTGCGCCAGAGGCATGGTACGTAGATCAACGTCAATGTTGATTTGGGCCAGCATGTTCGATACCGCTTGAGCGATTTGGGCATCGTTCACGTAGCGGTTATTCGGGGCAATCATTTCAACGCTGAAGCCGTCTTCGTAGCCCGCTTCGGCCATCAGCTCTTGGGCAAGCTCAATGTCGTAGCGCGGCGTTAAATCCGGGTTATGGCCGGAGTAGCCTTCAGGCGAGAATTGCCCTGCAGGGTTCGCAAAGCCACGCATTAAGCGGTCGGCAATCGCCTCTTGGTTAATAGCTAGATCAACCGCTTGGCGAACGCGAGGATCCTGGAAAGCCTCGACGCGCTCTTCATTCATTTGGAAACCAATAATGCGTGTACCGTCAACCGTTACTAGATTGACGTCATCGGCCTCGCGTACGCGTTCCAAATCGTTGGGCGGAACGGCGTCAATGAAGTCAACGCCACCTGAGAGCAGGGCGGCTACTCGTGAGGCGTTCTCTGCGATGGGCGTTAACACGATTTTGGAGACGTTACCTTCGCTTTCGGTATCCCAGTAATCTTCAAAGCGTTCAAAATCAACCCGTACGCCCTGGCGACGGTCGGTGACGATAAACGGACCGGTGCCGGATACGTTGCGCGAAGCAAAGGAGTTGCCAGCTTTAACTATTTCAGTTTTGTCGCTGCCGTCGTCGGTTTCACCGGTATAGAATTCGCTATCCATCGGGAAAATGTAGGTAGCCAGGTTGAGCAGCAGCGGGTAAGGTTCGCTGGTGACGATTTCAACGGTGTAGTCGTCAATGGCTTCGGCGCTGGCTACCGGCTCAAAAATAGCCCGATAGTCAGGGCTCTCTTTTAAACGCTCAATGGTCCACACCACGTCTTTGGCGGTAAATTCGTTACCTGAATGGAAAGTAACGCCTTCGCGCAGTGTCATGCGCATAGTGGTTTCGTCGATCTGCTCCCAATCGGTGGCTAAGCGCGGCTCAAACTGAAAATCTTTTGTCCAGCGTATGAGCGGATCGAACGCTAGGTGAGAGAAACGCAGCATGCCGCCAGAAAGCTGCTCATGGATATCGAGGGTTTCTGGGTCAGCAGAATAACCAATACGCAGAGTTTCAGCGCTTGCGGCCATCGGGATCAGTATGGATCCGGCAAACACTGCACCAATAACGGAAGCCAGTAAGGTCTTCTTGAGCGTCATATTTGTTCCCTTGGGTCGTTGTTTATTGTTCATTTTACTGGCGACCTCCTGCGTAAAATGCAGAAAATGCCAGTAAAACAGACACGGTCAGCTGGTAAGCTGTGTTTACAACATACGCCTATAGCTTAGGCTAACAACATAGAGAGTGCCTATCGCGACATACAATCGAAATAATGACAGGCATCATTCGTCTGCTAAATGACAGGGCTAATAGCGGCATACTAGGCGTTCGGTTTTAGACTAAAGTAGTAGTCCAGAAAGCCAGTAAAGCCGATGGGAGACACCGCATGTGGAAACAAATTGGGATGGCGTTATTCGCTTCTTGGCTACCTCTCAGTGGTTTTGCCGCCGAGCCCGTGGATCAACCAACCCCTGAAATAGCAGGTTCGTTGGATGGTGAACGACGTGAGTGGTTTATTTTAAGTCGTGGCAATGACTCAAATGCCTCATTCGTAGAGCTTGGCGACGACATCAATATTGATATCACTGGCTCTGTTGATGATGAAGTGTGGGAAGGCGAAGAGGCGCTCTTGATTAGCCTGACCGTCAACGAAGCGCAGTTGAGCAATGCGGTGGTACTGCACCCTATCGGGGCTTCTATTTCCCCACCGCTATTCACCTCTGAAGGCGGAAATGTTGCAGTAACGCTAACTGACTATGAACGTACCAACCATATGATTCACGTGGCTGGGAAGATAGAAGGGCTGCTGGCGCTGCAAATCGAGCTAGGTGAACCACCAAGCCAGGAAGAGGGCATTGAGATTGATGTGTCGTTCGATGTGGAGGCACAAAAAATAGAGTACTAAACGGCCAGGTCGACGCCCGCCGACCTGGTGATGAGGCTCCAGTAATCTCCTTATTGCTCATAGGTTGCTTAGCCAAACTGCTTGTGCAGCCACGCAATAATGGTATCTGACTCGTACATCCACTCCTCGCTCCCATCATCATGGGTAATTTTTAAACAGGGCACTTTGACTTTGCCGCCGCCTTCCAACAGCGCTTGTTTGTGGTCAGGGTCGAGCTGGGCATCGCGTCGCTCAATGTTTAATCCTAAGCGCGCCATCTCTTTACGTACTTTGATACAAAAAGGGCAGGTGCGGAATTGGTACAGTGCAAGCTTCTGGCACTCTTGATCCACCTTGGCCTGTTCTTCAGCCGTACGCTCAACGGATTTAGGAGTAGAGAGCTTCTCGGAAATCAGCATAACCGGGGCGAGCAACAAGCGAACACCACGAAAGAAATAGCGAATTACAATGCGCATTGAAAGGCTCCTGTGCTGAGATATTGGCTTACATCAGCGTAACGAGTGGGAAGAAGGAGATAGCCACTATTAATAAACAGTGGTCGCATCCTGCAACAACTCAAGGGATTTGTCACTTGAGGGGCGCTTTGTCACCGTTTATGGCGATGAGTAGATGAGCAAATAGAGTCAACATGCTAGGCTGCTTAGCTATTTTTAAACCATTTGGCTATTTTTACGCCATTTTTTTGGCTTTTAGTAAATTAGCTTACCGGCGATTGAAGGGGCGAGAGCCATGCATCTACATATTATTGGTATCTGCGGCACCTTTATGGGCAGCCTGGCACTGTTGGCGCGGGAGTTAGGGCATCGTGTGAGCGGCTCTGACCAGCATGTTTACCCACCGATGAGTAGCCAGTTGGTTGATGCGGGCATCACCTTGATGGAGGGCTACCACGCCGAGAATCTGTCGCCAGGGCCGGATCTTGTCGTAGTAGGCAATGCCTTGTCGCGGGGTAATGACGAGGTTGAAGCGCTACTTGATAGCGGCCTGCCGTATACATCGGGAGCGCAGTGGCTGGCGGAACACGTATTGCCGGGTCGGCGGGTGATTGCTGTGGCGGGCACTCACGGCAAAACCACCACCGCGAGCGTGTTGGCTTGGCTGCTTGAGAGTGCAGGGCTCGCGCCAGGGTTCTTAATCGGCGGCGTGCCGCGTAATTTTGGCGTATCGGCCCGGCTAGGGGATCCCCAAGCGCCGTTCGTGGTTGAAGCCGACGAGTACGACACGGCCTTCTTCGATAAGCGCTCCAAGTTTGTTCACTACCGCCCGCATATCGCCATCCTTCACAATCTTGAGTTCGACCACGCCGATATTTTCCCTGATCTAGCCGCTATTGAACGCCAGTTTCATCATTTGGTGCGCACCGTGCCGAGCCAAGGCCGCTTATTAGTTGCTGATAATCAGCCTGCCTTAGAGCGAGTGCTTGCACAGGGCGTTTGGACGCCGGTAGTGCACTTTGGCGACCAGGCCGCAAGTGCATGGCAACTTAGGCTAGAGCGTGACGATGCCAGTCGCTTCCAGGTTATTTATAACGGCGAGGAACCCGGAAATAGTCAGGGTGAAGATGGGGTTGTTGAGTGGTCGCTTACCGGCGAGCACAACGCCCACAATGCGCTGGCGGCACTGGCGGCGGCGCATCTGTGTGGGGTTGATTTAGCACGCGGTTGTGCCGCGCTGGCGCGCTTTGAAACGCCCAGAAGGCGTCAGGAAGTGCGCGGTGAGATTAACGGCATTCAGGTCATTGATGATTTCGCCCACCATCCCACGGCAATTGCCGCCACGCTGAAAGGGCTACGTGCGGCGACGACCAAAGGGCGCTTGCTGGCGGTTATTGAGCCGCGTTCCAACACTATGCGATTAGGCGCCCTGCGCGAGCGCTTGATCGGGAGCGTCGCTGACGCTGATGGCGTGTTTTGGTTTCAGCCTGCCGGGCTTGACTGGTCGATGGACGAGCTGGTTGCCAAGCAAGGGGCGCATGCCCAGCTGTTTAGCGACATTGATACGTTGGTGGCGGCAGTGGTTACTCAAGCGTCACCGTTAGACCGCATTGTGGTGATGTCCAACGGCGGCTTTGAGGGCGTGCACGAACGCTTGCTCGCCGCGTTAGCGTTAGCCAAGGAGGGCCGAGCGTGACAGAGAGAGCAGATGCCTCGTTCAAAAAGCCGATTACCGTGGCGCTCACCGGCGCCTCCGGGGCGCAATACGGCTTACGCCTGATCGATGTCTTGGTCACCGCCGGTCATGAGGTGTGGGTGATGATATCGAAAGCGGCGCACATGGTTATCGCCACGGAAACCGCCTTTTCGCTACCCGCGCAGCCCCAGCGATTGGTGGAAGCATTGAGCGAGCGCAGTGGGGCGCGACCCGGTCAGATTCGCTGCTTTGGCCGCGAAGACTGGATGGCGCCGGTAGCGTCAGGCTCGGGCGCTCCTTCTGCCATGGTGGTGTGTCCGTGCTCGACCGGGACGCTTTCAGCGGTGGCCACGGGGGCCAGCAATAACCTGATCGAGCGCGCCGCTGACGTGGCGATTAAAGAGCGTCGAACGCTGGTGCTGGTGCCGCGGGAAAGCCCTTTTTCACCGATTCACTTGGAACATATGCTGGCATTGAGCCGTTTGGGTGTCGTTATCTTGCCTGCTGCACCCGGGTTTTATCACGGCCCACAAAGCATTGATGACCTGATTGATTTTATAGTGGCGCGGATCCTGAATCAGTTGGGAATTGAGCATTCGCTGGTGCCCCGCTGGGGTGAGGTGGGGCACGCGACCAATCCCTCTTTGGTAAAGGACGACTAAACTATGATGTCGTGGGCCACGCTCTCAGTTTTTGTGCCAACGTTTCTATTTGTTTCTCTAACGCCTGGTATGTGCATGACGCTCGCCATGGTGCTAGGGATGACACAAGGCGTTAAGCGCACGCTATGGATGATGATCGGCGAGTTGCTGGGCGTTGGCTTGGTAGCTGCCGCCGCTGGCGCAGGGGTGGCCGCACTGATGCTACGCCAGCCAGAGCTGTTTGTGCTGTTTAAGTGGGTGGGTGGAGCTTATTTAGGCTATTTGGGCATAATGATGTGGCGCTCCCGAGGGCGCATGGCGATTCCCAGCGAGCTGGATGCGGGCCCGCCCGCTAGCCCCCTGCAGTTAGCCATGCAAGGGTTTGTTACTGCGGTGGCAAACCCTAAAGGGTGGGCCTTTTTTATGGTGCTGCTGCCGCCTTTTTTGGACAGTAGCCGCCCGCTGCCTGGGCAACTCAGCCTGCTGATTGCGGTCATTTTGACCATTGAGTTTGCCAGCATGCTGATCTACGCCACCGGCGGCAAAACGCTGCGCAATGTGCTCGGTAAAAGCGGCAATGTACGGCTGCTGAATCGCATCGCCGGAACACTGATGATTGGGGTAGGCCTGTGGCTGGCGCTTGGTTAATTGGCTTTTAAACGGGTGGCAGCAGGCCGACGCGAGCGCTGATAAGCACCAGCGACGCGACACTTAGCAGCGGCCAAGGACAGGGCCGAAGAGGAGAGCGAGGCTGCTGTTGCCAGTGAAGCCGTGTCAGCGCGCAGACGACCAAGCCGAGTAACGCGCCCCCCACCAGGTCACTGAACCAGTGTACGCCCACCACCAGCCTTGATAACGCCATGGGCAGTGCAAGCGCTAGTGCTAACCAGTACACCCAAAAGCGCTTTTGACGGGAAATCTCGGCCGCTACGAACGCCGCTGTTAAGCCAAACAGCACCACGGCCGTCGACGTATGGGCGCTGGGATAAGAGTACGAACCCATCAGATAGTCCGGTGTCTCGGGGCGAGCGCGACCAAACAGCCCCTTGCCCACTATGTTTAGCAGGGCGACGCTAGCAAAAGCGCCACACCAGTGCAGTAAGACCGCCCACCTTTTGGTTATCAGCATCCAAGCCGCCCAAGGCAGCGTTAAAGCGATAATGCCCAGGGTATCGCCTATGCGTGCAAAAACATTTCCTGCTAGGTACGAAACATCACTCTGCAGCCGTGTGGAAAGTTGCTGAATGAACAAATCTATTTCCAGCGGACCCTGGTGGGCAATCACGAGCAGTGTCCAGCCGGACAGGCTACCTAGCGCTAGTACCAGCAGCAGCAGTGAAGCCAATGGCACATCACCGGTTTGGCTCATGGCCAGCCAGGGCCTGCGTAGCAGCGGTAAGCGACGAATGCTTCCGGCAATCGCGCGGTAAAGCTTGCCATGCCGCGAGGCTTGATGGCGCCCCCAAGAGAAAATAATGGCGAGGACAATAATAATAAACGCTAATGTTAGTAGCGCCGCCTCAAGCCCTGGCGGTAGATTTAAATGCTGCTGCCAGGTACGCCCCAGCAAATAACCAGGCAGTATATAAGCAGGCGCCCAAAGTGCCGCGGAGCTTAGGTTGGCGCATAAGAAGGTGCTAGGCGACATGTGCATCATGCCCGCCACCAACGGAATAATCGGCCGTATTGGGCCCACAAAACGGCCGATAAACACCGACCAAATACCATAGCGCTCAAAAAAACGAGCCCCGCGGCCCAGCCATTCTGGGTGTTGGGACAGTGGCCAGCGCTGTGTGACTTGCTGGCGATATTGAAATCCCAGTGCGAAACTGATGCCATCGCCTATAACGGCACCTATAAAGGCGACGCCGATTAGCCACGCCAAGGCAATGTCCTGGTGCCCTGCCAGCGACGCGAACGTGGTTATGAGCATGACGCCGGGCACTAGCAGGCCGACCAAGGCGAGCGATTCAACTAACGCGATCACCATTACCAGGCACAGTAGTAGCAGGGGCGAGAGCGTCAATGCAGACAACGTATCGGCGTACGGCACATGCGTCTCCTGCTAAAACTGGTGCTAAAATAAACGGGTGTAACGCTAAGCATTGGCAAGGGCGGAGCCGCGTGCTTCAAGGCGCTTTAAATAGCGCTCAAAGTTCTCAGCACGATACGGCATGCAAGCCGTAATGCGAACTTCAAGTTGGCCGGTTTCTACTAACACACACTGTGAGAGTACCCGCTGTAGACGCTCGCGCACCAGTAGTGCACCGCTCTCACTGGTATCCGGCAAAACTAGCCAAAATGTGGCGTTGTCCGCCCTACCCAATACATCATGATCGCGACAGCGGCTGTTGACTTCATTACAAAGAGCCGCTAATAGCGCCGACTGTGCACGTGGGCCAAACTGCTCCTGGGCCATATCCAGTTGTGGTAGGTGCAACACCAATACCGCTAATGGCTGATTAAGCATCGCGGCGCGCTGGTATTCACTGTTCAAACGCTCCTTTAGCGTATCTATATGGTAGGCACTGCAGTCGCTGTCGTTTGGGTCGGTTGCACGCAGTAACGCACGGCGGCGTGCATGCTCCCAGCGAGGTAGGGCGAGCAGTAGGGTCAAGGTGACATACCCGAGCAGGACCGTCGGCGGGGCGCTAGCAATCGCCGGAAAGAGCCACCACACAGGCCCCATCGCAAGATTGACCAAAACCGCTGCCCATAAGGGTAAGAGCAGAAAGGCAGCGGTAATAGGTAAACCCAGCCAGATAGGCGGCACACCAGGGTTATAGTAGAAGGCACCCAAGACGACAGCGTAGGTGCAACAAAGTAAAATGATACGCGGCAGTTCGGCGCCCAGCCCCTGACCTATATGCATCAATAGTGCCGCTATCAGCAGTAGCGTTGTAAAGGAGGGGATAAGCAGGTCTCGGTATTCCCCCATGGCATACAGCCACATGGCATAGCTAGCCATTAGCGCAATGCTGACGCCGTAGGCGAGCGTCATCAAACGCTTCGGCGTACGATTCTCAGTCATGTGGTATTCTTCTCTTTATCCACGGGTAGCTTGCATATTTCAGGCATTGTGAGCGTCGCTGGTTTGATGTCAATCAACGCCAAGTGTTTGCTGATGGTATTAGTGGGCATGTCGGCCAGCAGCAGGCTGCGCCGCTGAGCGGCTTCGCTAGGTGAGCGCGAGAGTATCAAGGTGGCAAGGGCAGTACCATCAAGGCGATAGACATTCTCAAAAATGTAGGTTAGCTCGCACAGCTTTTTTGCCGTTGGCCAAAGCTGATGGCGTTTCACGTGCAGAATTAGCACTTCAGCATGAATGCCCTCGCGTTCACAGCGGGTCTGGTCGCGGGTAATATCGCGTAACAGCTGCTCACCTGGCCACAGATTAAGGCCTGGAATCAAGCGTAATCGCTGGCGAATAGAGCCGTTTATATCAATGAGTAGCTGGGCCCGGATTAAGGCAAATAAGCCAAGTACCAGCAGTGAGCTTAGCAACAGTATAAAGGCAGGGCCGTTCATCATGAGGGCTATCATCACCAAACTAACCAGCGCCCCACAGAGGTTAAAGACGGTTACCCAGCGTTTTTGTGGCAACATAAGCATAGCTGCCCATGCCCAGATTAACATTGCATGCCGTTCTGGGTCGGCCGCGATTAACCCCACCAACAGAAGGCTGGGCACCACTTGCCACGGCAGCCCCCGAGAGCGGCGATGGCTAAAATCGAGTACCAGCGCGGTAGCTAATAGCCAGCCAATCGCCAGCCACAGCACGACAGCGGCACCGGTGGGGGAGTTAGGTATCCAGAGCGCCAAGGCCACGGCAGCGGCGAGAAGATTGGCGCGTAGCAGTCTGATTTTGTACTTGCTTTGCATGGTGGCTTACTATTCGCCCTGAATCATCAGATGGGTCGGAACAAGCGAGCGAGTGCAGAATGACAAACGTACACAGCACACATGAGCGCTCTAATCATCTTCAGTATAACGTTGAAGTGGCGTCATATAAGCTCAAACGTAAAAAACACTTTGCTTAGCAAGCGGACCAACCCTATCGCTATTAAAATTGGCATTATCCCCTAACACTTAGAAGGGGCATTTTAAACCTGAGTATGCGCGACGACGCATGGAGATCGCATGAGCGTTTCAACACCGTTCCAAGACGAGGCCCTTCAGCATCTTTCTACCGGAAACGTTGCCGCCTATATGCAATCCTTGGGGCAGACGGCACGGCGGGCCGCAGGTGAGCTGCGCCGAGCCGACTCGGGGTTAAAAAACCGTGCCTTAACCGCTATGGCACAGCGGCTCGCAGCGGCACGCGGAAGTATCTTAGCGGCCAACGCGAAGGATTTGCAGCGCGGCCGACAAAACGGTTTGGATAGTGCGCTGTTGGATCGTTTAGCACTGGATGATGCGCGTATTGATGGCATGATTGAAGGCTTGCGCCAAGTGGCCGCCTTGCCCGATCCGGTAGGCGAGATTGACGATATGCGTTATCGGCCTAGCGGTATTCAGGTGGGTAAAATGCGCGTACCGCTTGGTGTTATTGGGATTATTTATGAATCGCGGCCTAACGTCACCATGGAGGCCGCTAGCCTGTGTTTGAAATCGGGAAACGCTTGCCTATTGCGCGGCGGGTCTGAGGCGATGGAGTCGAATGCGGCGATTAGCGACTGCATACAGGCCGGGCTTGCTGATGTGGGGTTGCCTGCCGGCAGTGTGCAGGTGGTGGCGACGACCGACCGGGCGGCAGTGGGCAAGATGATCAGCATGCCAGAGTATGTGGACGTGATTATTCCACGCGGGGGGAAATCGCTGATTGAGCGTATCTCCCGTGAGGCGCGAGTGCCGGTCATCAAACACCTTGATGGCGTTTGCCATGTCTATATTGATACCACCGCTGATCCGGCCAAAGCGTTAGCCATTGCGGTTAATGCCAAAACTCAGCGCTATGGAACCTGCAATACCATGGAAACCCTGCTGGTAGACGCACCGGTTGCTGATTTATTGCTGCCAGAGCTTGCCCGCGCCTATGCGGAACACCAGGTGGAACTACGTGGTTGCCAACGTACGTTGGCGCTATTGCCCCAAGCGACGGCCGCCACTGACGCCGATTGGTCGGCAGAATACTTGGCACCTATTTTGGCAATAAAAATAGTCGATGGGATTGACGAGGCAATGGCGCATATTGAACATTACGGTTCTCAGCATACTGACGCTATCGTCACCCAGGATTATTCGCTCGCGCGGCGGTTTATGGCCGAAGTCGACTCCAGCTCGGTGATTGTTAACGCTTCAACCCGTTTTGCCGACGGGTTTGAATACGGTTTAGGCGCCGAGATTGGCATTTCAACCGACAAGCTGCATGCCCGTGGCCCGGTAGGTTTAGAGGGGCTAACGACACGTAAGTATGTGGTGTTTGGTGACGGTCAGGTGCGCGAATGAGCCAAGGGGCGAATAATCTAGCGCCGCGGGTCGGCATGCTGGGCGGCACCTTCGATCCCGTACATTTAGGTCATTTGCGCAGCGCGGTGGAGTTACACGAAGCGCTGGGGCTTGATCGTTTGCATTTGATACCTGCCCAGCAGCCGCCGCTCCGCGGACGGCCTCAGGTGTCAGGCCAGCAGCGTCTGGCGCTCTTACAGGTGGGTATTGGTGATACGCCTGGGTTGTTCGCCGATGATCGCGAGCTGCGCCGTGAAGGGCCTTCCTATAGCGCTGATACGCTCGCTGAGCTGCGCGCCGAGTATGGGGGGCAGGCGCGCTTGGTCATGGCAATTGGTTTTGACGCTTTTTTACGGCTTGCTCAATGGCACCAGCCCGAACGCCTATTCGAGCTGGCCCATCTAGTGGTGATTGCTCGTCCTGGCTATAGCGATTCGTTACCCGCAGCATTAACGGAACTGGTTGGAAAGCGTAGAGTCGATAGTATAGAAACGTTGATGTTAACGCCCTGTGGCGGCTACCTAACGTTGGAGCTGCCATCGCTAATGGCAATCTCGGCAACCCGCATACGTCAGCGTATAAGCGCAGGCGAAAGCGTGCGTTATTTAATGCCTTCAGCGGTCGAGCAAGCCATTCAGCACCAAGGACTTTACCAGCAGTGCGAATAGCGCTGGCAGTCAGCAAAGAAGCCGTTACAATGGCCGGCTTTATTGGCCGATTACCCCATGAGGTTGTCTTTAGGAGTCATGCACATCGATACATTGAAAAGCCTAGCGATTGACGCGCTAGAAGAACTGAAAGCACGCGACATCACCCAGTTGGATGTTGCCAAATTAACTGAGGTCACTGATCTAATGTTGATCGCCAGTGGCACCTCCACGCGGCATGTAGCAGCGCTTGCTCAAAACGTGGTTGAAAAAGCCAAGGCCGCCGGTCTAGGGCCTTTAGGGGTAGAAGGCGGCGATAACGCTGATTGGGTGTTAGTCGATCTTGGCGATATTGTGGTGCATGTAATGATGCCCGAAGCGCGCGTGCTCTACGACTTAGAGCGGCTGTGGGCAGACCTCCCTAGTGATTCAGGCGCTATCGATGCGTCACTCGAGCGCTTCAGAGAGCGGGCTAGTATGTCATGAGGATCCGGCTGTTAGCGGTAGGTACTAAAATGCCCGCCTGGGTAGAAGAGGGCGTGGAAACCTATCGCAAACGGCTCCCGCGGGATTTTAATCTCGCTATTGAAGAAATTTCGTTAGGTCAGCGTGGCAAAAACGCCGATATTGCCAAAGCCCGTGCCCAAGAAGCACAGCGCATTCGCGATAAGCTTCGCGGTGATGAATACCTTGTGGCGTTAGAAGTGAAAGGAAAGCCCTGGACCACCGAGCAGTTAGCCCAAGAAGCCGACACCTGGCGAATGACCGGTCGCGATATTGTTTTACTGGTCGGTGGCCCTGATGGTCTTGAACCTTCGCTCTCGGCGATGGCGGAAAAGACCTGGTCCATTTCCCCGCTAACGCTACCTCATCCTTTGGTGCGTATTATGCTGGCCGAGCAGCTATATCGCGCTTGGACATTGCTGGTGGGCCACCCTTATCACCGCTAACGGCTGACTGACATGGTGAGCGATCGCTGTAGAAGGCCTGCTGCGCCTTTTGTTTGATTTAATAGTTCGATTTGAGAGTCATCGTTGCCATGCTCAAGCGCTCCAACACGCTAAAAAACTCCGAGCAAGAACTGCGTATTTTCCGTGTTAGAGCACTACTCGCTGTTTTAGTCGTGTTGACCCTGTCCAGCCTCTTGATGGGGCGTCTTGTGTATTTACAAGTGATTCAGCATGATTTGTACAGTACACGCTCAGAAAATAACCGAGTCCGTGTCGAGCCACTACCGCCGAATCGCGGTTTAATCTACGACCGTAACGGCGTACTGCTGGCGGAAAACCGGCCGACCTATAACTTGACCATTGTGCGCGAGCGGGTCGATGACCTAGACGAAACCCTGGCGCTCCTGGTCGAACTGCTTGAGCTGCCCGAAGAGGAGATTGAGGCGTTCAACACCCGCTCGCGGCAACGCCAGCGCCCCTTTCAGCCCGCACTCCTGACTAGCGACCTGAGCGAAGATCAAATTGCCCGTCTAGCGGTCAATCGTCACCGGCTGCCTGGTGTTGAAGTAGAGGCTCAGCCACTACGTTTTTACCCCGACGCTGAGATCATGGCGCACACGCTGGGCTATGTAGGTCGCATTAATGCTGAAGAGATGAAAACCCTTGATGCGGGCCGCTACGCAGGCACCCATTTTATTGGTAAGACGGGTATCGAACGTTTCTACGAAGAAGAATTACACGGTCAAGCCGGTTTGCGAAAAGTAGAAACCAATGCTCGCGGCCGGGTATTGCGCGAGCTGGGACGCACTGACCCTGTGCCGGGTAAGAACCTGACCTTAACGTTGGATAAGTCGCTGCAAACACTGGCTTACGAGCTGCTTGACGGTCGTCGCGGCTCTATTGTGGCTATCGCCCCAGCCACGGGGGAAATCCTTGCCATGGTGTCGACGCCTGGGTTTGACAGTAATCAGTTCGTCACCGGAATTGACGTTGCTTCCTACCGTAGTTTGCAGCAAGACCTTGATTTACCACTGTTTAATCGCGCGACTCGTGGTCACTATCCGCCTGGTTCTACCATTAAGCCCTTCCTGGCACTTGCCGGTTTGGTGGAAGGCGTCATCACCCCAGACAGTACCATCAACGACCCCGGCTATTACCAATTACCGAATGATTCCCGCCGCTATCGCAACTGGTTGCGTTGGGGGCACGGGCGAGTAGATTTAGAGCGAGCTTTAGCAGTATCTAATAATACTTATTTTTATACCCTTGCGCACGATTTGGGCATTGATGATTTGCATGATCAAATGAGCAATTTTGGTTTTGGCCAGCGCGTGGCCCATGACGTGCAGGGCGAGAGCGGCGCGTTAATGCCTTCGCGAGATTGGAAGCGCGGGCGTTTCAACCAGCCCTGGTACCCCGGCGAAACGCTATCGGTGGGTATTGGCCAAGGCTATTGGCAAGTAACGCCGTTACAGCTGGCTAGCGCCACGGCGACGCTGGCCAATCGTGGCCATTGGGTTAAACCAAGGTTGGCTCATGACATTGGCGATACGCCAGTCGCTCAGGATTTACCCGATAGCTTAGACGATATTCAGCTTGCCAAGGACAGCTGGTGGGACCGCGTTTTCAACGGTATGGAAAAAGTCCTGAGCGGCAGTGAAGGAACGGCACGCCGAACGGGCGTCGGCCTTGAATACCGCATGGGGGGGAAGTCAGGCACGGCGCAAGTGTTCTCATTGGGCCAGGATCAGCGCTACAACGCCGATGAGTTAGAAGAGCGGCTGCGCGACCATGCCCTGTTCATTGGTTTTGCACCCCTGGAAGACCCACAAATTGCTGTTTCTGTGATTGTTGAAAATGCCGGTGGCGGTAGTACCCACGCCGCTCATTTGGCGCGTGCCATGACGGATGCTTGGCTATTGGAAGACGATGCTCCTGACGTAGAGGAAGTTCGCGAAGTGTTAGAAGAAGATGATGCCAACGTGGAGGGTAACTAAATCATGCCGTGGCATTATATAGCCCGTTCAATGCGTGGCCACCCTGTTCGCCCACCCGAGAGTGGTATCGCCCGACGTAAAAGTATTTGGGAGCGAATCCACCTTGATCCCTGGTTGCTTGGCTTGCTGCTAGTGCTGATGAGCGGGGGGTTAATCGTTTTGTATAGCGCTTCTGGGCAGTCTATGGACGCGGTTATTGCCCAGAGCGTGCGCTTTCTTATTGCTCTGGTAGGAATGGTGATTATCGCTCAGTTGTCGCCATCGACCTTTTTGCGCTTTGCGCCATTGGCCTATGGCATTGGCGTTATCATGCTGATTGCCGTAGATGTAGTGGGCGATGTGGGCATGGGGGCCAAACGCTGGCTAGTTATTCCTGGCGTGATACGTTTTCAGCCATCGGAAATGATGAAGTTAGCAGCCCCGTTAATGGTAGCGGCCTATCTCAACCGCTGCGAATTGCCGCCACGACTGCGCGATATCGTGGTGTGTCTAGTGCTTATTGGTGTGCCTGTGGTGCTAACCGCGATTCAACCCGATTTAGGTACGTCGTTGCTGGTCTCCAGTGCTGCTCTGATCGTGTTGCTATTAGCGGGCTTGTCGTGGCGCTTAATCGGGTTTATCAGCGCGCTAGGGGCGGCGGGTGTGCCACTGCTCTGGATGAATATGCATAACTACCAGCGCCAGCGCGTGTTGACGTTTTTAAACCCCGAAAGTGACCCTTTGGGAGCAGGGTGGAACATTATCCAGTCGACCACTGCAATCGGTAGTGGTGGCTTATGGGGCAAAGGTTGGCTTCAGGGTACCCAGTCACAGCTAGAGTTTTTACCTGAGCGGCATACGGATTTTATTATTGCGGTACTCGGCGAAGAGTTTGGTCTTATCGGTATGTTGGTGCTGTTAGGCGTTTATTTGTTGATTGTCAGTCGTGGGTTATGGATGGCAAGTACCGCACAAGATACCTTTGGTCGTTTGGTGGCAGGCAGTATTATTTTAACGTTTTTTATCTATGTGTTTGTCAATATGGGCATGGTGAGCGGCATCTTGCCTGTCGTTGGCGTGCCACTGCCGTTAGTGAGCTATGGCGGTACCTCAAGCGTGACCTTGTTAGCCGGTTTCGGTATTCTCATGTCGATACATGCCCACCGTCGGCTACTGTCGCGTTAGGGTAATGTGCGTGATTAGCGCGCTTGTCACTCGGGAATGGACGATGCTGGCATAGGTAATTCAAGGAGTGGAGAGTTAATGAACAGGGTTCAGAGCAAGACAAGCCGCTACTTATTGGCAGCATTGATGTGCTTGGCAACGTCTGCGTCGTTTGCTGATTCGCCATCATCGGATTCACAACAACACGTTGATCCTCAGCTAAATGCTGATAGCCAGGCGCTGGTGGACGAACTGGTGGAGCAGGGCATGCCGCAAGCGTGGCTGGAAGAGGCGCTTGGGCAGGCGAGTTATACCCAAAGCGTGCTAGACGCCATGGAGGGAGCCGCCGAGCGGCGACTTCGGTGGTATGAGTACCGCGATATTTTTATCACCCAGCAGCGTATTGAGGAAGGCGTGGCGTTTATCAACGCCCACGCCGACGATTTTGCGCGGGCTGAGAGTAGCTACGGCGTACCCGCAGATGTTATTGCCGCCATTATTGGTGTTGAAACTTATTACGGTCGGCATAAAGGACAGCATCGCGTACTGGATTCGCTGGCCACGCTAGCGTTTCATCACCCGTCGCGAGGGGCATTTTTTCGCGGCGAGCTAGCAGCATTTTTACGTATAGCGTACGAGCAGCAGGTTGACCCTTCAGAGCTGCAGGGTTCGTATGCGGGTGCCATGGGGTATCCGCAGTTTATTCCTACCAGCTATCAAGCCTACGCCGTCGATTTTGACGGCGATGGCCTTCGTGACCTTTGGGAAAACCCGATTGACGCTATAGGTAGTGTCGCTAACTATTTTGCTGAACATGGTTGGAAGCCGGGTGAGGCTATTTATCACCAGGCCAGTGGCCCGGCGGTATTGCCTGTTGATACGCTGCAAGACCTGCCATTTAATCAAACTGTGCCACCTAAGGTGAGCGTTGCTCAGTTAGCGGACCATGGGATTACTCCCAAGGAGCCTCTCGAAAACGAACTGCTTGTGATGCCGTTGGCACTTGAATTTGCCGATGGTGAAACCCGCTACCGTCTTGGCGAGTATAATTTTTACGTCATTACCCGCTACAACCATAGCCACCTTTATGCCATGGCAGTAGCCGAGTTGGCGGAGGCGATTGCCGAATTGCGCAATAAGTTGCATGAGGATAAGGCATGAAAACCAAGCTGACCAAGCCCGCACTGACTAAGGCTCTGCTTACCAATGCTCAGCGGATAATGACCCTGCGGACATGGGGGTTAATCGCGACTCTCGCACTGCTCGGTGGGTGTGCCAGCCATGACGCCCAGCGGGTCGAAGCGCCCAGCGCTGCTAATCAAACCACTGCTCCCGTTTCCCCTGCCGCAGGCACCAGTGGCGGCCGCTATGCCATGAGTGGTGATGCCTACCCGCTAGAGCCGCCGGATGTGTCCAAGGTGCCTGATGCCAGACCGCGAGTTGAGGCGCCTTCTCGGGCGGGCAATCGGTCTAGCTATGAAGTGTGGGGAAAAACCTACCACGTACTGCCTGATGCAACCGGTTATGAAAAGCAGGGGAACGCCTCTTGGTACGGTGAAAAGTTTCATGGCTATGCGACCTCCAACGGTGAGATCTACGACATGTATGAAATGTCGGCCGCACACCGTTCGCTGCCGTTGCCCACCTTTGCACGGGTGACCAGCTTGGATAACGGGCGCTCGGTGATTGTCAGAGTGAATGACCGTGGGCCGTTTCATAGTGACCGTGAAATAGACCTTTCCTACGCGGCGGCGGCGCGGCTGGGGTTTCTTGATAACGGTACCGGTCGAGTTAAGGTTGAAGCGATTAACCCTGTACAGTGGCTGGCCCAGCAGGCTAATGGTGAAGCGCCCGCTAAAGCGCCAACGCCTGCTCAACCAGCAGGTGAGATGACGGCGTCGCCATCAAGCAGCGATGCACCGAGCGCGGTTTATCTACAAATTGCGGCCCTGGGCAATCCTGAAGGGGCGCAAACGCTGCAACAGCGCTTAGAGGGCGCGCAGCCACACGCGGTGCGAATTGTCAGTGATAGCGATATATATCGTGTTCAAGTTGGGCCCTTTAATCCTGGGCAAGAAGCAAAGGCACGCGAAACACTGCGCCAAGCTGGGTTCCCCCAGGCTTTTGTTGTGCGATAATTCACCCTCTTTTTATTTCATGTGGCGCGTTTAAAGCGTCGCTACTTTTTGCAAATAAGCTTTCAAGTAAGTGAGACTGACGTTATGAACGTGTTTACATCCATTGGCCGCTCCGCACGCCTCTGCATTTTTGCTGCTATGGTGACGGTCGCTGCTCCGGCTTCCGCTCAGGTGATTCCGCAGCCGCAAACGATAATTCCTGCAGCCCCTCAGCTAGCGGCGAGTTCTTGGATACTCATGGATGCTAACAGTGGGCGTATTCTCGCTGAGCATAACTCGGATGAGCGTCTTCCCCCAGCAAGTCTGACCAAGTTGATGACTGCTTATTTGGTCGAACGCGAGCTGGATCGCGGCACTATTAATCTCGATGATATGATTAATATTAGCGAGAATGCTTGGCGTACCGGCGGCTCGAAAATGTTTATTGAGGTGGGCGAGCAGGTGTCGGTCGATGATCTGCTCCACGGTATTATCATCGTGTCGGGTAACGATGCCAGTGTCGCCATGGCAGAGCACCTGGCAGGCGGTGAAGCTCCCTTTGCGGACCTAATGAACCAGCACGCCACCCGTTTGGGTATGGATAATACCAATTTCCAGAACGCTACCGGCTTGCCAGGCGAAAATCACTACTCAACTGCCCACGATATGGCGCGGTTATCTCAGCACATCATTAATGATTACCCCGATCACTACGAAATCTACTCCCATCGAACCTTTTCTTATGGCGGCATTGACCAGCCTAACCGCAATCGCTTGTTGTGGCGCGACCCGTCGGTGGATGGCCTGAAAACAGGCTGGACCACAGAAGCCGGTTTTTGTCTGGTGGCATCGGCTAAGCGTGACGACATGCGCTTAGTGTCTGTTGTGATGGGTACTAATTCTGATGAAGCACGCGCTCAAGAAACCCAAAAGCTGCTCAGCTACGGCTTCCGCTTTTTCGAAACCATGAAGCTCTACGAGCGTGGGGCTGTATTGGCAACGCCGCGAGTTTGGGGCGGTGATATCAATGAGCTGCGGGTGGGCGTTGATGAAGAAGTCTTTATGACGCTGCCGCGCAATCGTAATGAAGAACTTCGCGCGCGCCTGAACCTTAACTCGGATCTACAAGCGCCGGTAGCCGTCGGCGACGAGGTTGGCACCCTTGAGGTGCATTTAGGCGACGAGGTGGTCGGAGAGCGCCGTTTGGTAGCCCTTGAAAATATTGAAGAGGGCGGCTTTTTCAAGCGTCTTTTTGACCAAGTGCAGCGCTTTTTTAGTAATTTGATTGGTCGTTTTACGGATTAGTCACCGTATGTCTGTCATGTAAGTTGTTTCGCAAAATAGGTTTGCCATGAAAAAAAATGCTCCTCAAGGCTTGCGCGATTTGCGCCAGCCAGCGGTGCAAGCACCGCCTAAAATCACTTTTCCCTGCGATTATTCGTTAAAAATCGTCGGCGATGCCGCCGAGGATTTTCCGGCCCATGTGTGCCAGGTAATCGTGCGCCATGCGCCTGATTTTGATGCCATGACGATGCAGGTGGTTGATAGCCGCAATGGGCGCTTCCAATCGGTGCGTGTCGTTATTAGGGCAACCGGCGAACGGCACATTAAAGGGCTGTTTGACGATCTCAAGGCCACGGGTCGTGTTCACATGGTGGTGTGATCGTGAACGACTCAGTGCCCATAGAGTTACTCAGTTTGGGTCGCCAAGCGTATCTTCCTGTCTGGGAGGCGATGCGTGCCCTGACGGACAGCCGCGATTCAAACACGCCGGATCAGTTCTGGTTAGTCGAACATGAGCCAGTGTTTACCCAAGGGCAGGCGGGCAAGCCCGAACATTTACTCATGCCGGGCGATATCCCAGTGGTACACGTCGATCGTGGTGGGCAAGTCACCTACCACGGCCCAGGGCAGGTAGTGCTTTATCCACTGTTGGATGTGCGGCGTGGCAAAATTGGCGTGCGTCACTTAGTTACTGCGCTGGAGAATGCAGTAATTGAGGTGTTGAGTGACTACGGGGTGAGTGCTCGAGCGCGCCCCGACGCCCCCGGTGTTTATGTGGCGACAGCGCAGGGTGAGGCAAAGATTGCCTCGCTGGGATTGCGTATTCGGCGGGGTGCAAGCTTTCACGGCGTGGCATTAAACGTCGACGGCGATTTAGCGCCCTTTTTGCGTATTAATCCCTGTGGCTATGCGGATATGCAGATGGCAAAGTTGACTGATTTTGTTTCAATACCTAGGGATCATCGGGTAGGCGAGCAGCTTGCCAATGCGTTAGCCGCACAGTTAAACCGTTTTCTGCTTCGAGTCGACCGCTCGCCGCTATAAAGCCTGCCGCTATTGCAAGTGAGCCAGTCCTTTCCTAGACCAAGTCTCTACTTAATAGCGACAAGCGTTAACGCGGCAAGTGGGTGGCGAGTTGACACCTAGCCTACGTTTAATGCCGGTATCAGATCCGGATTCGCTTCCTGCTGCTGACCAGGAACAGCGGCAGGTGAAGCAAGTCCCAGGTTGTTTTTCTCGAACACACGGTCAGCGCGATAGCTTGAGCGCACTAACGGGCCAGAAGGTACTTCCATAAAGCCTTTTTCTAGGCCAATCACGCGATAGCGATCAAACTCTTCAGGCGTCACCCAACGCTCAACCGCCAGGTGGTTTTTAGTCGGCCGTAAGTACTGTCCGAGGGTGACGATATCCACGCCAATTTCGCGAAGATCGTCAAAGGTTTGCAATATTTCTTCGTCGGTCTCGCCCAGCCCCAGCATGATGCTCGTTTTGGTGATGATATCGGGACGGTAGCGTTTGGCATGGGCAAGCACATCAAGGGTTTTACGATATCCCGCCCGCCGATCACGCACACGTCCGGTCAGTCGTTCGACGGTTTCAACGTTTTGAGCAAAGACCTGCAAGCCAGAATCGACGACCCGCTCAATAGCCGTGGTTTCGCCATCAAAGTCAGGGGTTAAGGCTTCCACCACTACGTCAGGCGTGCGCGCTTTTATCGCCCGAATGCAGTTGGCGTAATGTGTGGCGCCGCCATCGTCGAGGTCGTCGCGGTCTACCGAGGTCAAGACGATATAGCGTAATCCCATTAATTCGACCGACTTGGCGGTATTATCGGGTTCGTCGTGGTCTAACCAGCCTTGCGGGTTGCCAGTATCGACCGCGCAAAAACGACAGGCACGCGTGCATACGGAACCCATGAGCATGATGGTCGCCGTGCCGTTGCTCCAACACTCGCCCATATTGGGGCAGTGGGATTCAGCGCACACGGTGCTTAAACGATGAGTGGCGACGTTTTTCTTAACCGCTTCAAACCGCTCGCCGCCTGGAATCTGTGCTCGAAGCCACTTCGGCTTACGCTCAAGAGACGGGGCCTCTGCCTGCTCTTTGCGCTGTTTCATACCATCTTTAATCACCGTCATGCCATGTTCGTTGCGGAATTTTTCACCGCTAGACACGCGCTGCGAGGGATTATTGCTCATAGGGACAGAGCCTCTCTGATGTGCGATAGGCAAGGGAGTAAGAAAGACGCTTGAGTCGATGCGCCGCTCTCTGATTACCTGCCAATTGATACGTAGCTCGCTGGGTAATCGGTCAAACTAATACGCTTAATGTAACATATCTTGCCAATAACGGGACACCGTAGGGCGTTATGTTTGAGGCGTTCCCCCATCCGCTAGGGTTATGCATTGGGGTGAAATGTCGGGGTTAATGATCGACGTTTTGTGGGGAGTAGCTTAAACTATATTGCGTTGCAGCATCATCGCTTTCGGGACCTGATGCCTGTGCACCAATTGCCTGTGCATCAACCCAATGGGGGAACCTATGAACTTTCTCACCAATCCATTGCTTAACGCTTCCGTTATGACAGGCGGATGGCTGAAGCAACAAAATAGTCACTCTACCCTTCCCGGTAGCGCAGCGCTCACGTCGCTGTTTGACCCATTCGGGTTTGGCCGTGCGGCGTTCGATTACTGGCGCGACAGCGCCGAGCGCAGCGTTCTGTACTTGGATGTCATGCGCGAGCGAGGCAATCAATATCTTGAGCACATGGAGCAGACCAAGCCCAATGTGCTGGGGTTCGATACCGAGGTGTTAGTAGACGGGAGGACGCTGCCGCGCCCAACCAACTACGAGCTATTACGTGTATTGCCCCATGAAGGTACTGAAATTGATGACCAAAAACGTCCTTTTGTGGTGGTCGACCCGCGCGCAGGCCATGGGCCAGGGATTGGCGGCTTTAAGCCTGATAGCGAGTTGGGTGTGGCCCTCAAAGCGGGCCACCCCTGTTACTTCATCGGTTTTCTGCCGTTTCCTGAGCCGGGGCAAACTGTTGAGGATGTGGTTGAGTCGGAAGTTGCTTTTCTCCGGCATGTGATTGAGCTTCATCCAGAGACGACCGAAAAGCCGATGGTAGTGGGTAACTGTCAGGCGGGCTGGCAGCTGATGATGGCCGCTGCCTTAGAGCCGGACGTTTTCGGCCCTATCTTGATTGCCGGGGCTCCACTGTCCTATTGGGCGGGCGAACATGGCAAAGCGCCTATGCGCTACACCGGCGGCATGGCCGGGGGCAGTTGGATTACCGCGCTCACCAGTGATATTGGCAATGGCCAATTTGATGGCGCGTGGCTGGTGCAGAATTTTGAACGCCTCAACCCGGCCAATACCTATTGGAAAAAGCAGTACCACCTCTATGACAATATCGACACGGAAGCGGATCGCTACCTCGAATTCGAGCGCTGGTGGGGCGGTCACGTTGTCTTGGGTGGAGAAGAGATCCAGTATATCGTCGACAATTTGTTTGTTGGCAATCGGCTCTCTACCGCGCAGCTAGTGACTCACGATGGACGTCGCATTGATCTGCGCAATGTGCGCTCGCCGATAGTGGTATTTTGCTCGCGTGGCGATGACATAACCCCGCCGCCGCAAGCGCTGGGCTGGATTCGCGATCTTTATGAAGATGAAGATGACATCATCGCCAATGAACAAACCATCGTGTACTGCTTGCATGATACCACCGGGCACTTAGGTATTTTTGTGTCAGGGAGCGTGTCGCGTAAAGAGCACACTGAGTTCACGGCGAATATGGATTATATCGACGTATTGCCGCCCGGTTTATACGAAACGTCGGTGAACAAGGCTGGAACGGGCGAAGATGCTGAGCTTTTCGAGCGCGATTATCTGCTCGAGTTCACGCCGCGTAATTTCGAGGAACTCGATCAGGAAGTGAAGCATAAACCTGAAGATGACCGCCGTTTTGCCACCGTGGCGCGTATTTCAGAAATTAACCTTGGCCTGTATCGGCTCTTTCTTCAGCCCTGGTTAAAAGCCACCATAACGCCTGAGGCTGCTCGCTGGAATCGCCGCATGCACCCCATCCGTTTGGGCTACAAGCTGTTGTCTGACCGTAATCCGCTGTCTGTGCCTTTGCCGGTAATGGCGGATGCGGTGCGCAAAAACCGCCATCCAGTGTCTCAAGACAATATATTCAAAACATTTGAAAGCATGGTGTCTGACCAGCTGGTCGCTAGCTTGAACAAGATGCGCGACCTGCGCGACACCAATACTGAAAAAATGTTTATGGATATCTACGGCCAGCCCCTTTTGCAGGCGGCCGTTGGCCTGTATGGCGATGCGCACGTTCACCGTCGTCGTCCTGGTGCGGAACCTGAGCATCGTCGCTTTATTGAGCAGCGCCAGGAAGAGTTGCGCAATAAAATTGCCTCCGGCGGCGCTCATGAAGCGGTTATGCGTTCGCTGATTTATGTGCTGGGTGGGGCTACCTCGACAGACGAACGTAACTTCAAACGGCTGCGTGCCTCACGCGCTGAGCTTGAGCCGGGCGTCAAGCTGAGTGAGTTTAAGCATCTCGTGCGCGAGCAGTTTTTTATTTTGAAGCTGGACCGTGAGCAGGCGCTGAACTCACTGCCGATATTGCTAACAGGACACAGCAACGAAGAGATTGACGGCTATCTGAGCCATCTTGAGCATGTGCTTGCTGCCAGTGGTGAGCTTTCAGAGCACACCGCTGATCGCTTTGATCAGATCAAAGTGTTGTTTGATAAGGCCAGGCCCAGCAAGCCAGTGACCAAGGACGCTGGCGAAAAGCCGAAAGCTGCCAAGCCCGCCGCCACTCAGCCGGAAGAAATCGCTGCTGAACCAGAAGCCGAGAAGACGGCTGCTAAGGCGCCAGCGGACCCAGAGCAGAAGGGTGAAAAAACCACTGCCACTAGCAAACCGGCAGGTGAGGAATCGGCCAAACCGGAGAGCGGTACAGGGAAGCGAAAGGCCCCTCGTAAACGCTAAAACAATACGTTAGCTCAACGCGCCCCCGCCTATTTGGTGGGGGCGCTTTGTTTGTCTCAGCACTTTTTGGGTTGCTGTAACGCCAGTGGCAGTCTAGTGTCTAGCTACTCTTTATCTGAAATCTGAGGATTATTGCCGCTACTGGGTTGCCACTGGCGCTTAGCCAAGGGCTGGGGTAGGGTAGTCGCATTTTTTCATCCGTATCTTGTAAATGGGCTGTTTTATCCCAACGATACGTCACCGAATTCAGAGCACGTGCTAGACAGTCCGTGCATTAGGAAAGTGGAGCACTATGGGCAAGTCACTGGTCATCGTCGAGTCGCCAGCGAAAGCGAAGACGATTAATAAATACCTCGGCAACGATTTCATCGTGAAGTCGAGCGTGGGTCACATCCGTGACCTGCCGACCAGCGGCTCAGGTAAGGCAGCCTCCGATCCCAAGGAGCGCGCGCGCCAGGCCGCAGCGACACGCAAGATGTCGGCGGAAGAGAAGCTAGAGAGCAAAAAGCGTAAAAGCCAAGACCAGTTGGTTCGGCGTATGGGCATAGACCCCGATAATGGCTGGGAAGCACACTACGAAGTGTTACCGGGAAAAGAAAAAGTCGTCGCTGAACTGAAAAAGCTGGCTGAGAAGGCCGATGCCGTCTATCTCGCTACGGATTTGGACCGCGAAGGGGAAGCTATTGCTTGGCACCTGCGCGAGACCATTGGCGGCGATAACAGCCGCTACAAGCGCGTGGTGTTTAACGAAATTACCAAAAACGCTATTCAGGACGCGTTTAAGGCGCCTGGCACGCTCAATATACCGCGGGTAGAAGCGCAGCAGGCAAGGCGCTTTCTGGATCGCGTCGTGGGTTTTATGCTCTCGCCTCTGCTGTGGGCGAAAGTAGCGCGTGGGCTGTCGGCAGGGCGTGTGCAATCGGTCGCGGTGCGCCTTATTGTCGAGCGTGAGCGTGAAATTCGCGCCTTTATCCCTGAAGAATTCTGGGACGTACATGCGGATTTGGCTTCACCCGAGGGTGAGTTGGTGCGTTTTGCCCTGGTTCGCCAGGATGGCAAAGCCTTTAAATCTACCTCCGAACAAGACACCCTGGCGCGCATTGAGCAGTTGCGAAAAGCCAAACTGGCGATCACCTCTCGGGAAGACAAGCCCACCAGTTCTAAACCTACCGCCCCCTTTATTACCTCAACGCTGCAGCAGGCCGCCAGCGGCCGGTTAGGGTTTTCGGTTAAGAAAACCATGACGATGGCCCAGCGTCTTTACGAAGCGGGCTACATCACCTATATGCGTACCGACTCTACTAACTTGTCGAAAGACGCGGTAGAAAGTGTACGCAGTTATATCGGTGAAGAGTTTGGTGAGCGCTACCTGCCAGGCGCACCTAATCGCTACAGCAGTAAAGAGAGCGCTCAAGAGGCTCACGAAGCGATTCGCCCTTCCAGCGTTGAGCGGAAAGCTTCTGACCTAGCGGGTATGGAGCGCGATGCAGAGCGTCTCTACGAACTAATCTGGCGCCAGTTTGTGGCTTGCCAAATGACGCCGGCCCAGTACCTATCGAGCACGCTCAGTGTCGAAGTTGATGGCTATGAGCTACGTGCGAAAGGCCGTGTGCTGAAGTTTGATGGTTATACCCGGGTGATGAAGCCCGGTGGTAAAAATGAAGATCAGAGTCTGCCCGACCTGCCTAAGGGCACACCCATGGCGCTGGAAGCGCTCGACCCTCAGCAGCACTTCACCAAGCCCGCTCCGCGTTACACCGAAGCAAGCCTGGTTAAAGAGCTTGAGAAGCAGGGAATCGGTCGACCGTCTACTTACGCCTCGATCATCTCGACGATCCAGGATCGCGGTTATGTGAAATTGGAAAGCCGCCGTTTCTACGCCGAAAAACTGGGTGATATCGTCACCGAACGGCTGAAAGAGTCCTTTCCTGATTTGATGGATTTTTCGTTTACTGCCCGCATGGAAGACAGCCTGGACGAAGTCGCCGAAGGTGAGCGTAATTGGCGTGCATTGCTTGATGATTTCTATGGTGAATTTCGTGAGGAACTTGCCAAGGCGGAAAGCGAAGATGGTATGCGGCCTAATCAACCGGTGCCGACGAATATCGACTGCCCGACCTGCGGGCGTCATATGCAGATTCGGACAGCATCGACGGGTGTCTTCCTTGGCTGTAGCGGCTACAACCTGCCGCCCAAAGAGCGCTGTAAGAGCACTATCGACCTGATTCCTGGCGAAGAGGCCGTCGCAGAAGACGATGATGAAGAGGCCGAAACCAATGCGCTACGTGCCAAACGTCGCTGTCCCAAGTGCGGCACGGCGATGGATAATTACCTGATTGACGAGACGCGTAAGCTGCACATCTGTGGTGATAGTCCTGATTGTGACGGCTACGAAGTCGAAAGTGGAAAATTTAAGATTAAGGGCTACGAAGGCCCGGTGATCGAGTGTGATAAGTGCGGTTCTGAAATGCAGTTGAAATCAGGCCGTTTTGGTAAATATTTTGGGTGTACCAACAGTGAATGCAAAAATACCCGCAAATTACTAAAAAGTGGGGAAGTCGCGCCACCTAAAATGGACCCTATTCCGATGCCAGAGCTGGCCTGTCAGAAAGTTGACGACCACTACGTTCTGCGCGATGGCGCAAGTGGGCTATTTTTAGCAGCCAGCAAATTCCCTAAAAATCGTGAGACGCGGCCGCCGTTGGTCAAAGAGCTAAAAGCACATGCCGATGAACTGCCCGAGAAGTACCACTTTATTCTTAAGGCGCCCAGCGAAGACCCCGATGGTCGTCCCGCGCAAATCCGTTATTCGCGTAAGAGTAAAGAGCAGTACGTGATGACCGATGAAGAGGGCAAAGCGACCGGTTGGAAAGCCATGTTTGATGCTGGTAAATGGCACGTGGAGGATAAGCGTAAGTGAATGCAAGATCGCGAACCAATCAATTGCTTTACCAAGCGGAGCTTCTTGTCGCGTTGCCCGTAGGCGAGGATGAACACGCCCAGGCTCGACAAATGGCGCTGGAGGAGAGTGCCTTGGCCCTGTTTGAGCTGGCGCTTGAGTCGTTGCTACGTGAAGTCACCGAGCATGCCCGCTTAGCGGAGCACCGTTGGACTGTTTTACTGGCCCAAGACGGCCCCGAACTGGCGGAATTGCAGCGCCTTCGCGACTTGAAAGCGCAGCCGGATAGCTGGTTGAATTGGCTGGCGGTCCAGCTAGAGCGTTTGCATAGCGATGAAGGAGCCGCGCGGCGTACGGTGCAAAACCCGGCTATGATTGCAGTAGGTAGCCAGACCAGTTTACGCCAACAGCTGCTGGATAACCTTCAGGCTGCAAAGCATGAGATAGGCGCACTGCGCGAAACCAGTCAGGAGTGGTAATCGATTGCCCTAACGGCATCCGCGCAGTTAAGCACTTAGGAAAGGAGAAGCATGATGCGCTATAACCAAGTGAAGGATTTAGTTGAATGGGCCGCGGGCTTTCACGAGAGAATGGCACGCCAGTACAGTGACGCGGCTGATAGCGTCGAAAATGAGCGTTTACAAATGGTGTTGACCTACTTAGCCAGCCGTGAATTGAAAATGAAAACAGGCCTAGACGATCTGCTTCACGATGATTCGGGTCATACTGACGTATTGGAAACGTGGTTCGATGATTCGAGCGAATTTCCCCAGCCGCCGGAATTGGACAAGCTAGCAGAACAGACGGTAACTGGCTCGATTGAAGATGTGATGAAAACAGCAACCATGGCTCATCAACGTTTACAGGCGCTTTATGAGCACCGTGCGGAACGTGCAAAAATTGAGCCCGAGGAAGAATTTTTTAACGCGTTGGCAGAAGGGCATAATTCTGAAATACGCCACATCATGGCGAGTATTGAAGAGTTACAAGGCGTTTGACGCGCATCACCCTGTTTGTTATTGGCCTGTTTTTCGCCTTACGGATGATAAAATGACTAACGGCGAACGTGTGAATAGAGTATAACAGCGGCTAGATATACCTAGTTGATGCACCACAGGCTAATTTGTTTCGAGAGCTACCATGATTTTTGTCAATCGCCGCCGTTTTTTAGCCATTGCACTGAGCCTGCCAGCCATGGCCAGTGCGGCAGTCACTGCACCCAGTCAGCCGGGTGGTGCGGACCTTGTAGAAACAATACTGGCCCGTGCGCCGGTACCACGCCACACTAACGAGCTATGGGTGCTGGTGGATGACAAAGAAGCGGCGCTGAGTGTGTTTAGGGGCAATGCGCTGGTAGAGCGCTTTGCGCCCATATCATTGGGACGCTCTGGCGCCAAGACGCAGCGTGTTCGTGGTGATAATGTAACGCCGCTAGGCGAGTTTCGTATCAATCGTTTTAATTACGAAAGCCAGTGGCGCACCTTTATGGGCATTGATTATCCAACGCCGGTACACGCCCGTATGGCGTTGGAAAAAGGTATTTATTCTCAAACTGATTATGACGACTACTTTGATTACTACCGCCGCCATGGCGTCCCACCTCAAAACACTGCACTTGGTGGGGCGATTGGGATTCATGGCCTAGGTAGTGCAGATCCTGATATTCATGGGCGCTATCATTGGACCCAAGGGTGTGTGGCCGTTACCAACGAGCAAATTGATCGATTGGCAGGGCTTGTGGGTGTTGGCACTCGTGTAGTGATCCGTTAAGCTAATGGCGTTAAAGGAAGTTCGAGGTTTTAAAGAAGTGGCTATAGACAACCGCTGTGGTCTATTATAAAACAGCGTTTGACTGCGTGCTTCAAAGCACAAGTCATTGAAAAGAACCTGCACCGCAGGTAGACAAATTAAAACTAAGCTTTTAGTTTTAACTTTGTCATACCATTAATGTAGTACCCAAGGACGACTCAAGGAGAACACTATGACTCTGAAAACTACTCTGAAGATGACCGCTGCTGCCGCTTCACTGGCAATTCTAGCTGGTTGTGCTTCTACCAGCGCGCTGGAAGAAGTTCGCATGACTGCAGAATCTGCACAAGCTGACGCTGCAGAAGCACGCAGCATGGCTTCACAAGCTATGAACACTGCAAACCAAGCCCAGCGCGATGCGCAGGCTGCTATGCAGATGTCTGAGCAGAACCGTGAAGAAATGAACCGTATGTTCCAGCGTTCCATGCAGAAGTAATTCTGCTTGGGCTGGTGAGGGGGCCATCAGGCTCTCTCACTAGCCACTGGATGAAACTGTAGTTAGTTAAGAGACCAAAAGCAGGGCGTCGTTAGTTAAGGCGTCATAACCGTAGGTTTTGATACGAGCTACGCAAAAAACCCCGCTAAGGCGGGGTTTTTTGTTGGTGGCTATTAGGGCTAGGCGTCGTCGGTGGCGGTGGAAGGCGCCGCGCTAAGTTCAACCTCATCAAGCAGCTCAACGGGTTCTGGCTCTGGCTCTGGCTCAGGGGCTTGAGGGCCGTGCAAGGCAATAAATTGGCCGTTTGGTGCTATGATAGCGCGCTGTATTTGGTCAGTGTCGATTTCTGTCCCTTCCTCAGTTAGCTCAGAAACCCGCTCAAGGGCGTTAAGCAGCGGTTCAAAATTACTGTTATTTTCTCTAATTTGTGGAAACGACTGTACAAACAGAGTGCCGTCGGCGGCTAAGCCTGCCTTGAATGGCGCATCCATCAGGTTAACCTGAGTCCCGCTAGGTAAGCGCTCGTAGAGCGATTCGATATCTTCAGGATACATGCGGATACAGCCTCGACTGACTCGCATGCCCACCCCATCGGGACGGTTAGTGCCGTGAATCAGGTAGCTTGGCATCGCCAACAAAATCGCGTGTTCGCCTAAGGGGTTATCCGGGCCTGGCGGCACTACGGACGGCGCAGGTTCGCCACGCTCGGCCGCTTCACGGCGCATGGAAGAGGGCGGTGCCCAGGCGGGGTCTTTGACTTTAACGGTGGTGCGGGTGATGCCCACGGGCGTTGCGAACTCTTCACGCCCCACGCTGACCGGATAGGTTTCGACGATACCGGGTTTGTCGGCGGGATAGTAATAAAGGCGTAGTTCCGACAAATTGATCACAACACCTTCCCGCGGGGCGGGTGGCAGGATGTAACGAGTAGGGATCACCACTTCGGTACCGACGCCTGGCACCCACAGGCTGACATCGGGGTTCGCCATGCGAATCTCTTCGTAGCCAATGTTATGGCGCCGGGCGATATCGATCAGCGTCTGCTTGGGGTCTTTAACAACGACGGTGTAGCGCTCCCCGATCACATCTCCGTTTTCAGGCAGGCGGAAGTGGCCGCGGGGCAGCTCATCTTGGTCAGCAACTTGTATGGCGCTGTCGAGGGCGTCGATGCTGACTTCTTGTGTCTGTCCCTGTTCTTGACTACCTGCTTGCTCTTCCGCCGATTGCGCAAAAGCCGGGGTGGTAAGGCTGGCTGCTAGCAGCACGGCCAAACTGGTGGGCCCCAAAAGGTTTAAGGTCTGGCGAATGTTCATGGTCGTTCCTAATGTGTTAATTCAAAGCTGATGCGCGTTGTGGTGACCCATAAGGCATGGCTTATAACAAGTTTGCCCCAAGGTTCACGCCGCCGCTACTTTTTGATTAAGCGTGTTGAGCAGGTTTTCAATCTGCTGGAACCGCTTGTCGACGGTTTCCATTGGTAATTCAAATCGTAAGGTGTCAGAACCGTCTAAACGGTAATGCTTTGGAGACGTCTGAATGAGCGTCACCAGGGTTAATGGGTCGACCTGGGTGCTGCCGTCAAACAGCACCCTGCCGCGGCTCTCGCCAGCCTCTATCTTGCTGATGCCCAGCTGCTCGGCGCGATGACGAAGTTTGGTCTGACGAATAAGGTTTTTCAGCGGCGCGGGTAGCAAGCCATAGCGGTCAATCAGTTCAACCTGCAATTCCTTGAGCTCGTTATCGCTTTGGGTATTGGCAATCCGCTTATACATCACTAACCGCTGTTGCACATCGTGAATATAATCATTTGGGATCAACGCGGGCAGGTTGAGGTTAATTTCCACGCCGGTATTGAAAGGTGCGTCGATATTGGGTGTTTTGCCCGCGCGGATCGCTTTCACCGCTCGATCGAGCATCTCCATATAGAGAGTGTAGCCGATGGTTTCCATTTGCCCGCTCTGTTCATCCCCCAGTAGTTCGCCTGCGCCACGGATTTCCATATCGTGGCTGGCAAGGGTAAAACCAGCGCCTAAGTCATCCGAGGCGCTAATCGCTTCCAGGCGTTTCATCGCATCCCGGGTCATGGCTTTGGGGGGCGGGGTTAATAGATAGGCGTAGGCCTGATGGTGACTACGGCCAACTCGGCCCCGTAGCTGATGCAGCTGTGCCAAGCCAAATTTATCGGCGCGTTCAATAATGATGGTATTGGCACTGGGTACATCAATACCGGTTTCGATAATGGTCGAGCATACCAGGACATTAAAACGACGGTGGTAGAAGTCCGACATAATGCGTTCTAAGCTGCGTTCGGGTAGCTGGCCGTGGGCGACGCCTACCCGGGCCTCTGGGACGAGTTCGCGAATTTTTTCCGCTTCGTTTTCGATGGTTTTGACTTCATTGTGCAGCACGTATACTTGTCCGCCGCGGAGTATTTCGCGAAGCAGAGCCTCTTTAATCACGCTGGCGTCGTGCTGCTGTACAAAGGTTTTCACCGACAGCCGGCGTGCAGGGGGCGTGGCAATGATCGACAGGTCGCGAATGCCGCTCATGGCCATATTTAGCGTGCGCGGAATGGGGGTCGCGGTGAGCGTCAAAATGTCGACCTCGGCGCGTAGTGTTTTGAGTTTCTCTTTCTGCGCTACACCAAAGCGATGCTCCTCATCAATAATGAGCAGCCCCATCTTAGGCAGCGCAACGCTTTTCGAGAGCAACTTGTGGGTGCCAATGACAATATCCGTTTGACCGTTCTTAATGCTTTCCAGCGTTTGGTTGATGTCTTTTCCACCGGTGAAGCGAGAGATCACGCCGATATTAACGGCCGTGTCGGCAAAACGGTCGCGGAAATTCTCAAAATGTTGGCGCGCCAATAGCGTAGTGGGCACCAAGACCACCACTTGGCGACCGGACTGCACAGCAAGAAAAGCGGCGCGCATGGCGACTTCTGTTTTACCAAAGCCGACATCACCACACACCACGCGATCCATTGGTTGGGGCGACGTCATGTCGCTGATGACTGCTTCAATGGCCGCGTGCTGGTCGGCGGTTTCCTCAAACGGAAAGTTGCCTGCAAAGCGCAGATATTCGTCGCCTGGCGCTTCGTACACAACGCCCTGCTGGGCTTCTCGGCGGGCGTAGACGTCCAGTAGTTCGGCGGCGGTATCACGAATCTTTTCAGCAGCCTTGCGGCGGGCTTTTTCCCACTGGTCTGAACCGAGTTTATGCAGGGGGGCCAGTTCATCATCGGCGCCGCTGTAACGAGAGATTAGGTGAAGGCTGTCGACAGGCACATACAGCTTGGCGCCATTGGCGTAGGAAAGGGCTAAAAATTCGTTTGCTTGACCGCCGGCTTCCAGCGTTTCTAGCCCTAAATAACGGCCAACGCCGTGGGCTTGGTGAACCACTGGCGCGCCTTCGCGAAGCTCCGACAGGTGGCGCACCGCTAGTTCGTTATCATCGGTGGCTTTTTCGCGCCGACGGCTTTGGCGTACCACGTCGCCAAACAGCTCGGTTTCGCTAATTACCGCGATGTTGGGGCTGTTAAGCCACAAGCCGCTATCGACTAGGCCTTCGGTAATCGCAAACTGTTCATCGCTGGCCAAAAAGGCGTGAAAACTATCAGTGTGCGGCAGCGATAGCTTTAGCGGTGCCAGTGTCTCTTCCAATGCTTCGCGACGGCCCCGCGACTCCGCCACAAAAAGCACTCGGGTTGTCGGGTGAGATGTCAAAAAAGCAGACAGTTCGCCGAGAGGATTCTTAGCGCGCGCATTGATCGCCAGCGTAGGTAGCGCTGAGGCGTCAGGAAGCTGAGCATGGCGCTGTTCGCTGTCGTCGGTTAGCTCTATGCGTGGGCGTGCTTTTATGGCCGAGAATACATCATTGACAGGGAAAAACGCCCGGTGGGGTGGTAGCAGTGGGCGCGTGGGGTCAACGCCTAAATTGACGTAGCGGGCGTCAATCGCCTGCCAATGCTGTTCGGCAGCAGCAAAAACTCCCGGCAGTAACGCCACTCGCGTGTCGTCGGTCAGATGGTCAAATAGCGAAGCAGTCTGTTCAAAAAACAACGGCAGGTAATGCTCAAGCCCTGGCGAGGGAATGCCTTTTAACGCGTCGTTATAAAGCGTGCATTGACGCGGATCGACATCAAACAAGGTTTCAAACTGCTCGCGAAAGCAAGCGATAGCACTGCGGCTGAGCGAGTACTCGTGGGCAGGGAGCAGTTCCAGCGATTCAAGTTTGTCGGTTGAGCGTTGGCTGCCGGGGTCGAAGTGACGCAGCGTATCAATCTCATCGTCAAATAAGTCGATGCGGATCGGCTCATCCATGCCCATCGCGAACAGGTCAATCAGCGCACCGCGCATGGCGTATTCGCCCGGTTCATAGACCGTTTCAACGGCGCGATAGCCCGCCCGGGATAGCGCTTCACGGAACGCTTCACGGTCCAGGCGTTCGCCGGTTTTAAGTGTCATTACCCGCCCAGCAATGTATTCCACCGGGGGCAGGCGCTGCATCAACGTATTGATCGGTACCAGGACGATGCCACGCACGCCATCCTGCAGTTGGCGTAACGTACGCAGTCGGGACGATACAATATCTTGATGGGGTGAAAAGCTATCGTAGGGCAGCGTTTCCCAATCGGGGAAGGGCAGTACCGGTACGTCGCTGTAGAAATACAGATCCTGCTCAAGGCGCTGTGCGCTGGCCGTATTGGGAGTGATCACCAATAGGGGGGCGTCAGTGGCGACCCGGGAGAGTGCCAGCGCCGTCGCGCTGCCCGGCGGTGACGTCCAGTAAAGCGTATCGCGAGTCCCTTGAGGCTGGGGCGGTTCGAGCAGAGAGAAAGTTGGCATAATCAAGATATCGTTTTGCGCTGAAACGGAAAGGTGATCATACACGATCACTCGTATCAGATAGAGTGTCGTGGCTTTGGGTAGTCGCTTAATCTTTTGAGATTGAGGGTTTTGTAGTGAGATTGACGATTCTGTAATACCCCTACATGGTGTGCGACTATCCAAGCATTGCGGCAACTGCAACGGCCCCGGATAATATGTCTCCCTGTCCAACTACCTGATGAGGCCGCCCGTGAGTCAGCAAACGCTCGAAAACGTTTTTCAACAATGGCAAGGCAACGAAGCTTTAGCGGAGCAAATGATCCCATTAGTGGGACAGCTTTATCGCCAGAATAACGTTGTTGCCACCATGTTCGGGCGTTCGCTGATTAAGCGGTCGGTCATTCGTATTCTTAAAGACCACCGTTTTGTGCGTAAACTGGAAGGAACCGAGCTCTCCGTCGAGGATACTTACCCCATTCTGAAGGGCATGGTTGAGCTTAACTTAGGCCCTGCGCATGTCGATGTAGGTAAGCTTGCGGTGATGTTTAAACGCCAAGGTGGCGGGGATGTTGAGGCCTTTTTGCGCAAAGAGCTTCACGAACTCATTGATGGCTTTCAACCAGGGGGCAGCAAGGGCGAACCACAAGATGTGGTGCTCTATGGTTTTGGTCGTATCGGCCGTCTGCTGGCACGGGTGATGATTGAGAAAGCCGGCGGGGGAAACCTGCTGCGTTTACGTGCCATTGTGGTTCGCGGCCGGGGCGATGTGGCCAAAGATCTTGAGAAGCGTGCCAGCTTGCTGCGCCGTGATTCAGTTCATGGGCCGTTTGACGGCACTATTAAGGTTGATGCAGAGGCCCGAACACTCACCGTCAATGGCAATGTCGTTCAAGTCATTTATGCCGACTCGCCTAGCGACATTGACTACACTCATTACGCAATCCACAACGCGGTGATTGTCGATAACACCGGTATTTGGCGCGATGAAGCGGGCTTGGGGCAACATCTTCAGTGTAATGGCGCTGCCAAGGCGCTGCTGACCGCGCCGGGCAAAGGTGATATCAAAAACATTGTCTATGGCATCAATAATGCGTCCATTGGCGATGAGGATGTCATTGTCTCTGCGGCATCATGCACGACAAATGCAATTGTGCCGGTCTTGAAGGTGCTTAATGATGAATACGGTGTGGTCAATGGTCACGTCGAAACCGTGCATGCTTACACCAACGACCAAAACCTGATCGATAACTACCATAAGGGTGATCGGCGCGGACGCAGCGCGGCGCTGAACATGGTATTGACCGAAACCGGGGCGGCTAAAGCTGTTTCAAAGGCGCTGCCCGAGCTTGAGGGCAAGCTGACCGGTAACGCGATTCGCGTACCGATCCCTAATGTCTCCATGGCGATTCTTAATCTAACTTTGGATAAATCCACTGATGCAGTGGCGCTAAACGACTATTTGCGGCGTATGTCGATTGACTCCGCCTACCAGAAACAGATTGATTTCGTTGATTCTGCAGAAGTGGTGTCGTCTGATTTCGTGGGCAATCGCCATGCCGGCATTGTTGATGCCAAGGCGACCATCGCCAACGGTCATCATGCAGTTGTCTATCTGTGGTATGACAATGAGTTTGGCTATAGTTGCCAAGTCGTGCGCATTTTGCAGCAGATGTCTAATGTGCGATTTTTAACACTACCGCGCTAACTTATTAAGCGTAGGAAAGCTTGGTTGCTGGGCTTCGGTGCTAAAAATGATCAACGCCACCTTCGGGTGGCGTTTTCACTGGCACGTTTAAGATATTTCTATAAATGTATATAGCACTTTTGGTGGTTGTCAGGGATGTGGTCATTGGACGCGCTTATCTTTATAATACGATGGATTTTTCGGGGTGGTTCAAGTGCTGCTTGAGCCGGACTGGTAACAATCTGAGCAGGCTAACAATTCACTGAGCAGAAAATAAGCATTCGAACCCCATACCTTCGTATATCCGATCCAACAACTGGGCGAGACTATGATCGAAGTCAAAAAAGGCCTGGATCTCCCCATCACGGGAGCGCCCGAGCAGCGTATTGAAGATGCGCAGCCTGTGCGCCATGTGGCAATCCTGGGTACCGACTACGTTGGCATGAAGCCAACCATGGAAGTTCAGGAAGGGGATAAGGTCAAACTAGGCCAATTGCTCTTCACCGATAAGAAGATTGATGGCGTGCGCTATACAGCGCCTGCTGCCGGTGAAGTGCTTGCAATAAACCGTGGCGAAAAACGTCGTTTACTATCTGTTGTGATCAAAGTCGACGAGACTGAGGAAGCGGTTGAATTCGCTGCTCATGATCGTAACGCGCTAGTTCAGCTTGAGCGTCAAGTGGTTGTTGACCAACTGGTGGAGTCGGGACTCTGGACGGCTTTACGTACCCGTCCTTTCTCGCGCACACCGGCTATCGATAGCACTCCGGTGGATATCTTCGTGACCGCCATCGATACTCACCCACTAAGCGCTGACCCTGCCTTGATTATCAATGAGCAGCCGCAAGCATTCGAAGATGGCCTCAAGGTGTTAGCGCGCCTTACCGAGGGCAACGTCTTCCTGTGTACGGGTGAAAATGCCTCAATTCCGGGCGGTGATGTTGATGGCGTGAAAACTGAAAGCTTTGCTGGACCGCATCCAGCTGGCCTTGTCGGCACGCATATCCACTACCTTTCGCCGGTCGCACTGCATAAAAAGGTATGGCACATCGGCTACCAGGACGTTATAGCGTTCGGTAAGCTGTTTGTGGAAGGTAGGCTGGATATGAACCGTGTGGTTGCCATTGGTGGCCCCCGCGCCGAAAACCCGCGCTTGGTGCGCACGCGTATCGGGGCTAGCACGGATGAACTACTCGACGGGGCTGTAATCAAACCTGAAGACACCCGGGTGATTTCAGGCTCAGTCTTTGCTGGCTTTGCCGCTGAAGGCAAGCTGACCTACCTAGGCCGCTTCAATAACCAAATTAGCTTGATTGAGGAGGGCAATAAGCGCTCTTTCATGGGTTGGTTGTCGCCCGGCGCCAATCGCCACTCGGTCTTGGGGATCTATATCTCCAAAATTAAAGGCCTGCATAACTATGCGCCGACGACCTCCACCAACGGCTCAGAGCGTGCTATGGTGCCGGTAGGGGCTTATGAGAAGGTGATGCCGCTGGATATTATGCCGACTCAGCTATTGCGTTCGTTGATTGTGGGCGACATTGAGGTTGCCATGCAGCTTGGGTGCTTGGAGCTTGACGAAGAGGATCTGGCGCTGTGTACGTACGTTTGCCCAGGCAAATACGAATACGGACCTATCCTGCGTGACAATCTCACCATGATCGAGAAAGAGGCCTGATGATGGGAATTCAACAGACACTCCAAAATATCGAGCCGCACTTCCATAAAGGCGGAAAGTACGAAAAGTTCTATCCCCTTTTTGAAGCGGTAGATACTATTTTTTACTCACCACCGAGCGTTGCTAAGACCACCGCCCACGTGCGTGACGGTATTGATCTTAAGCGCATCATGATTACCGTGTGGATGTGTACCTTCCCGGCGATGCTATTCGGTATGTGGAACGCTGGCTGGCAGGCTAACACAGCTATCGACGCGGGCTACGCCTCTATGGGGGGCTGGCGTGAAGCGATTATGATGACGTTGGCTGGCGGCCATGACCCCAGCAGTCTATGGGCGAACTTTGTCCTCGGGGCTACTTACTTCCTACCGATTTATCTGGTCACCTTTATAGTGGGTGGCTTCTGGGAAGTGCTGTTTGCTATCAAGCGTGGCCACGAAGTTAACGAAGGTTTCTTTGTTACCTCTGTGCTGTTCGCGTTGATCCTGCCTGCAACCATCCCGCTCTGGCAGGTCGCGCTGGGTATCACCTTCGGTGTGGTGATCGGTAAAGAAATTTTTGGCGGCACTGGGAAGAACTTCTTAAACCCGGCGCTTACCGGTCGTGCTTTTCTTTACTTTGCTTATCCAGCGCAAATTTCTGGCGATTCGGTCTGGGTGGCTGCCGACGGCTATAGTGGCGCAACGGCGCTTTCTATGGCATTTCAAGATGGTATGACCGCGCTGACGAACACCTTTAGCTGGTGGGATGCTTTCTTAGGTTTTGTGCCTGGCTCAGTAGGCGAGGTTTCCACGCTGGCGATCTTGATTGGTGCTGCCGTGTTGCTGTGGACCCGGATTGCTTCGTGGCGAATCATGCTTGGGGTTTTTCTCGGTATGGTGATTACCAGTACCTTGTTCAACCTGATCGGTTCTGATTCCAACGCCATGTTTGCCATGCCATGGTATTGGCACTTGGTGATTGGTGGTTTCGCCTTCGGCATGGTGTTTATGGCCACCGACCCTGTGTCAGCGTCAATGACCAACCAAGGCCGTCTGGTGTTTGGGGCATTGATTGGTGTGATGACCGTTTTGATTCGCGTTGTTAACCCGGCATTCCCGGAAGGCATCATGTTGGCAATATTGTTCGCTAACCTGTTCGCACCGCTGATTGACCATTTCTTCGTCCAGGCCAATATTAAGCGCCGCGTCAAGCGTACCGGCGTTCCGGCCGAGGAGACTGCCTAATGGCACAAGGTAATAACTCGATTAAAAAAGTCCTGATAGTGGCGTTTGCACTGTGTATCGTGTGCTCCGTCATTGTCTCGACAGCGGCGGTCGCGTTGCGTCCCATGCAGCAGCTCAATCAGGAACTCGACCGTAAGACCAATATCTTAAACGTTGCCAAGCTTTATGAGCCAGGCATGGACGTTGAAGCGGTGTTTAGCGAGGAAATTACTGCTCGGGTCGTTGATCTGGATACGGGTGAGTATTCGGATCAGTTTGATCCAGAAACCTACGACAGCTTTGAGGCCGCTCGTGATCCGGCCTCGGGCCGCACACTTTCCGGCGATAAGGACATCGCGGGTCTGTCGCGGGTAGAAAACTATGCCACTGTCTATCTAATCGGTGGAGAAGATGATCCAGAGCAGATTGTGCTACCGATTCGTGGTCAAGGCCTTTGGGGTCTAATGCGTGGCTTCCTGGCAGTAGAAGGCGATGGCAATACGATTGTCAGTATCACCTACTACGAGCACAGCGAAACACCGGGCTTAGGTGCTGAAGTTAACAATCCGCGCTGGCAAGCACAGTGGGAAGGAAAGAAAATTTACGATGAAGAGGGTGACCTCTCACCGGAAATTCACCTGACCAAAGGCGGCGCTAGTAACGAATACGAAGTAGATGCGCTATCTGGCGCTACGCTAACCAGTAACGGCGTGACGAATATGCTGCAGTTCTGGTTGAGCGAAGAAGCATTTGGTCCCTATTTGGCAAAATTCCGCAGCGGTACTGAGCCGGAAGACGCCGAAGATACCAATACCGACTTCGAAGACGTTGAGGGGGCCTGATCATGGCGGACGTAAATGCAAAAGGCGTTTTAACAGCGCCGATTTTTAAGAACAACCCCATTGCATTGCAAATATTGGGGATTTGTTCAGCACTGGCGGTGACCACCAGCATGAGCGTATCGCTGGTGATGGCGTTGGCGGTTATTTTCGTAACGGCTTTCTCGAACCTTTTCGTATCGTTGATCCGGAATCATATTCCTTCTTCGATTCGTATCATCGTGCAGATGACCATTATTGCCTCACTGGTTATCGTGGTCGACCAGATTCTCAAAGCCTATGCCTATGAGATGTCCAAGCAGCTCTCTGTGTTTGTTGGCTTGATCATCACTAACTGTATCGTCATGGGGCGTGCAGAAGGTTTTGCGATGTCAAACACGCCGGGCATGTCGTTTTTAGACGGTATTGGCAATGGCCTTGGTTACGGCTTTGTACTGATGGTTGTGGGTTTTGTGCGTGAACTACTGGGTTCTGGCAGCGTCTTTGGGTTCACTATTCTTCAGACCGTGCAAAACGGTGGCTGGTATGTTCCCAACGGTTTGCTGTTACTGCCGCCTTCCGCGTTCTTTATTATCGGTCTACTGATCTGGGTGCTACGTGCTGTTAACCCAGAGCAGGTAGAAAGTAATGAGTTCAAAATGAAGGAAAACACCAAACCCAAGGAGGCCGTGTAACATGGAACATTATCTGAGTCTTTTTGTTGCCTCGGTGTTTGTGGAAAACATGGCATTGGCCTTTTTCCTGGGGATGTGTACCTTCTTGGCGGTGTCTAAAAAGGTTTCCTCGGCGATTGGCCTGGGTATTGCGGTTATTGTGGTGCTAACCGTGACGGTGCCGGTCAACAACCTGGTTTTCACCTACTTGCTCCAGGAAGGTGCGTTGACCTGGACGGGCATTAGTGGCGCGGAAAACATTGACCTGTCCTTCCTTGGACTGCTCTCTTACATTGGTGTTATTGCAGCACTGGTACAAATCATGGAGATGTTCCTTGATAAGTACGTACCGGCGCTTTATAACGCGCTAGGGGTGTTCCTGCCGCTGATCACCGTTAACTGTGCCATCCTGGGTGGCGTATTGTTTATGGTCGAGCGGAGCTACAACTTCGGTGAAGCCGTTGTTTATGGCTTCGGTGCGGGCACTGGCTGGGCGCTGGCAATTGCCGCGCTGGCCGGTATTCGTGAAAAACTGAAGTACAGCGATGTGCCGGGCGGCCTGCAAGGGCTAGGTATTACGTTCATCACCGTGGGTCTGATGTCGTTGGGCTTTATGTCCTTCTCGGGCATTCAGCTTTAATCGGAGCCGGTTTTTCCCAACGGTGCAAAGCGTGCGCCGTTGGGTTATCCAAAACCTCCAGCAATAGGAAACCGACATGGTTGATACAACAGTCATCTTGCTCGGTGTTGTCATGTTCACGGTCATCGTTATTAGCTTAACGGCGATCATTCTGGCAGCGCGCAGTAAGCTAGTGAGTAGCGGGGACGTGACCATTGAGGTCAACGGCGATCCTGAGCATACCTTAAGTACACAAGCCGGTGGCAAGCTGCTAAATACGCTTGCCGCTAACGGTATTTTCCTCTCCTCCGCCTGCGGTGGCGGTGGCTCTTGTGCTCAGTGTAAGTGCCGGGTAGAAGAGGGCGGCGGCTCCATTTTGCCCACTGAAGAATCGCACTTCACCATGCGTGAGAAGAAAGAGGGCTGGCGCCTTTCTTGCCAGGTGCCTGTAAAGCAGGACATGAAAGTAGAAGTGCCTGAAGAAGTCTTTGGGGTGAAAAAGTGGGAGTGCGAGGTTATTGCTAACCCCAACGTTGCCACTTTTATCAAAGAGTTGAACTTGAAGCTGCCTGAGGGTGAAGAAGTTGCCTTCCGCGCCGGTGGCTATGTGCAGCTCGTTGCTCCTCCTTATGATGTCAAATTCTCTGATTTTGATATTGAAGAGGAGTACCGGGGTGATTGGGAAAAATTTGATATGTTCAAAATTTCCCATAAAAACGAAGAGGAAGTCATTCGTGCTTACTCCATGGCAAACTACCCAGACGAGAAGGGTATCCTCAAGTTTAATATTCGTATCGCAACGCCACCACCTGGCACCAATCACCCGCCTGGCCTAATGTCGACTTACGTCTTCAGTCTTAAAGAAGGCGATAAGGTGACGGTAATGGGGCCATTTGGTGAATTCTTCGCCCGTGACACCGACGCTGAGATGATCTTTATCGGTGGCGGTGCCGGGATGGCGCCGATGCGTAGCCACATCTTCGATCAGTTGAAGCGACTGAAGACCGATCGCAAAATTTCCTTCTGGTACGGCGCACGCTCCTGGCGTGAAACCTTCTACAACGAAGAATATGACCAGCTAGCCGAAGAGTTCCCCAACTTTGAGTGGCACTTGGCATTGTCTGATCCGCAGCCGGAAGATAACTGGGAAGGGCCAACTGGCTTTATCCATAACGTGCTGTATGAAGATTATTTGAAGAACCATCCTGCGCCTGAAGATTGTGAGTACTACATGTGTGGGCCGCCTATGATGAACGCCTCGGTTATCAAGTTGCTGCTTGATATGGGCGTTGAGCCTGAAAACATCCTGTTGGATGATTTCGGTGGCTAACAGTTGGCATTGAGTTGATAGTAGTGGTAAGCGGGGCTGGCCTTTTGGCTAGCCCCGTTTGTTTTAGGTGCTCTTTCGCTGATGACAACAGCCTCCCTGAGGTATAATCAGTTATTGCAATGAGACCGTGAGGCACTTATCGGCACGACTGTTGTCGTTAGGTGAGGAAGATAAATAAGCTAAGCAATAAGCTGGGAGAATGATATGGCGATTTGGCTACTGGTATTTGGCTTTATGGCGCTGATTATGGGCGTAATGGCAGTTGGCGTCATTATGGGTCGCAAACCGATTGCCGGTTCTTGCGGCGGTTTAAATCAAATTGGCATGAAAGACGGCTGCGATATTTGTGGCGGTAAAGATGAAGTGTGCGAGGAAGAAAATCGTAAGCGCGGCAGCGTTCGTCGTCGCAGCGACGAGAGCCGCGGCGCAGACCTAGGTTATAATGCTACCCGCCGTTAATAGACCGAGCGTGCATTATTGCGGCTTAAAACGGTTGCTCTAGTTGCTGAAAACAAGGAGGCTAAGGGTCAGTAGACTGGTCCACTAGTGAAGGAAGGTAAGTTTTTTGAGGCTGGTCTGGGGAGGTCGGAGTGACGGGTAGCAGGCTCTCTACTCGATTTCGTCCGTTTGCTTTGGCTAGATACAGTGCCTTGTCTGCAAAGCAGTAGAGTCTCTCAAAGGTATGTTCGCCGCCGTTGCTGGTGGTGACCCCAATGCTAATGGTCAAGTTATACGTCGATTCCTGGCCGTTAATGGCCATTTTTTCGACTTCGCGGCGTAATCGCTGAGCTGCTTGCAAGGCGTCCTGGATATGCGTATTGGGCATTAATAAACAAAATTCCTCGCCGCCAATTCTTGCCAACGTATCTGAGGGACGACTGAGGTATCGCAACCGATCACTAAGCTGGCGAAGTATTTCATCGCCCACGGGGTGTCCATAGCTATCGTTGATATGCTTGAAGTGATCGATATCTATCAGTAATAGGCTGAGTGGGGTTTTATTACGCTTTGCTTGGGTAAGTGCCGCGAATGCTACATCCCCCAGATGGCGCCGGTTATAAAGCCCTGTTAATGAATCGGTTAGCACCAGTTTTTGCATTAAGTTGCTCTGCCGATGCAAGTTAACAACCATCATACATAGAATCCCAGCCGCGCTGACCACTAGCCCCAATAGCACACTAACGGCAATTGAGAGGTGCTGCATTAATGAGTGTTGTTCTTGAGCGACACCATGAACCTCATCAAGCAACTGGGTGTATAGCCCAGTTTGGCGGCTACCGATCAGCATAGCCTCACGCTGTAATGGTTCAATAGATTCAGGCTGCGGTTGGGCTTCTGTGACTTGTTGGGTTAAGCGCGCGAGACGGCTATTTAGCTCGTCAAAATGACTGTCTAAATAACCAACTTTCGGGACAAGATAGCGGTGGTCTTCGATGCTTGTGCGTATATTATTTAAATGTTGTTTAGAGATTGAGATAAAATAATCAATATAGTCAAGATGTTGACTGTTGGGTTGGCGGCTTCCTTCCTCAAGTGCTGCCTGCCGCTGCAGTGTTGCCTGCTGTGCGACCACAATGTCACTGATCAACGGGGTGTAGTCGGTACTGGCTCTTTGGCATACGCTATACAGGTAGCTGCCAAGAGAAGCCGTAATCACCATTAGAATAATGGCAACGATCGACGCTAAGCGCCAGCGGCCAAAGCAACGATGAATGTCCACCGCTACGTGGTGATCGTAAGGGCGTTGCCTACTAAGGCTTGGTGACTCAGTAGGGGCACGTGGGAAGCATAAAAGCGCTTACGTTGCCAAGACCTGTAATGCATGGCACCTCTCCCGTCAATGGTCAGGTAATTCCATGGGCTGCTTGAAGAATCCGTTCTTATTACAACTTAAACATTCGTGCAGTCTTTTAGCTATCCCTCGACTTTACTAATTGCAGGACCATACTTGTACTTTTGCGATTTGATACTTTTGCTGAGTGATTGATATTAAAGGCCTATTTAGAATTTTTTTAACGCGTCTAACGCTAAGCGTGCTTGTTGTTGCCAGCTTCCTTCAAGCCAAGCAGCCTGAGTCAACGCATCAATAGCGGCTTCCACCGCTTCAAGTTGAGTCAATACTAGGCCTAGATTTAGCCAGGCAGCGCCCATTGTTGGATCCAGCTCAGTGGCTCGTCGAAAGGCCTCAATGGCTGCATCTGGTTGCTGGTCTGCGTAAAGCGCATTGCCTAACGCAAACTGTCCCATAGCGTTAGTGGGATGGCGTTTTACAAACGCCTGCCAACTGGAAAGCGTGGCGCGCGGGCCATGGGTCTCTTCGTAGGCGCTAATCGCTTCTAAGGCGTTACGGACGCTAATACCTGCAGGTAACGTACCCGGCTTGGCCACCACAAACCCCCAGCGTTCAGTACGTGCCCAAGTGGCATCGAAACGGCTAAATGACATGCTGTGACGCTCTATCTCGCCGCTGCGCAGAATGAGCGTTTCATTGGGCAAGTCGTATCCTATGGCGACGGCGTAGTGCCACATAGGGAAAATAGGCAGCGATAAATTCTGCATTACCACAACAGGGTCGCCAGCCGCCAAATGGCCGAGTAGCGTATCCATGGTGCCGCGAATAGGATAAGCAAGCCGCTCATAGCGTCGCACTGTAGCTAGCATCTCGGGCTGCACGCTGCCATCGCGCTCGGGTAAGAACACCTGGGGTGTCAGTTCTTCAACGTCGGTGTCGACCCCTTGGTGATTGAGTACCATCGCCAGCGTGGCAGGGCCGCACTGAAACTTCGTTTGGGCATAAAACGGCACACTGGTGATTTCTGCATGGGGGGGAAGCGCTTGATAGGTACTTTGCAGCAGTACCGGGTTTCGTGCACAGCCACTCAACAGTAGCAGCATAATAAAAACGCCCGCTAAGCGGGCGTTAGAAAAAATGTTATTCAACAGCCGGTTATTCAACAACATAGGGGGCATGGGCGGCCTATATTAACGCGTGAACGGATAAACATCGGTCAGGCCGAGAATGTCAGTCACCAGCAGGATAACAAATACCGCAAATAGTGCGCCCACAACGCCAGCGCCTGCGGGTAGTTGCTCAAGCTGGTCTGCCATTTGCTGGGCTTCAGCATCGCTTAGTGCCGCAACGCGGGCCTCGACTTCGTCCAGATCAACACCCTGCTTTAACAGTTGATCTTGCACATCGGCGCGGGCCAGGATCTCGTTGATCCGTTCGCGATCAGCGCCAGCACGGTCAGCTGCCAAAACAGATTGGGTAGAGACTAGATCCATTGATTGGGGCGCAGTGGGGGTAGCGGCAACGGGTAAGCTGGTAATAACGAGCGCTGCAATGAGTAGGGTCGAGAGGTAAGCACGCAATGTTTTCATCGTCTTCTTCCTTATAGACTAGTGGGGTGGTGTGGAATGAGTATAGAAACAAATGGTTTGATTTTTAAGCTTAATCTACAAAGTGCTAATTGTTTGCACTAATGCGATAGGTCCAGGCTATTTCGGAAAGTAGCCCACGGCCACCGGCCATGGTCATGGCTAAATCGTGTAGGCCAGGCCATAGCGGCACTGCTGCTGCGCCCTTGACCGCTAAATCAAGACGCTGGGCCATTAATAGCAATTTATGCAGTCGCTTCATGGGCAGGCGCCCAATGGCTTTCTGGTAAGCCGGACGGCGTTTATCAAAAATCATCGGCTTTTGGGTTTTGCAGGCGTGCTCAAAGCTCTGCCCTTGATCCAGGTGCTGATGCAGCGAAAGCAGGGTGCGTAGCTCCCGACTAAGCGCCCAAAGCACAATCGGCGCCTCAACACCTTCACTGCGCAGCCCGTTGACGATGCGTGAGGCACGGCTGGGTTCGCCTTTCAGGCAGGCATCGGCCAAATTAAAAACATCAAAGCGTGTACTGTCTTCAACGCCCTGGGCGATGCTCTCAACGTTTAAGCGCGTGCCTTGGGGGTGAATCAACGCCAGCTTTTGCAGTTCCTGGTCAGCGGCTAGCAGGTTGCCTTCGGTGCGCTCGCCCAGCAGACGGGCAGCATCCAGGTCGATTTGTACGCCGTGCAGCGAGGCACGATCACGCAACCAATAGCCCAGGCGCGAAGCATCCACCGGCCACACCGGTACGAATAGGCCATGCTTATCCAGCGTTTTAAACCAGGCGCTTTTTTGCTGCTTGGCGTCTAGCTTGCCCATGCTGATGAGCAGAACGTCATCGCTATTATCCAGGGTCTCGGCGTATTGCGCCAAGGCTTTACTGCCTTCTTGGCCTAGCTTGTGATTGCCTAAGCGCAGCTCCATCAGTTTGCTAGTGGCAAACAGTGAAAGATTGCTCGACATTTCCATCAAGCGGCCCCACGCAAAATTGGGCTCGACATCCAGTACTTCGCGCTCTTCAACACCCGCCTGACGGGCGGCGGCCCTTACCGCATCACAAGCGTCACGATGCTGTAAGGGTTCATCCCCCGCCACGATGACCACGCGCGGCAGCTTTTTTGCCAACGCAGCGGGTAGCTGATCAGCAAATACCTTCACTGCATGCCCTCAACGTTGGCAAGACGCTCGATGATGCGCTGAGATAGCTGACGCGAAAGCGCCTGTTCAGCTTCCATCATCAGCGTTTCGCGGTTGAGCAGATCATCGTCGCTGACCCGGATACGTGTATTCGTTTCAACCGTCACGTTATTAAGGTGGTAGGCGTTAGTGGCCCGCTCTTGTACTGAAAGGGTCGTGCTCAGCGTTAGCTCGTGTTCGCGGCTTGCCCGGCCATCACCGCCTAGGCGGCGCTCGTTTAAAACGGGCGTACCCAGGGTGACTCGCCACGGTGCATCCGCGACTACCTGAGTATCCAGTTGCTGAAGCCGGGTAGCGACTTGCTGAGCGACGGCGCTGTTGGTATCACCCTCTAGCGAAAGTGTGGGCAGGGTAGGCAGCGATGCCTGACCGCGCAAATGAAAGCCGCAGCCGCTGAGCAGCACCGCCGAAGCGGCGATGCTTGCAGTTAAACTTATGGTAAGAAAGCGACGTCGGTTCATCCGCTCACCACAATGTTGACCAATTTGCCCGGTACCACGATCACTTTGCGCACGGTGTTGCCCTCAAGGTGGCGCTGAACGTTTTCATGCTCCATCGCCATTTTTTCAATAGTCGCTTTATCGGCGCTTGCCGGTACTTCAAGGCGAGCGCGCAGCTTGCCGTTAACCTGCACGACTAACTCAATGCTGTCGCGGGTAAGGGCGGATTCATCCACCACCGGCCAAGTCGCTTCAATAGCGGGGCCTGAATGACCAAGCGCCTCCCAGAGACTATGGCACAGGTGCGGCGTAATCGGCGAGAGCAGCAGCACGCAGGCTTCTAGCGCTTCGCGGCTAACCGCTAGGCCAAGCTCGGAGCTGTCGTCGAACTTACCGATGGCGTTAGAGAGTTCCATCACCGCGGCAATAGCGGTATTGAAAGTGGTGCGGCGGCCAATGTCGTCGCTGGCTTTCTTGATGGTCTCGTGGGTTTTCCGGCGCAGCGCCTTTTGATCGTCGTTAAGTGCATTGACGTCCAGTGTGCCGGGCGTGCCCGCTGCCAAGTGCTCATTTACCTGACGCCATAGGCGCTTCAAGAACCGGTGTGCGCCCTCAACGCCTGAATCTGACCACTCCAGCGACTGCTCGGGCGGGGCGGCGAACATCATAAACAGGCGTACGGTATCGGCACCGAACTTGTCGATCATCGACTGTGGATCAACGCCATTATTTTTCGACTTGGACATCTTCTCGATGCCGCCCATCTCCACCGGATCGCCGTCGCTCATCAAAATAGCGCTCAGCGGGCGGCCTTTCTCGTCGCGCTTCACTTCCACGTCAGCAGGGTTAAACCACTGCTTGCCGCCATTATCAGTAGAGCGGTAGAAGGTTTCTGCAATGACCATGCCCTGTGTTAGCAGCTGCTGGAAGGGCTCGTCGGAATCCACTAGGCCAAAGTCACGCATCAGCTTGTGGAAAAAGCGTGCGTACAACAGGTGCAGAATGGCGTGCTCGATACCGCCAATGTAGAGGTCAACCGGCAGCCAGTAGTTGGCGCGTTCATCCAGCATTGCTTCGGTATTATCCGCACAGCAGAAGCGCGCGTAGTACCAGGACGACTCCATAAACGTATCGAAGGTGTCGGTTTCGCGGGTCCAGCCATCGCCCAAGTCAGAAAAAGCCGGCATCTTTTTCAGCGGCGAGCCCGAGGCATCGACGGTGACTTCCATCGGCAGCGACACCGGCAGTTCGTCATCGGTGAGCGGAACGGTTTGACCTTCCGGGCCGTATTTAACCGGGATCGGCGCGCCCCAGTAGCGCTGGCGGGCAACGCCCCAGTCGCGCAGGCGGTAGTTGGTTTTGACTTCGCCACGGCCAAGCTCAGCAAGCTTCGCGGCAATCGCATCGAACGCTTGTTCAAAGCCTAGGCCATCGAATTCGCCAGAGTTGACCACGGTGCCGTATTCGGCGTAAGCACCCTCGGAAATATCCGCAGGCTGGCCGCTCTCATCGGCAATAACTGGTTTGATCGCAATGCCGTACTTGGTGGCAAACTCCCAGTCGCGCTGGTCGTGGCCGGGGACCGCCATGACGGCACCGGTACCAAACTCCATGAGCACGAAATTAGCCACGTAAACAGGCACTTCATCGCCGGTCAGCGGATGAACCGCTCTATGGCCGGTGAGCATGCCTTTCTTCTCTTTGGTGGCCATCTCGGCTTCGGAGGTGCCGCCCCTGGCGCACTCATCGCAGAAATCGGCCAACTCACTGTTCTGCTCAGCCGCCTGCTTAGCCAGCGGGTGGCCAGCCGCAACCGCCACATAGGTAACGCCGAGCAGCGTATCCGGGCGAGTGGTGTAGACCGCCAGCGGGTCGCAGGCACTGCCATCGTTAGCCTTGATATCAAAGCTCAGTTCAACGCCGCGGGATTTGCCAATCCAGTTGCGCTGCATGGTTTTAACCTGCTCCGGCCACTCGACTTTATCCAGGTCAGCCAGCAGCTCATCGGCGTAGTCGGTAATCTTCAAGAACCACAGCGGAATCTCTTTGCGCTCAACCAGCGCACCAGAGCGCCAGCCGCGGCCTTCGATGACCTGTTCGTTAGCGAGAACGGTTTGATCGACCGGGTCCCAGTTCACCGTGGACATTTTCTTATACACCAAGCCTTTATCGACTAGCTTGGTGAAGAACCACTGCTCCCAGCGGTAGTAGCTGGTATCGCAGGTGGCGAATTCGCGGCTCCAGTCGTAGGCAAAACCCAACGCCTTTAACTGATTGCGCATGTAATCGATGTTTTGGTAGGTCCACTTGGCGGGCGGCACCTGGTTCTGGATGGCGGCATTTTCCGCGGGCATCCCGAAGGCATCCCAGCCCATGGGTTGCATAACATTTTTGCCCTGCATGCGCTGGAAACGCGAGACAACGTCGCCGATAGTATAGTTACGCACGTGGCCCATGTGGAGCTTACCGCTGGGGTAGGGGAACATGGAAAGGCAGTAAAACTTTTCGCGATTTGCGTCTTCTACTGCTTTGAAACACTGATGTTTGTCCCAGTACTGCTGGGCGTCGCGTTCAATTTCACTAGGGCTATAATGTGCGTCCATCGGTATTTTAATGCCTTGGCGTATTCGCCCATGCGGGCGCAAAGTGAATGTTAGATGACATCTGTCAGATAAGTGAGGTCGATTGTATCCTATGCAGGTGTATCCTTGAACGGTAAGCCGATGATAGGAAGCCACATGCGTCGACAAAAGGAGAGGCACCATGAGTGAGCAAGCAAATGACAATCGCCTACGCGAGGGCTATGAACGTTTGTTAGAACGGATGCAGGGGGGCGCCAACGAGCTAACCTGGGATAATTTGCAGAAAGACTTGGACGAAGCAGTTGAGTTCGAATCGGAGTTGGAAGAATTTACCAAAGACGAGCTAGCTCTGCTGCGTGCCTGGGTCGAGCGCGACCTTAAAGACATGCGCTACTACATGGCGGATACTGGCAAGCAGGTGGCTAGCTGGCTGGGCATTGACATTGATCATCTTTCTCGCCGTGTGGCGGAATCGCTACTGTCGATTGCCGACCGCAGCGTGGTCGAACGCGAGCGCTTTGAGGAAGATTTAGAGGCTGCCCGCGCCGACTACTGCGAAGGTGAGATGGCAGCGCCCGGACTAATGGCCTGCACCCACTGCGATGCACAGGTGATGCTGACCACCGTTGCCCGCTTGGAGCCATGCCATCAATGCGGTCATCGCTATTTCTACCGCTTTCCCAGCAAAATTGTTGAGACTTGAGCTCTGACTGATCAATCACTAGCTGATCACTAAACTGATGCCTGCGATCGCACCCAGCGAGAGCAGGCTCATTACCGCCGCGTAGAGCAGATTATTCTTCATCATACGATAGCCGCTCACGCCGTAGCGCCCTTGAAGTGAGAGATTAACCCCGGAAAGCGGGCCCACGCTGGTACCCACCGCCCAAGAGCTTAATGCTACGAACGCGAATAGCGTTTGTTCGCCATTCTGCAGGTTGAGTATCGAGGCTAGCACTGATACGCCAATAATGGGATGTAGACCCGCTAACGCGCTGAGCGTAATGGCGGCAAAGCTAAACATCGCCTGGAGGGTGCCAAAGCGGGTGAACAGCGTCCAATCGCTGCCTGCTGCCGCCGTCACCAGCGTCGAAAGGCCAATGGTCAAAAGCCCTGCGGCTAAAAATAGCGAAACCTCACCACGCATCGCGGGTAGCCGGGCGGTAGTGTGCTGACGAATGCGCCGCAGTGTAAACTGGGGCCCATTGGGTAAGTTGCTCAGTACTGCCACGCCAGGCAGTAGAAAGGTAATAATGCTGACGATGGTAAGACTAGGGGTTAGCAAAAAATGAAACAACATCACCAGCGCCGCCATGCCCACTGGCATAAATAGGCTACGTGGCGCTAGCGAAAAACCCGCCACCTCACTGAGATCAAACCGTCGCCGTAGCTCAAAGGTGGTTAATAGTCCTGACAGCATCGCCATAGGAAAACCCACCAAGGCAATTTGCGCATACTCAACCTCAGGGACTAACGCGATAACCACGCCCATGGCCGCAAAAAACGGCGACCACAGCGCCGCGCTGGTAAGCCCTCGGTTTAGCGCTAGCAGCTGTGGAGTGGTGAGCGGGCCACTGCGAGCCAGCTTATCGCCCACCATGAACACGGTAGAAAGATTTAAAATCGTACCCAGGAAGTGAACCCCCAGCCAGGTACGCAAAATACCGCCAGCTCCGGTCACTTGGCTACCCGTCGCACCCTTGTTGCCTTGTTTACCAATCAGCGAGATAAAGCTAACGCCCACCAGCATGGCCGCCACAAACGTATTGCCCTGCAACATAGCGGCCCAATCTACCTCGGCGTCATACACTAACCGCGCCACTAGCAGCATGCCCGCACCCAGCGCAATGAGTACGCCCGCCTGTATACGCGAACGCTTAGGAATATCCCGCCACAGCAACACAACCGCTGCCCACAGCAAATAGCTCACTGCATTCGCGGTGCCCAACCAGCCGGTAAAACCGATAATCTGTGCGATTAGTCCAAACAGAATCAGCACGCCCGCCAAGCGCTGCCGAGGAGTCGTCTCTTGCATCGAAATCCCTTATTGATCGACTTAGCAGGCTAATCGGATTTGCCAAGGAAGGCCAGCGCTGAACTCAATCTAAAGGCGTTCGGCTTATCTACCATTAGAACTGAACACCGCGCAACTAGCGGCTGACGGGGTGGTAGGAGCCAGACTTGTCGGGCGATGATGAGGTCCCAGAGCTTGAGCGCATGTTTGGGGTAGGGAAAGGCAGTTCACATGACCCGCACTACCCAGCACGCAGCCCGCTATTGGCACTGAGCCCACCCGTAAGAGCCAGACTCGTCGGGCGATGATAAGACCCCAGAGCTTGAACGCATGTTTGGGATAGGGAAAGGCAGTTCACATGACCCGCACTACCCAGCATGCGCGCAGCCCGCTATTGGCACTGAGCCCACCCGTAAGAGCCAGACTCGTCGGGCGATGATGGGGCCACAGACGCTAGCCATGTTCTTGGGGTTAGGGAAAGGACATAGCATAAAAAAACGTTAGCTATAGCTTTGCAATGCCGAAGAAAGCTGAGTAACGTCAACAATATAACGTCTTTTTACGTGAGTGAAAGACGATTAAGATTAGTGAAACGGTGGCGAGCGGAGCGTTTTAACATAGCCCAGATGCACCGGGGCGGTAGCGTGTTTTCGTATAGCTTAACAGGGGGTTAAGCCAAGCAACATAAGCATGTGCCTCCATCAAACTCCTGGTAGTGATTTGACAGCTCCTAAGCTATAGCATCCAGAGAGCTTGTTAAGCCCGCAAAATGTTGGCCGAGCACATGGGTATAAATCTGTGTGGTAGATACATCAGAATGCCTAAGTAACTCTTGAACCGTTCGAATATCCCTACCGTTTCTCAGCAGCTCGGTAGCAAAGCTATGACGAAATGTATGGCAAGAGATCCGTTTATTAGGGCCTGTTGACGTTTTGAGGGATAGCATTGGCAGGATAGGGGCAAACTCGCAGAATACAGGTTCCGACACCAAC
>NZ_JAWJUW020000011.1:0-137415 GCF_033052795.2 Halovibrio sp. HP20-59
CCTGCTACCGCTCGACTTGCATGTGTTAGGCCTGCCGCCAGCGTTCAATCTGAGCCATGATCAAACTCTTCAGTTTACAATCATTGTGATCCTTACTCGTTGCCCGAAGACAACAAAAGCGAATCAAACTTGGCTCAAGGTTCAAACGAATTCATTCAAAACAGATATCAAAGACGTATCTTCAACACCTTATTGCTTGAGTCGCTTGCCTTGATATTTGGTGATTTGTCACCAACATCAGCAAGCGCCCACATGAATTACCTGATCAAATTGTTAAAGAGCTGTTTCGCTGTGCTTAACTGGCTAGCCGTTGAACTGGCTTGCCGCAGCGAGGAAGACGTATTCTACGCATTTCCTGGTGGTTGTCAAGGGCGTTGTTTTCGATGCAAACCTGACCACATCTAAAACCGCTAACTCGTTGACAAACCGAAGCTTTTACACTTCATTCACCGCTGGTAACGCTAGGCGTCCCCGGCAGCGGATGCGTACTTTAAGGCCTGACTAATAAGATAGCAAGTAAAAGAAGTTATTGCGTATAAAAAAGCGGCAGAAGGCTACCCTTCTGCCGCAAACCACCGATCAGAACGCCTGACCAGAGAGTGCTCTTTTCACATTTTAGCCGTTAATTAAATTTCAAATCCCAGACCAAAATCTTCGCTGGAGATGGCCATCAGGCTTGCAGCACCTGCTTGTATCATCTGTGCGTGAGCCTTGGTACGCGGCAATAGACGCTGGTAATAAAAGCGGGCAGTATTCAATTTAGCAACGTAGAAGGCCTTATCGTCGCCCTCAAGAGAGGCAGACGCCTGCTTGGCCGCACGTGCAAATAGGTACGCCAGGGTGACGTAGCCTGAGTACATAAGGTAATCAACACTCGCCGCACCTACTTCCTCGCGGTCTTGCATTGCCTTCATACCCACGCCCATAGTCAGTTCGCCCCACTCTGCATTGAGTTTGGTCAGCGGACCGACAAACTCTTTGAGCGCCGGGTTGTCGGCTTCAGCTTTACAGAACTTATGGATTTCTTTGGTGAATACCTTCAGCGATTCACCCTGACTCATGAGCACTTTACGGCCCAGCAGATCAAGCGCCTGGATACCGGTAGTACCTTCATACAAGCGGGTAATACGCGCATCGCGTACCAATTGCTCCATGCCCCACTCTTTAATGAAGCCATGTCCGCCATAGATCTGTACGCCCTCGTTAGTGCTTTCAAAACCAACTTCGGTCAAGAAAGCTTTAACAATAGGCGTTAGCAAGCCAAGCAGGGTTTCAGCATGATCTCGCTCTTCACCCGGTTCAGCATGCTCCACCACGTCAAGCATTTGCGCCGTATAAAGCACCAGCATACGCCCACCTTCGGCGAAGGCTTTCTGAGTAAGTAGCATGCGGCGAACATCGGGGTGGACGATTATCGGGTCAGCGGCCTTTTCAGGCGCCTGCTTGCCCGATAAGCCACGCATCTGTAGGCGATCGCGAGCATAGCTCAAGGAATTCTGAAAACTGGCTTCAATCAAACCCAGCCCTTGAATACCCACTCCGAGACGCGCCGCGTTCATCATGGTGAACATGCACGCCAGCCCTTTATTGGGCGGCCCTACTAAGTAGCCTGTGGCATCGTCGAAGTTCATCACGCAGGTGGCATTACCATGAATGCCCATTTTGTGCTCAAGCGAACCACAGGTAACACCATTGCGCTCACCCACATTACCTTGGTCATCGGGCAAGAACTTAGGCACTACAAATAGCGAAATGCCTTTAGAGCCTTCCGGCGCGCCGGGCAGTTTTGCCAATACCAAATGGACGATATTTTCAGCCAGATTATGCTCGCCGGCTGAGATAAAGATTTTGGTGCCGGTAATCGCATAGGCGTCGCCGTCAGCGGGCACCGCCCGTGTCTTGATCAATCCGAGGTCAGTACCACAATGTGACTCAGTTAGGCACATTGTGCCCGTCCATACCCCTTCAACCAGCTTGGTGAGGTATGTCGCTTGCTGCTCATCGGTACCATGGTGGCGCAGCGCATCCGCCGCACCATGGGAGAGCCCTGGGTACATACCCCACGCCAAATTAGTCGCGCAGATCATTTCCGATAGCAGCATCGCCAATGACGGTGGCAACCCTTGTCCACCATGCTTAGGATCGGCGGCTAGGCTCGGCCAACCGCCTTCCACGTATTGCTGGTAGGCCTCTTTGAAACCGTTAGGCGCTTTGACCTCACCCCCTTCCAGTAGACAGCCCTCTTCATCGCCACTCTGATTGATCGGTAGCAGTACCTCGCGGGCGAAACGTGCCCCCTCTTCTAAAATAGCGCTGACAACATCGGGCGACGCATCATCACCGCTTGGCAGGCGCGCGTAGTGAGCGGGGTAGTCAAGCATTTCGTCCATCACGAAACGCATATCACGAATAGGGGCCTGATAGCTGGGCATCGCACTTCTCCTGAAAGGGGGGGATTGAAAGCCAAGCAATTTATATTGGCAAAAGAGCTTTCAAACACGTGTTTGAAAATTAGCGCGAGCGCATCTCAGAGTCAAGCAGGCGTTTGAATTTAGTCTAACAACATACTAGAACTTTGGTCGACCAACAGCCGACGAGTCGTTTTTTAACGCTTTGGCAGCACTTACTGCATGCGAATGCCGCCATCCAATCGGATGACCTCGCCGTTAAGCATAGGATTAGCAATAATCTGCTCGACTAATTGGGCAAACTCATCTGGCTTACCTAACCGCTTGGGAAATGGCACTGCCGCCGCTAGCGCCTGTGCAGCCTCGTCGGGAATTTCGCTCATCATCGGTGTTTCGAACACACCGGGGGCAATAGCCATTACCCGGATAGCATGCCGCGATAGCTCACGCGCCGCGGGCAGGCTCATGCCCACTACCCCCGCTTTAGAGGCACTGTAAGCACACTGCCCCACCTGCCCGTCAAAAGCGGCAATGGACGCGGTATTAATGATTACCCCGCGCTCACCACTCTCATTAGGGGAGTTTTTAGCCATCGCGGCAGCTGCTAAGCGCATTACATTAAAAGTGCCGACCAGGTTGATATTGATCGTTTTCGTATAGCTTTCTAGATCAGCTGGGTTGCCTTCTCGATCCACCAGCTTGGCCACGCTAACCACCCCCGCGCAGTGAACCACGCCGGAAAGCCCACGTTCGCCCCCCAACTCCACCGCCGAATCTACGGCCTGCTGCATCTGTTCGGCTGAAGTAATATCTGCCAGAAAGGCGCGGGCGCTTGCACCCAACTGCTGAGCGTGGGCTTTTACACTGTCATTTAAATCACACAAGACCACCTTTGCCCCAGCGGCCACTAAACGCGCTGCCGTTGCCGCCCCCAACCCAGAGGCGGCACCGGTAATTAGCAATGTACTGTCTTTTACTTGCATCACGGTATTTCCTGTTGTCATTATTTATTTGCTCGCCTTGTCACCTCAGGCGCTAGGCTTTGGTTGGCAGCATGTACACAGAAGAGATCAAGCCGGCGAGGGCATGATCATCGCCACAAATTCATCCGCAAGATCGTCAGGAGAGCGAGGTCCATTGGGGTCGTACCAGCGAACCGTCCAGTTCAGCGCACCCAATACGAAGCGCGAGACCAGAAAACGGTCGCCGTGGATTAGGTTAGCTTCCAACGCATCGTCAATAACGGCGACCCACAGCGCCTCGTAGGCATCGCGTAAGTGGCTCAAATGAGCACTCGCGGCGGCGTCAAGTCGCCGCCACTCAAACAGCGCCACCACATGAGCATTACGGTCGGTAAACAGAGTTTCGAGGTGAGCACGCGCCATCGTGCGTAAGCGTACTTCAGGCTCTGCGGCACACTCGTTAAGTGCTTTACGGGCAATCGTCAAGGCGTTGAGGGTTCCCTCTTCGATTACCGCAGCAAGGATTTCCTGCTTATCTTTAAAGTGATGAAACAAGCTGCCGGACTTAATGCCCATTTCCTGCGCCAGCATCCGCACCGTAGTGCGATCAAAGCCCTCTTGGACGAATAGCTGAGCGGCAAGACGCGTCAATTCCTTGCGGCGAGGGGATGCATTTATTACATTCATGTCATTTACACTAGCGCTTGCTTGGTTACTCAGGAGAAAACCACAGCACCGACAATGGGTCAACGTATCAACAGCGTTTCAGTCTGATAATCACAATAAACCTGAAGGAGATTCACCATGAGCCACCCCTCCGATGTCGTCTTTCTTGCTGCTAAACGTACGCCAATGGGCGGTATGATGGGCAGCCTTGCAAGCATGACGGCCCCCCAACTTAGCGCCGCCGCTATCAAAGCGGCGATTGAAGAAGCCGGCATTGATCCTGCTGCGATCACCGAAGGTATTTTAGGCTGTGTGCTGCCCGCAGGCGTTAAGCAGGGGCCAGCGCGTCAGGCAATGCGCCAGGCGGGTATTCCTGACGCCAATGGCGCCACCACTATTAACAAGCTGTGTGGTTCGGGTATGAAAGCCGCGATGCTTGCCCACGATATCATTAAGGCAGGCAGCGGCGACGTCCTGCTGGCGGGGGGGATGGAGTCGATGTCCAATGCCCCGCACGTGCTTACCCAAGCACGCGGAGGCTACCGATTAGGCCACGGTGAATTGAAAGACCACATGTTTCTTGATGGTTTGGAAGACGCCGAAACGGGCAAATTAATGGGCGTGTTTGCTCAGGATGTGGCGACTCAGCGCGGCTATACTCGCGAGCGGCTGGATGATTTTGCGATTGCCTCTCTTGAGCGCGCCATGGCCGCCACTAACGCTGGCCACTTACGCCCAGAGATGGCACCAGTAATGGTGACCTCTCGCCAGGGCGAGATTCTTGTCGAGCACGATGAGCAGCCCTTCCAAGCGAAACTCGACAAAATCCGTCAGCTGCGCCCTGCCTTCGCAAAAGACGGCACCATTACCGCTGCCAATGCCAGCTCTATTTCCGACGGCGCCTCGGCACTCATCTTGGCGAGTCAGCAAGCGGCGGATCAGCACGGCGTTAAACCATTAGCGCGTATGCTGGGTCACACAACACACTCGCGCCATCCGAGCGAATTTACCATTGCGCCGGTAGGCGCCATCGAAAAGCTAATGAAGAAACTCGATTGGAGCGTTAATGACGTTGATCTGTTCGAGATTAACGAAGCTTTTGCCGTGGTCACGTTAATGGCTATGGATGATTTGGGTCTTCCCCATGACAAGGTCAACATTTTTGGCGGCGCCTGCGCCCAAGGCCACCCGGTGGGCTCCACTGGTTCGCGTATCATCGCCACGCTTATTCATGCGCTGAGAACCAAAGGCGGTAAACGCGGCATCGCCAGCCTATGTATCGGCGGCGGTGAAGCAACGGCCGTGGCCGTTGAGCTAATCGACTAAGCAGCGCGATCTGCCAAACTCAAACGTCCTGACGTTATTACCGTATCAGGACGTTTGCCAAACGGCCCTTGCTAGGGAGCGGTCAGCAAAGAGGCTTTACGGCCATCCTGCTGGGGTGTGCTATGGCTGATTCATCTTGGCTGAGCTGTTCCCATTGGGGATATTGGGCGTGCCTGTCATCAGTGCGTGGCAAATCTGATCCAGCGGTTTCCTCCACCACGCTAAATTGGCCGGCGTACTCGCGCATCTGCAAGGCCTCTTCGGAAAGCCCTTCGGCACTTTGAGCAGCCAGATTCACTAGGCGCATGGTATCTTGGGTTGTCGTATCGATTTGTGCCACGGCAGCATTTACCTCTTCAATTCCACGCCTTTGCTCTTCGGAAGCCTGCGCTATTTGGGTCATCAAGGTGTCCACATTGCCGGCGGCCTGCATAATCCCTCGGGTATGCTCACCGGCCTGCTGCGACAGTTCGCTACCCTGCTGGACACTCTCGCGGGATGCACCGATACGAGCGCGAATGTCGCTGGCCGCACTGGCGCTGCGCGTAGCCAGCGCACGCACTTCATTTGCCACTACCGCAAACCCACGCCCATGCTCACCGGCTCGCGCTGCTTCGACTGACGCATTAAGCGCTAAAATATTGGTTTGAAAAGCGATACTTTCTATTATCTTGATGATGCTGTGAATCTCATCGGAGCGCTCATTGATCGCCTCCATGGTGGCGATTAGCTGCGCAATCACCTGATCGCCCTGCTGCGCTTTGTGTGCAACGTCCGCTGTGGACCGACTAATATGCGCGGCACTTTCCGCATTTTGATGAACCGTCGCGGTCAGCTGTTCCAAGCTCGCTGCCATTTGCTGCAATGCTGATACTTGAGTGTCGGTTTGGCCTGCCAAGAGTTGATTCTGCTCTGCCATCTCCTGACTATTGCTATACACCTGTTGGCTACTGGCATTCAGTCGGTTAACCGTCGTTGTTAACGACTGCTGCATATTGGCTAATTCGCTAAACAGTTGGCCTATCTCATTGGTCGAGTTGGCCATCACCGGAGCAGATAGATCACCTTTTGCAATGCGCTGGAAGTGCCCAGTGATCGTTTTCAATGGGCGAAGCACGTTTTTGCGCACTCCCCATACCACTACCGTCACGACCAGCAGCGCAGCGCCAAGGGCCGCAATCACACTCCAAAACAATAACGACGAGACCTGCTCAAAACGCGCTAAAAGCTCGTTACCTCGCTGATTTGAAACTTCAAAAAATGCCTCGGCACTGTCGATAAAGCGCTGACTGCTATCGTCGACGCGCGACTCACCCGAGAGAAAACCTGGCACATCACGTTCTTCAAGCATCATCATCTGAAGATTAAGGTTATTGTTAACGAATGATTGAAAGTCCGTCGCTAACTGATCAACAAGCGCCTGCTGACTTTGATCAAAATCACTGGCTGTAAATTGAGTGAAATTCTCAGACGCCGCATCAAGCAACCACTGGGCTTCTTCTATCAGAGGGTCAGGTCGATCAAACGACGGGGTACGAATTAACTCTGCCGCCCGGTTCATCTGAATACGTGCACGCAATAGCTGGGAGTAGGCGCTATCTAAGTTGCTAATTTGCGCCATATCCCTTTCATGAAATGACGTTAATGCCTCACGACCAAAATGGTTGGCGAACAGCCCCAGCGCGCCAATAATAAAGACCAAACCACTAAAAGCTACCAGTACCAGCGTCCAGCTCGCTTTGACGCTTAAGTTATTAATCCATTTCATCTCGACCCGCCCCTTTCAGTAAGTTTAATCAGACTTGTGGAGGGGCAGCCAGAGCTGCAGTCGCCGACGAATCTCTAATACAGCCTGCTCATAAGCATCAGGTTTGCCGATTAGGCGCGGGTCGCGTATGTCCCAGTAATACACCTCTTGCGCTTCACCTAACCACTCACGGCAGGTCTGTTGGGCCTTATCGCAAAGTATAATGACAAAATCGAAGGACTCGCTTTCAAACTCATCCAACGACTTACTGCGCAAGCCTTCTGTGGAAACCCCTTGTTTCTTCAGAACGTCTAGTGTCAATGCATGGGGCTCATCGGGCTCAGAACCGGCACTAAAGGCGTCAAAACGATCACCTGCCATATGACGAAGCAGTGCCTCCCCCATCAGAGACCTTGCAGAATTAGCATTGCAGAGAAACAACACACGGCGCTTCGGCATAAATAAACAGCCTCTTATGTAGTTAGTGGCTGCCACTCTACGCCGGGTTCATGACGGTTATATTGCAGAAAAACGGCTTCCCTGGAAGTATACGAAAAAACATATATCATGGGAGCATCAATCTGAAATGACTCAAACCGGGTAAACAGCAATGCCTCCTTTAAATGATTTTTCCGACCTGAATGATTAGCCCAACATAGACGTTGAACGCTTTGATCCGCCTAATAGCGAGCGGCTTGGCATCCCACAGCATGCTGAACACGCACCTAAAATATTGTTGTTATACGGCTCCCTGCGCAAACGCTCGTTCAGCCGTTTAGTCACTGAGGAAGCCGCACGCTTGCTAAGTGCCATGGGTGCAGAAACCAGGATCTTTGACCCCAGGGGGCTACCGCTACCTGACGCTGAAGAAGCTGACCACCCGAAGGTAGACGAGCTACGCACCTTAGCCCAGTGGTCCGAAGGCATGGTGTGGTGCTCACCCGAACGCCACGGCGCCATGACTGGCATTATGAAGGTGCAAATAGATTGGATCCCCCTTGCGCTGGGCGGTGTGCGCCCGACCCAAGGCAAAACACTGGCAGTCATGCAGGTATGCGGCGGCTCGCAGTCATTCAATACGGTCAATCAATTACGCATTTTGGGCCGCTGGATGCGCATGCTGACCATACCCAATCAATCCTCAGTGCCCAAAGCCTTTACGGAGTTTGACGATAACGGCCGAATGAAACCTTCGCCATTTTATGACCGAATCGTCGATGTCATGGAAGAGCTGGTGAAATTTACCCTGCTAGTGCGTGACCGCAGTGACGTGCTGACAGATCGTTATTCGGAGCGTAAAGAGAGCGCCGAAGAGCTTTCCAAACGTGTTAATCAACGCGCTATCTAATAAGGAGCTTCACATGTCAGCACTGCAAGAGAATGCATCGCCCTCCACCGCCGAAGGTATGGGCGTGTTTGAGCGCTATCTGTCGCTTTGGGTAGCCCTTGCCATTGTGGTGGGCATCTTAGTTGGACAATTTATACCAGCGATACCCGAAACACTTTCGCGCTTTGAAGTGGCGCAAGTGTCAATTCCAGTGGCGGTACTTATCTGGGCGATGATTTTCCCCATGATGGCGCAAATTGACTTCACTTCGCTGCTGGGCGTGCGTCGTCAGCCCAAAGGTTTGATCATCACAACCACAGTCAACTGGTTGATCAAACCTTTCACTATGTTCGCCATTGCCTGGCTATTTCTAACGGTGATCTTTCGGCCTTTTATTCCAGCAGAACTCGCCAGCCAATATTTAGCGGGAGCGATTCTGCTCGGCGCCGCACCATGTACGGCGATGGTGTTTGTATGGAGCTACCTAACCCGCGGTGATGCTGCCTATACCCTGGTGCAAGTGGCGCTCAACGACCTGATCATGCTGTTCGCTTTTGCCCCCATCGTGGTTTTCCTACTGGGCATTTCCAATATCCAGGTACCTTGGGACACCGTAGCCCTGTCGGTGGTGCTGTATATTGTGATTCCTCTGGCGGCAGGCTATACCACCCGACAAAGCTTGATTAAAAAGCGCGGCGCCGAGTGGTACGACAACGTGTTTATGAAGCGCGTTGGCCCGATCACCCCCATCGGCTTGATTATTACCCTGGTGCTTCTGTTTGCCTTCCAGGGCGAGGTCATCCTCAATAATCCGCTTCATATCGTATTGATCGCGATACCACTGATTATTCAAACGTTTCTGATCTTCTTTATCGCCTACGGCTGGGCCAAGGCGTGGAAATTACCGCACAATGTTGCCGCCCCAGGCGCAATGATCGGCGCCAGCAACTTCTTTGAACTAGCGGTCGCTGCGGCTATCGCGCTGTTTGGTTTACAGTCAGGTGCTGCGCTGGCCACGGTAGTGGGCGTATTGGTCGAGGTGCCGCTAATGCTGGCGCTTGTGCGCATTGCCAATAAAACCCGCCATCATTTTCCGGCCACTAGTTATCGTTAAATCTTGAACTAGGTCGCCATGCCTGCCACCCCCCATCGCACTTGCCTCACTAACTGCCGGGTAACCCATGAATAATGTGATCGATATAAGCAGCGACGCATTGGATTTCATCAAACAGCAAGGTGGCGTAGTAACCGTACGTTTATCACCAAGATATGGCTGCTGCGGGGGGAGTGCCAACGTTGCCGTTGCCGAGGCAACCTCGCCAGCGGACCCTTCGCTTTACCAACGCCATTGTGCTCAAGCGATTACCCTGTTCATTGAATCGGCGCTTGCCGATCAGGGGCTGTGCATTGACGTTGAAGGGTTTTGGAAATTACGCCACCTTTATGTGAGCGCTTAAGCCGTTGCTCTGGGCAACGCCAGGGCCATCAATGCACTGGAAGCCACTAAGGCTGCTGATACCCACAGGCATGCACTCAGCCCGTATGCCATGTACAGCCAGCCCGACAGTAGTGTGCCCACTAAACGCCCCATGGCATTGGCCATATAATAGAAACCGACATCCATGGAGACACCGTCAGCGCGGGCATAGTGAACAATCAAGTAGCTGTGCCAGCTGGAGTTAATCGCAAACAGCACGCCAAAGGCGAGTAGCCCGACGACTAACCAGCCTACCTGCGCCAGGGGCAGCATCGCCAACAGAATCGCCAGCACCGCCAGTGCCGCCGCCCAACCAGCAGTAAGCGCCCGCGCATCACCTTTGATCAGCCGGGTTAATTTTGGCGCCTGGGTTTGCACACCGCCATAGCCAATCACCCATACCGCCAGCAGTCCACCCACGGTCCAGTGTGTCCAGCCATGCTGGTCGTATAAGAACACCGGCAGTGCTACGACAAACCACACATCCCGCGCCGAAAACAGACAAAAACGCGCTGCGGAAAGCACGTTAATCGCGCGTGATTTTGAGAAGATTTCAGAGAACTTGGGCTTTATTTTTTGGCGGCCTAAATCGGCCTTAAGCCTTAGCAGTGAAAGCAGCAATACGCCGCCCAGCATCACCGCCATCACCAACACAGCGGCCTGGAAGCCAATCAATGTTAGTAGCAAACCGCCAACAAAAAAGCCCAGCCCCTTTAGCGCATTTTTAGAGCCGGTCAACATGGCTACCCAGCGGTAGAGCGCGCTATTGGCGTTAACACTCTCTTTGGGTACCAGCACCTTAACAGCGCTTTTAGCGCTCATTTTATTGAGGTCTTTGGCGATCCCCGACAGCGCCTGAGCGGCCATTACCCAAGCCACGGTCAACAGACTAGCAGGCACCATCAGCATGGCGAGGGCAATAATTTGCAGCCCAAGTCCCACATTCATGGTGCGGTTGAGCCCCAACCGCGCACCCAACCAGCCGCCTATTAAATTAGTCACCACGCCAAAGGCTTCGTAAAACAGAAACAGCATGGCAATTTCTAATGGCGAATAGCCCAACTGGTGAAAGTGCATGACCACCAGCATACGCAACGCGCCATCGGTAACGGTGAACGCCCAGTAGTTGCCGGTAATCAGCATGTATTGGCGCACCTCGAAAGGTAGCGCCTTTACCCGCGCAAGCATTGATTCAGCCACGAGCCACCTGCTCACCGCCTACCAGCCCACTACCTACCTTCAGGGCCAGCTCAGCGGTGCGGTTGGCATAGCCCCACTCGTTGTCATACCAGGCGTAGAGTTTTAGCTGGGTACCGTTGATCACCATGGTGGAGAGCGCATCAATAATCGAGCTGCGCGGATCGGTACGGTAATCAATCGACACCAGCGGGCGCTCTTCATAGCCTAGAATACCGGCAAGCTCGCCACCGGCGGCGGCTTTTAGCGCCTGATTAACCTCCTCGACGGTGACCTCGCGCTCAAGCTCAAACACCATATCGGTTATTGATGCATTTGCCAGCGGCACACGAATCGCATGGCCGTTCAGCTTGCCTTCCAGCTCAGGGAATATGGCAGTAATGGCCTTCGCCGAACCGGTAGTGGTCGGAATCAAACTCATGCCGCAAGCGCGGGCACGACGCAGGTCTTTATGCGGGGCATCCAGAATGGTTTGGGTATTGGTGATGTCGTGCACGGTAGTCATGGAACCGTGGCGGATACCAAACGTTTCCTGAATGACCTTGACCACCGGCGCCAGGCAGTTGGTGGTACAGCTGGCAGCCGTCACGATCTTGTGCTTAGCAGGGTCGTAAAGATGATCGTTTACTCCCATCACCACGTTGAGTACGCTATCTTCTTTCATGGGCGCACTGACCACTACACGACCAACGCCTTGATCAAGGTACGGCTGAAGCTGAGCGGTAGTTTTCATTACCCCCGAGCACTCAATAACGATATCGCAGTTCGACCAGTCGCTATCGGCAATGGTTTTATTGGCGCTAAAAGCGACAAATTTACTGTCGATAACAATAGCGTCATCGGTTGCTGATATGCCCTGCCCCGGCGACCAGTGACCATGCACCGAGTCAAACTCCAGCAGATGAGCAAAGGTTGGCGCATCGCCGCCGGGGTCATTGATATGGGCAAGTTCAACATCACCCGACGCAACATCATCCCAAAGACTGCGCATCGTCAAACGTCCGATACGGCCTAAACCGTTGATACCGATACGTACTTGCATAGCAATTTTCCTCCGCGAATAAATAACCTATCCTAGCGCTTAACGCCTTTATATATGATATTTCATATATAAAGGCTGAAAAAAATGCCCAATGGACAGGCCTGCTAATATGGCAGGCCTGTCGTTCAGACGATAATTAACCGTAACGACCGGAGATATAGTCCTCGGTTTTCTTTTTAGCCGGGGTTGAGAACATCACTTTAGTGTCGTTGTACTCGATAATTTCCCCAAGGTGGAAAAAAGCCGTGTAGTCCGCCACCCGCGCAGCCTGCTGCATATTGTGTGTGACGGTGATAATGGTGAACTCTTTTTTCAGCTTATCCATCAAGTCTTCGATGGTAGCGGTTGAAATAGGGTCGAGTGCTGAGGTTGGTTCATCCATCAAGATCACATCAGGCTGCACGGCAATAGCGCGGGCAATGCACAGCCGCTGCTGCTGACCACCCGATAACGAGGTGCCGGGCTCTTGCAGCTTATCTTTCACCTCATTCCACAGCCCCGCACTGCGCAGCGCCTTTTCTACCAACTCGTCCTGATCGGCTTTACGGCTGACTAAATCATGCATACGCGGCGCATAGGCAACATTTTCAAAGATCGATTTAGGGAATGGATTAGGCTTTTGAAATACCATGCCGACACGACGGCGCAGCGCTACTTCGTCCATTTTGGGTGCATTGACGTCGTGCCCATCCATTTCGACCAGACCTTCGGTACGTACGCTGGGAATCAGGTCGTTCATGCGATTCAAACAACGTAAAAACGTTGATTTACCGCACCCTGAAGGACCAATCAGCGCCGTCACGTTTTTCTGAAAAAGGTCGATATTAAGATTGTTCAAGGCTTGATTCTTGCCATACCACAAATTCAAATCACGAACCCGAATACTCAGGTCGTGGCACGCTGATTCATTTCGCGTGTAAGGCTGCCCAACCGCAGGCTCTTGCTGGTCATTCATTACAGGTGCTTGGCTATTCATGACAATGTCCTCTATAACGCACTGGCCTACCAGCGGCGCTCAAATTTCTTACGCATCACAACCGCAAAAGCGTTGAGTGAGATGAGTATGGTCAGTAGTACCAAAATACCGCCGGCGGTTTTCTCTACAAACGCCTGCTCAGGCTCACCCGCCCAGGTAAATATTTGCGCTGGCAGGACCGTTGCTGCCTCGGTAAATGAAGCACCGACATCGGGAATAAATGCCACCATGCCAACGATAATTAACGGCGCCGTTTCACCCATGGCTTGAGCAAGACCGATAATCGAGCCGGTCATAATACCCGGCATGGCTAACGGCAAAACGTGATCGCGCACTACTTGCCAACGTGAACAACCCACCCCAAAAGCGGCATGACGAATAGAGTCCGGGACGCTGCGTAAGGCGGTGCGCGTTGAGATAATGATGACCGGCAGAGTCATTAAAGCCAGCGTCATACCGCCCGCTAAGGGTGACGAACGCGGCACTCCAAAAAAGTTAATAAAAATTGCGAGGCCCAATAAACCAAATAAGATAGAAGGAATAGCCGCTAAGTTATTTATATTGATTTCAATCGCCTGAGTGAAGCGATTATCTGGGGCAAACTCTTCTAAATATAACGCTGTCATTACCCCGACCGGGAACGAGATCGCCAGCGTAACGATCATGGTCATAATGGTACCGATCACAGCCGATAGAAGACCCGCACTCTCAGCTATTTTTGAATCACCCGAGACAAAAAAGGTGGTGTTAAAACGAAGCTCCACCTGACCCGACTCTACGCGAGCATCAATAGCGGCTTGCTCCTCTTCGTCCAGACGGTTCCGATGCCCTTTAAGATATTGATCAACCTCACTATTAGCCAGCAACCATCTTTCCCTAGAAGTGCCGATTTTGTCTGGGTTGTTGCGAAGCTCAAGAGGAATACTACGTATCTCTGTGCGGCTTACCAGCGGCACTAGCTCCTCGGCAAGTGCCTTACGGGCATCAGTGGCAGCTTCTTCGGAGTAGTTAAGCTCGGTCAAAACATAGGCTTGCTGAAACGCAGGCAAGCCTTTATTGAGCATGTCCGCGAAAAACAACACTAGGAAAAGCCCAGCGAGACCTAACGATCCCATGGTTATCCATTTAAGCCGGGCAGATTTACGGTGACGCCGCTTGAGCTGCTGGCTGATTTCGTCAAAAGTATGTCTCATCGAAACAGTTCCTCGGCGTTACAGGTTATTCACGCGGTATTTTTCGCGAAAACGGCGGATCATCAGCACGGACACCAAATTAAGCATAAGCGTGACAGCGAACAGCACGAGTCCGAGCGCAAACGCTGATAACGTTTCCGCGCTTGCAAACTCTTGATCACCGGTAAGTGCAGCCACGATACGTACGGTGACGGTCGTCATATCTTCCAACGGATTAGCGGTAAGGTTAGGACGCATACCTGCGGCCATTACCACAATCATGGTTTCACCCAACGCACGCGACATGCCTAACAAAGAAGCAGAAATGATCCCTGGAAGTGCAGCAGGAATAACCACATCACGAATGGTTTCACCTTTGGTCATTCCTAGTGCTAGCGAGCCCTGGCGCATGCTGTCGGGTACAGAGTTGATAACATCGTCAGATAGCGATGAGATAAACGGAATAATCATAATCCCCATCACCACCCCTGGGGCGACCGCGTTGTTATAAGAAGCATCCAGGCCAAAAAAACCGGCAACATTCACAATAATCGGCGCCACGGTAATCGCAGCAAAAAAGCCATACACGACGGTAGGAATACCCGCCAACACTTCAAGTACCGGCTTTGCGACGGTACGTACATTGCGTGGCGCATACTCAGACATATATATTGCCGACAACAAGCCGACAGGCACTGCCACCAGCATGGCGATAGCGGTAATCATAAAGGTACCGGCGAACAGCGGCACCGAACCAAACTCAGCGCCACTACCATCACCACGGCCAGCCGAGGCTAAAAAGCTAGCCCCCGGATTCCACGTCGTGCCGGTAATAAATTCCCAGAAGCTGTGCATTTGGAAAAAACGCAGCGCCTCGGAAATAATCGAAAATAAAATGCCAAAGGTCGTGAAGATAGAAATCAACGCCGCCCCAGCCAGGATCATGCGGATCACCCGCTCGATAGCTTGACGAGCATGAAAATCGGGTTTTACCTGATTAAGGCTCACCGTCAGTCCGACTGCCGCCACGACCAAGCTGGCCGCTAGCAAGTACATGGTGGGGATATCAGCCCCCATTAGCAGCAGTGCAAATGCTCCCAGTGAACTTACCAGCACGGCTGGCCCAGCGGTAGAGAGCACGGTAAACCAAGCGTATTGATCGGGCTGGGCAAACATTGCCGTGCCCGCGCTGCGTAAACGAGTCGCTTTTAAACGGCCAGCAAAAAAAGCCAGCAGCCCCAGCAGCACTAACGCACCGCAAAAAATCAGAAGAAGCTGATTGGTCTGCATCGCATCTCTCTCACATCGTCACCGGTTAACAAACTGTTATCAACAATAAAGGGCCAACAGCTTACGCTGCTGGCCTTTTTCGTTTCTATATACGCCTGCTTACTGCAGAACTTCAACCGTCATCTGCGTGCGATCAGCCACAGCCTGACGCCACTCTTCGCGCTCTTCTTCCGGCAGAACGATCAAGCCGATATCGCGCAGGTAACCGTCATCGCCAATCATCATTTCGCTCATGAACATTTCAGCGTAGTCATACATCGGCGGCACTTCGTCAGCGTGTTGGTTCTTCACGTAGAACCACAGTGAGCGCGCTACCGGGTAATCACCCGCGCTAATAGCTTCTGGCTTAGGCTCAACGCCGCCAATGGTAGCAGCGTTTAGGGTATCGGTATTTTCTTCAAGGAAGGAGTAGCCGAAGATACCAAAGGCTTTAGTGTCTTCAGACAGACGCTGAACGATTAGGTTGTCATTTTCACCGGCATCGATATACACACCGTCAGAGCGGATCTCGGTATAGGCTTCATCACCGTAAGCACCCAACTCTTCAGAAGCCGTTTCCATTACCAGCTCTTCAAAAGCGTCACGAGTACCGGAGGTAGTCGGCGGCCCATAAATAGAGATTTCACGGTCTGGCAGCGAAGAGTCGATCTCGCTCCAATTGGTGTAAGGGTTTTCAACTAACTCGCCATCCACCGGCACCATGGCAGCTACTGCCATAAAAATCTGTTCAAGTGTCAGATCAAAAACATCGTTGCTGTTGGACTGACCAAGAACGATGCCGTCAGAACCGATTTTAGCCTCGGTGATGTCGGTCACACCGTTTTCTTCACAACGCTCAAACTCAGACACCTTCATACGGCGCGAAGCATTGGTGATATCCGGCGTCCCTTCGCCGACACCGTTACAGAACAGACGCAGCCCGCCGCCCGAACCCGTTGACTCGATGACAGGCGTTGGGTAATTAGTCGTTGCGCCAAACTCTTCGGTAACGTAGCTGGCAAACGGATAAACAGTACTGGAACCAACGATACGGATTTGATCACGGGCTTGTGCAACACCGGCAACGCTCATGACAGCAGCAGCGATAACGGTAGTTCTGAGAATACGGTTCATGCGAAATACTCCTGTTCGTGTAGGTATCTAGCCTTCGCAAGACACACATTGCACGGGTTCCATGACAACTTAATGACAGTGAACAACGCGGTCATATTTTTTCTCCGCCCCCACTGTCAAACTGGTTAGAGTCTCTTTAACACCGCAATTTTCAACGCACTCTCTCAGCACACTTTTCACCACAACAAACTCAGCGCGGCTAGCGTACATAGCGCCAACGAGGCACCTTGTAGCAGGCGTCTATCCAAGCGATGAGCAATAACATCGGCCAAAGCGTTACCGATCAATACCGAAGGCAGCAGGGTAAGCGCGACCTGAAAATGCCATAGCTGAATCTGGCCTGCGATGGCCAGAGTGATTAAGGTTAATATTGAGGTCAAAATGAAAAAGGCGGCTAAGTTGCCGCGAACTCGATCAACCGGCAAGCCGTGCATCAATAAAACAATGGGCGGGCCGCCGATGGCCACCACGGTACCGAAGATTCCCGAGAGCATCCCTGCGCCAAACACCGTGATCCGATTCACCGGCAGCTGAAAACGACACAGAGTAACGAGCACCGCAAACAGTACGATAAAGGCAATCAGTTTTTCCAATATCACCATCGGCGCGGCAAGTAGCAGCCAGATGCCCAGTGCATTGCCGGGCAGGCGACCGACTAGCGCCATGCCAATGGCATCCAAGCGTACTTCATGCCAGTAGTGACGCATCATCATCAGCGAAACAGTAAAGCCAAATAGCACCAGCACGACCGGCACTAATCGTGGCTCAAGCATCAATAGCAGTGGCGCGCCCACCACGGCCAGCCCGAAACCGGTCGCTCGTTGCACAAAAGCGCCCAGCATCAGTACGGCTGAACAACCTAGCCAAGTGCTCAATGGCAGGTCGATCCAGGTTAAAACGCTATCCATTCTTAACTGGCGCTTGGGTCAGCATGCGGACTCCAATGTTGCCCACCAGCGCCGCACCTAGCATGGTGAGTACCATGGGCCATAGGTGCTCAACCTCAAATAGCCCCACCATCACACCGGCAAGCGCTCCACAGCTAAACTGGATGCCACCTAACAGCGCTGTTGCGGTAGCGCTGATGTGGCCAAAGTGATCAAGCAGCGATGATATGGCGTTAGGCGTAATCAAACCAATCATGCCAGTAAACAGCATGATCAACGGCACCACGATAAATAGCGACGCCATATTCAGCGCGGTCACCAATACCAGGCTTAGCGCTGCGACCAGCTGTATAAAAAGGCCTAGCCGTAAGTTTTGCTGTGGAGTGCGCTTGCGGAGCAAGTGAATATTGACGCGATTGGAGAGCGCTATAACCAGCACATTGACACCAAATACAAGCGGGTAAGTGCTTGGTGACAAGCCAAAATAGTCTAGATACAGGAACGGTGACGCGGTCACAAATGCAAAGAGACCCGCAAACGACGATGCCACCGCACAGATATAGCCCATACCTTCACGGTGTTTAAGCACGCTGGCATAGTTGCGTATCACCTGACGCGGTGACGCTGCCGGTAGCGACATATCACGGGTTTCGGGCAGGCGCGTTCCCAACAGCCAGAGTAAAAAGCCCGCGTAGACGGCCAAGAACACAAAAATCAGCCACCAGCCGGCAATGTGTAGCAGCAAACTCCCCACGGCGGGCGCCACCAGCGGCGCAAGCATCATAATCATCGCCATGGTGGACATGACTTTGGCGGCTTCCCGGCCGCTAAAGCAGTCACGCACGATCGCCGCCGAGTTCACCACACAAGCACCACCCCCGAGCGCCTGCAAGAACCGCCACGCGAGTAGCGTGGGTAAACTATCTACCGTGGTGATGGCAAGGCTTGCGAGCATAAAAACCACTAGGCCACCCAACAGCACCGGCTTTCTGCCCATACGGTCTGATAATGGCCCGAAGCAAAGCTGGCCCAGCGCAAAACCAAACAAAAAGACACTGATGGATAGCTCAGTACGATGAATACTGGCACCGATGCTCTCGGCAAGAATACCCATGGCAGGCAAATAGGCGTCGATTGCAAAGGGAGCGAGCGCCGTGTTGGCGGCGACCAACAATGCGACCCGGCGTGGATTAAGGTCCATTGGACTCCTTGGGAGGCACTAAACGTGCACGCTGGAATAGATAGGCCGCTAATCATAGCCGATTTTATGGTGTTTGTCGGGGCAGGACGCTTTCGATATAGAGCGACCACAGACAGAAATAGCGTAAGACACACGCAGCTGAAATAGCCCTTGGTGAAGGCCAGGGGCTTATCAAGATAAGGGGGTTTTTAGTGCTGCGGGGGGGCGTCTTGCGACTCAAGCATTTCAACCAGTGGCTGAAACTGCTCACGGTTATGTTCGTTCATGTGCATTAAAATGCGGTGTGCTTCAAGGATTCGCTCGCGCAGCCCTTGTTCATCGGCGGGTTCTTCCGGCAGCTCTTCGAGTGCGTCGTTGAGTGTGCCCGTTTGCTGCAACGGCGCTTCCATGAGGGTAAAAAAGCGCGCAAACCCCATCACATCGAGCATTTTTCGAACATCGGGATTATCGACAATAATGGTCGGTGGCTGCTCCAGGCGATCTTTCACGGCCATAGCGACCTTGGCAAGAAAACCAAGCGCCGTGGAGTCCACGTTGGTCGCCTTGCGCAAGTCAATCAATACAGCACGTAGCCCCGGCGTCTCGGCGAGACGTTGGGCTTGGTTATCAAGCGTGGCGCACAGCGTCAAGCGCACATCACCACATAATTTTAATACAAAAACACCAGAATCGAACGCCGCTTTAATGCGGCCTTCTTCAATCAGCATGACCAAATCCGCTCACCATCATGATTGTTAGATCATCGGGTAAAGCATCGCGCTCTTGGTTGGCATCAAACTCAGCGTCTCCTTCGGAGAGGAGTGTATTTGTTTCAGCTAGCCGATCGCGCAACTGCTCAAGCGTGACACTTTCGCTTACTAATTGCTCAAGTTCCTTGAGCCGCGTGTCGAGCGTTTTACCCGGCAAGCATTCCAATACACCATCCGAACAGAGCCATAATCGAAATTCAGTCGGCAACGCACAGCTAAGTGAAGGATACTCTACATCGGGGAAAAGGCCTACCGGCATTCCCTCGCCTTCTAAGCGGCTTAGCTTTCCTTCTGCCGCTAATAGGGGCATCGGAAGCTGCGCGCCGAGCGAATAGTGAAGAGTATGCGCTTCATGGTCAATCACACCGACAAATAAAGTGGCATGTTTGCCGATATCGGTGCCCTGCAATTCACGGTTCATTGCCCACAACCAGTCAGCAGGCAGCAGTTCCGGCTGCTGACCATCCCACTCGCCCAACCAGCGGTTGCACAAATACTTGAGCAGTACAGTAACAAACGCTGACGAGGCGCCATGCCCGGATACATCAGCGAAATAAAAGGCGCTGTAACGCGCGTTATAACGCTGATAGTCGAGAAAATCGCCGGACAAATACAACGACGGGGCAAACACATAGTCGTAAGACACCCCGTTAATCACCTTGGGACGCAGCGGCAACAAGCGCCGCTGAATGTGGCCACCACTCTGCTGATCCATTCGCAATAGCGCTAGGTGCGTCTCCAAGCTTTCATTTAGCTCTGCCAGCCGCTCGTGATCACGCTCGCGTTCCAGCGCCAGATCATTAAGCTCGATAGCTTTGCGTATCATTCGTCGCAGCAGCTCGGCGTGACGCAGAGGATGAACAATATAGTCCACCAACCCGACATCGACCGCCTTGATCAGGTCGGCGTCTTGACGCGAGTCGCTAACCACCAGGGTCGGCAAGCGGCGCGTCAGTTGCGACCACCGCTGCCTGGGGACTGCTCGGGCATGGGCAACAATCAGCGCCGTATCGGCGGGCAGATTCTCGATGTCCTCACTCGCGAATACCCACATGCCATCGCAGGTAATTGCTTCTGCCAGCGCATCGCGCTCCCGCCCCGGCTCATCGATCACTGCGATTAACTGCTTAGAATGATCCATCATCAGCCTCAACCAGCGGAATCGCCGTCACCCGAGTCGCTATCATTACTGTCATCAACGTCGCTGTCGTCAAAATCACTGTCATCAAAATCAAAGTCATCCGCAGCAAACGGGTCAGCGCCCAATTCGCCATCGCTCACTTTAAACTGACGATTTTGTAAATAAGCGTCACGAATAAAACGGTAACGATCCCCGCTAATCAACTTTTCTCGATCGAGTAGGCCCGCACGAATATCAATCACATTGAGGGCGGTCAGGCTAATCCGAACGCTATCGTCCTCTACGTAAGTAACCGGATAGGCGGCCATATCAGCAGGTAAGCCGGTGGTATCCCGCAGTGTACTGGGGCCGAAGAAAGGTAGCACAAGGTAGCGCGAGTCATCCCAACCCCACACCGCTAACGTTTGACCAAAATCTTCCTCGTCCGCGGTCACTTCCATTAACGTGGCATAATCCAACAGCCCGCCGATACCTACCGTGGAATTGATCAAAAACCGTGAAGTCGCCAGACCTGCATTCGACGGTTTGCCCTGTAGTACGCTATTAATCGCTGTACGCAACTCGCCTAAATTGGAGAAAAAATTGCCGACACCGGTTTGCACGGGGTCAGGCGTAATCGTGCGGTATCCCTTTGCTACTGGCTTAAGCGCGTAGCGATCCAATACGTCATTAAACGCAAACACTTTGCGGTTAAACCCTTCCCAGGGGTCTTCCGGGTGCGCGTCTTGCGCAACTTGCGTGCTGGCACAACCAGCGGAGGCTAATAACGCCACCAGCAGAAGAGGCAAACCACCGGAGCGCAACCTAAGCGCTGACTTTTTTTTACTTAACCACTGCTGCATGACATTTCCTTTTTTTCGGTTCCGTTCCGCGTTACTGACGACACACCACGACACTGCCAGCACTGTAACCTGCCCCAAAAGAGCAAATCACACCAATATCCCCCTCGGCGAAAGCTTCGCGATGAAGGTGGAACGCAATGATGGAACCTGCAGAGCTGGTGTTAGCGTAACGGTCCAAAATAATCGGCGCCTGGGTCTCGCTGGGGTCATATCCAAGCACTTTACGAGCAATCAAGTCGTTCATATGGCGATTGGCTTGGTGTAGCCACATGCGTTTTAGATCGCTGCTGCTCAACGCCAAAGATGCTAAATGGTCGGTGATCAACTTAGCTACCATGGGGCATACTTCTTTAAAAACACGCCGCCCTTCTTGTACAAACAGCTTATCTAAGGCCAGCGGATCGCTATCGGTTACACGGTTTAGAAAACCAGCGTTGTTACGAATCGTATTAGAAAACTGAGTGACCAAGCGCGTGCCAAGAATTTCAAACCGCTCATCGGCAACCGCTACAGTGCTATTTTCCAATACCACAGCAGTACAAGCATCGCCGAAAATGAAGTGGCTGTCACGGTCTCTAAAATTGAGATGCGCCGAGCAAATCTCCGGATTAACCACTAATGCGCGCTTAACGCTGCCCGAGGCTATTGCGTTGGCCGCCATTTCTAACGCAAACGTGGCTGAGCTACAGGCCACATTCATATCAAACCCATAGCCGCTGGTGCCCAAAGCGTGCTGCACTTCTACCGCAACCGCGGGGTAGGCACGCTCTAAATTCGAGCAGGCAACAATGACCAACTCAATATCCGCAGCATCCACCTGAGCAGCGGCAAGCGCTTGGCGAGCCGCCGCCGTCGACATCTCGCACTGGATGGAGGGTTCATCGTTATTCCGTTGTGGCAGTTTAGGCCGCATGCGCTGTGGGTCAAGGATGCCCGACGCATCTAGCACGTAGCGGCTTTTAATACCCGAGGCTTTTTCGATAAATTCACTGCTTGAATAAGCCAGCGGCTCGCGCTCACCGCGCTCAATAGCTTCGGCGTGCAGCGCATTCTCAGCGTCTACCCAAGTGTTAAATGCCGCCACCAGGGCCGCATTTTCAATGGCGTGTTCCGGCGTGTAGAGCCCTGTACCGGTAATCACCACATGTGTCATGCCAATCTCCTTTAAGCGGCTTGCCGACGTTGCGCACCAACCCTCGCGCGGGGCTTACGGCGAACCCATAACGTTACTGTGTGCGTAAAGTGGCGGTTTTTCCAGCGGCTATTTGGCTAACCGCTGTTTTTAGCGAGAACCTAAACGCTAATGATCTCCTGCCAACGTTTTTCGAGTCGTTTAATTGAGACGGGCATACTCGTGCCCAGCTGCTGAGCAAATAGCGATACCCTTAACTCTTGCAGCCACCAGCCAAACGCGACTAATGCTGGGGCTTCCACCCGCCCGCGCCGCTCGCTTTCGCGGCTAGCATCAAAGCGTGCCTCTAATGCCTGGACATCTTGCATCATCATTTGATCGCGGCCACGCTCACGGGCGGCTTTTTCAAGCCGAATCAGCGCCGCCTCGGTATAGCGAGGGTATTCCTGCAACCATGGGCCCGCGTCGTGGATAAAACCGGGGTAAACCAAACGCTGCATCTGGGCGCTAACATCGCTGTACACCAGTGCTAAGGCAAAATTGAGCTTACCCTTTAACACTTTAGTCACCGCCAAGTGGCCTTGTAGCGCGGCTTCCACGCTCACCAGCAGGGATTTTGCCGCGTCGACGAGCTGATCCTGAGTCTCGTTTAGCCGCTGATTAAACGCTGCCTCCGAACGCGGCAGCGGGTGCTGTGCCACCACTTGGGTAAACACCGCTAGCAGCAAATCGTCGATCAACGCTTTTTTGCTGCCCACTTTGGCAAACAGCAGCGCGCACTTCTCAATACCCGGCAATTGCTTAATCGCTTTAACCTGTTCAGGAAGTTTAGCGATCGCCAACCGGGCGATACCCTCCTGGTGGGCGGCGTCGGCTTTCGCCGGGTGGTCGAACAGCGCCACCTTGAACTCGCTGGCTTCAGCGACCAGGGCAGGATACGCCTCTACGCGAATGCCTGCTTGTGTGGTGACTCGCGAAGCAGGCAGCGGCGTCTTGGGTAGCCCGGCAACAGCGGGTTCCTGGCTAACCTGTTCGGCCAACGCCTGGGCGCCTGCGCTGGCGGCTGCCTCAAAGCGCTGTTCTAGCGCACGCAGATCGCGCCCCTGCCCAAGGACTTCGCCCGCGTGATCAACCACACGGATATTCATGATTAGATGCGGTTCGAGCAGATCTAAACGCCAATCGTCGGGATGCACCCGCGTCGATGTCCGGCGGCGAATAAACTCCCCCAACGCCTCGGTTAACGGGCGCTGATCAGGCACCAGGGTTTCCAGCGCGGCATCCACCCAATCGGGAATGGGCACTACTTGGCGGCGGATGCTTTTCGGCAGCGATTTTAGCAGTGCAATACACTTTTCCCGAAGCAGCCCAGGTACCAGCCACTCCAGCGCATGAGCCGGCACTTGTGGCAGCATGGCGGCGGGAACGGTCAGCGTAACGCCGTCGTCCTCCGCTTCGGGGTCAAAGTGGTAGCTTACCGGATACGCGACGCCCGCCAGAACTAAATGATCAGGATACTGCGCCTGGGTCACGTCATCTGCATCGCGCGCCTTTAGCGAGTCAATATCGAAATACAGTAACTGCGGGTCTTGCTGCTCAGCCTGCTTACGCCAGTGTTCAAAGCCTTTTCCGTTAACAATATCGGCCGGAATCCGCCGGTCGTAAAAATCATAGAGCGTATCTTCATCGACCAGAATATCGCGCCGCCGAGCGCGATCTTCCAGTGCTTCGACTTCGTCGATCAAAGCGCGGTTATGAGCAAAGAAGGCACCTTTGGTTTGGAACTCCCCTTCCACCAGCGCACGGCGAATAAACAGTTCCCGGGATTCCTGAGGCGCGATGGGCCCGTAATGTACTTTACGCCGGGCCACAATCGGTAGGCCAAACAGCGTGACTTGCTCAAAGGCAACCACCTGGGCGCGCTTCATTTCCCAGTGCGGTTCGCTGTAGCTGCGCTTAACCAAGTGCTGCGCTTGGGGTTCAATCCACTGCGGGTCGATTTTGGCCACGGTGCGGGCAAACAGCTTGGAGGTTTCTATCAGCTCAAACGCCATAATCCACTTGGGCGATTTCTTGGCCAACCCTGAGCCGGGATGAATCATAAACTTGCGATTGCGCGCGCCAAGATACTCGCGGTTTTCCAGCAGCGTACCCAAGTTAGAGAGCAGCCCTGAAAGCAGCGCCTGGTGCACTTTTCCCGACGTTTTGCGCCGCGTTTGGCGCGCCTGTTCTTCATTCTCATCTTCATTGCGGGGCGGCGGCGCAGGCACCTCAATGTCCATATCGCGAAGTAGCTGGCGCAGTTGGCGGAAGGTGTCGTGCCACTCGCGCATGCGCAGGTAGTTAATGTAGTGCTCACGGCACCAGCGGCGCAGTTGATTCCCCGACAGCGCCTCGCGGGCATTCTCAATGCCGTACCAAAGATTCAGCAAGGCGACAAAATCAGAATCCGGGTCGTGCCAGCGCTGGTGGGCCTGATCGGCGGCTTGGCGTTTATCGGCAGGCCGGTCGCGGGGATCTTGAATGGCCAGCGCGGAGACTACAATCAGCACGTCGCGCAGGCTGCCGTGTTCAGCGCCCGCCAGCACCATGCGCGCTAAGCGTGGGTCAATCGGCAGCCGCGCCAGCTTACGGCCCAGCGGGGAGAGGCGCTGCTGCTCATCCACCGCGCCCAGCTCAAACAGTAGCCGAAAACCGTCTTTCACAAAGCGGCTATCCGGTGGGTCAACAAACGGAAACGCCTCTATGTCGCCTAGCTTGAGCCCCAACATCGACAAAATCACCGACGCTAGGTTGGTGCGCTGAATTTCCGGGTCGGTAAACCCAGGGCGCGCTAAAAAATCTTCTTCGCTGTAAAGACGTATACAAACGCCCTCGGCGATCCGCCCGCAACGTCCTTTGCGCTGATTGGCGCTGGCTTGGCTAACCGCCTCTACCGGTAGGCGCTGAATTTTGGAGCGGTAGCTATAGCGACTGATACGCACCAGCCCTGGGTCAATCACGTAGCGAATACCGGGCACCGTCAGTGAGGTTTCGGCAACGTTAGTGGCCAGTACAATGCGCCGACCACGGTGCGGCGCAAACACGCGATTTTGCTCTTCGTTGGAGAGTCTGGCGTAGAGCGGCAGGATTTCGGTGCCCTTCAGCTCGGCACGGCGCAGGGTATCGGCGGTTTCGCGAATCTCGCGCTCGCCAGGTAAAAACACCAGCACATCGCGGGGGCCGTGCAGCCAGCCTTTTTCGCGCTCAATGGCCTCAATCTCTTCCACCGCGTGCAGAATACCCTCTTGTAGCGTGCGATCTTCTTCGTCGTCTTCATCGCGTACCAGCGGCCGGTAGTGCACTTCTACGGGGTAGGTACGACCGGTGACCTCCACTACCGGTGCGGGCGCTTTGGCCGTACCGAAGTGCTTGGCGAAGCGTTCTACGTCAATGGTCGCTGAGGTAATGATGACTTTCAGATCGGGCCGTTTCGGCAACAGGCGTTTAAGGTAGCCGAGCAGAAAGTCGATATTCAGGCTGCGCTCGTGGGCTTCATCAATAATGATGGTGTCGTAACGCAGCAGCAGCGGATCATTCTGCGTTTCGGCCAGCAAAATGCCGTCGGTCATTAGTTTGACTAACGTGCTGGGGGTACTCTGATCGCTGAAACGCACCTGGTAGCCCACCTGCTCGCCCAGGGACACTTCGAGTTCTTCGGCCAAGCGCCCGGCGACGCTGCGCGCCGCCAATCGACGCGGCTGGGTATGGCCGATCAAACCACGACGGCCGCGCCCCAGTTCCAAGCACATTTTAGGTAGCTGGGTGGTTTTACCTGAGCCGGTCTCCCCGGCAATGACCACCACTTGGTGGTCGCGTATGGCGTTGAGGATATCGTCCCGCCGCTCGACCACGGGTAGTTCCGGCGGGTAGTTAAGGGCGACCTTTTGGCTTTCGCGCTGGCTGAGCTGCTGCTGGGCGCGGTTAACCTCGCGCTGCACTTCGTCCAAACCACGGCTAATCGGTTTATTATCGCGCAGGCGGCGACTCAAACCGGCCAGGCGACGTTCCAGCCGCTCAGCATCGCGCAGCATCACATCGCCCGCGGCCTGCTTGAGCGACGCGAGACGTTGGCTATCGGTGGGTGCTGGGGATGTGTCGGTGGTCACGATAGAGTCGGCTTCCATTCGCTTAGGGGCTTGAGTGGTTCAAAAAATCGGCCCGCTCATGTAAGCGGGCAGACTATTGTAACGCTTTCAACTCCTCGACACCTAACCACTGATCGAGTGTTTATTAATAGTTATCTGGTTACGTTTCCGAGGGTTCCTCATCACGCAGCTGGCGGCGCAACACCTTACCCACATTAGTTTTGGGTAGCTCATCGCGAAACTCAATGCTCTTGGGGACCTTGTAGCCAGTGAGCTCTTTTTTGCACCAGTCGCGCAGGGTCTTTTCATCTAGCTGGGCGTTTTTGCTCACCACAAACAGTTTGATAGCCTCGCCGGCATTTTCATCGGGCACACCCACAGCAGCCGACTCAAGCACATCCGGGTGGGCAGCCACCACATCCTCAACTTCATTAGGATAAACATTGAAGCCCGAGACCAGAATCATGTCTTTTTTGCGGTCGACAATGCGGATGTAGCCATCCTCTTGGAGGACAGCAATATCGCCGGTGTAAAACCAACCATCCGCATCGATAGAGTGGCGGGTTTCGTCTTCGCGCTGCCAATAACCTTTCATCACCTGCGGCCCTTGCACGCATAGCTCGCCGGGCTCGCCCAGCGCCACGTCATTGCCATCCGTGTCGACAACTTTTACCGCCGTGCCTGCCACGGGCTTACCAATGGTGCCCAACTGAATCGCATCATTGGGGTTGAAGCTTACGATAGGCGATGTCTCGGTCAGGCCATAACCTTCAGCAATGGGGCAGCCAGTGGTTTCTTCCCAACGCTGCGCTGACGCCTTGGTAAGCGCCATACCGCCTGAAATGGTCAGTTTTAGCTTGGAAAAATCCAGCTGTTTAAAATCGTCGCGATTACACAGCGCGTTAAATAACGTATTGAGCCCGATAAACGCAGTGAAAGGCAGCCCCTTGAGCTCCTTCACAAAAGCGTCCAGGTCGCGTGGGTTGGTGATCAATAAGGAGTGGTTACCGGTCTCCATCAAGAACAGGCAATTCACGGTAAAGGTATAGATGTGATAAACCGGTAACGGAGCGATAACCAGCTCTTCGCCATCGGTCAGGTGAGAGCCAATGGCCTCGCGGGCCTGCAGCATGTTCGCCACTAGATTCCGGTGGGTGAGCATTGCGCCCTTAGGCCTGCCAGTGGTGCCACCGGTGTACTGCAGCGCTGCTAAATCGTCGGGACGTCGCTTCACATCGGTATGATTTAGCGAAGCGCCTTTTTTCAGCGCATCCCGAAAACCAACCGCACTGGGCAGCGAATAGGCTGGCACCATTTTCTTAACGTGCTTCACCACTGCATTGATTAACCAGCGCTTGGGCACATCGTGCAAGTCGGCCAACTGGGTGACTAAAACGTGCTTGATATCTGTTTTATCGAGCACTTTCTCCAGCTTGCTCGCCATATTAGCCAAAATTACAATGGCTTTGGCATTGGAGTCTTTGAACTGATTGGCCATTTCCCGCTCGGTATAAAGCGGGTTGGTATTGACCACCACCAGGCCTGCCCGTAGCGCACCAAATACCGCGACGAGGAACTGCAGTACGTTAGGCAGTTGAATGGCAATACGGTCACCGGGTGCTAGGTCCGTTGCGTGCTGTAGCCACGCAGCAAAATCCGCCGACAGGCGGTCAAGCTCGGCAAAACTAAGCGTTTTCCCCATACAGGAAAAGGCAGGCTTATCTTTGAACCGCTCTACTGCGGTATGAAAAACATCCGTGACTGAATCGTATTGATCCAACCCTTCAAGCGCTGGGCCACGTAATACGGCGGCGTTGGCGTGTTCGCTCATGGGCAATCTCCGCTATGGGTGTCGGCGTGATCACCGACTTGTTGTTGTCGCGAGGCTATGTCTGACACTGGCTGCGCAAACCCTAAATTAACAGGCCAACGATATACGACACTTGGCAAGCTGTAAAACGCACGATTGAAACTTGCGTTTCAACTTTAGCCCATAGCCACTCAAACCTGAGTAGGTTGTTTCTTTATGGACAGTAACGCGCTTGAATTTCTCCATCGCGCCAGACCAATAGCTCGCCCGGCGCCATTCGCTGCCATGCTTCATTGTGAGTGAGCGGCTCGGTGGCGATTACTGAAACGATGTCGTCAGGCGTGGTGTGTTCGGCAAAATTCACCGTCATCTCAGCGTCGGAGAGCTCCGCATCGCCAAAGGGCGCGCAGCGGGTAATATGCGCAAGCTTGGTGGTGCAGAACGTATACAAATAGCCACCATCCGAGAGCAGCATATTAAACACGCCCAGCGCCCTTAGTTGCTCACACAGCTGGTGCAAGCGCTCCCAAAGCATTGTGGGATCTGCCGGCGGCGTCGGAAAGGCACGCCGCAGCTCACCCATCAGCCAGCAGTAGGCGTGCTCACTATCGGTATTGCCCACCGGGGTATAGGTTCCTAGCGGTAGGCTTTCCCAACCGCTTAGCTGACCATTGTGCGCATAGCACCAGGGACGCCCCCACATTTCACGCGTAAAGGGGTGCGTATTGGCAAGCTTCACGCCACCCACATTGGCTTGACGAATATGGCTGATCACCACGTGGGACTTAATCGGGTAATCGCAAATCAGCCGCGCAATGGGGGAATCGACAGAAGGATGGGGGTCGCGAAAATCGCGGTAACCGCCCTCTTCGTAGAAGGCAATGCCCCAACCATCGCGATGAGGGCCGGTGCCCCCACCGCGGTGCAAAAAGCCCGAAAAGCTAAAACAGATATCGGTGGGCACATTAGCGCTCATACCCAGCAGTTCACACATTCGTAGATCTCAAGCAGGTGATCCAATGCGCCATCATCCAATCACCGGTTCACGGCGGCGTTGAGCGTCAACGTTACTGTTGTTTTCTGGCTCATCGTCAACAACTTCATACTCACTAGGACGACGCCACCACCAAAGAGCAATGCCGATAAGCGCGCCTAACGCCACACCCAATACCAGCCACATCAGCCCGCCACGCAGCGCCGCGCCATTATTTTCTAAGAAGCCTACCGCCGACACCATCGCCGAAGGTGCCCAACCAGTATAAAATTCACCTTCTTCTATTAGCGGCAGTCGGAAAGAAGCGGGCGCCCATATCGCCCCAGCGATAGACCAGGTTAGCACTAGGCGTGGCAAGCGAGGCAGGAAAGTGAGCGCAAAATAGACCGCGACAATCACCAATAGCGACAGCCCGTAATAACTCAACCAGAGCAATGACATTGAATCTGTAGACAGCATAATACCCCTTCTGTGGGTAAACTCACCCGACGTTGATTTCCCGTTATGGTACCTATGAATTTATGAAAGCACAGCCAGGCATGCACTCAGGCTTACCCGCTTCGCGCTATTATCGCGCGAATGACCCCCAATGGCACTGGCTAGAAGAGCGCGACGACCCAGAGGTAAGTGCCTTTTTAGAAGCTGCCAACCAGCAGCAGGCGGCATGGTTTGCTCCGCTTGCCCCGTTAGAGGAAGCGTTATACCAAAGCCACCTTGCGCGGCGCGAATTAGCCGTAAACAGCCTTAAGACAACGCTTGACCACTTCACGTTCTGGAACGAAACCGGTGCCGAGGACGATTATCCGCGTTGGTGGCGCCACCCCAACAGCCATCCTGAGCAAAGTGAATGCTTCTTTGATGTTTGCGCCCGCGCCGCCGAGCACGATTTTTATGACATGGGCGACATGGCGCTTTCACCTGATGAGCAGTGGCTGGCCTGGACCGAGGATACCCAGGGTGATGAGCGCTTTAACTTGTGGCTAAAAGCGCTGCCTAGCGGGACGCCGATACAGCTGCTGAGTGACATAGGCGCGGGCCTATGCTGGGCAGAGGACCAAACCGTTAACACGGCTACCCTGCTATTCACTCGCTTTGATGCCACCCAGCGACCCGACAGTATATGGCGGCTATCCCTCTCGTTAGTCGAACCTGACGCTACAACAGAGCCGGTACTGGTGTTACGCGAAGAGGACTCAGAGTTTTGGCTCGGTATCGGTAAAACGCGTTCGCGGGACTGGTTACTGCTTGAAAGCGGCTCAAAGGACACCAGCGAAATTCACCTGCTACCAGCACACTCGCCTGCCACGACGCCACGCTGTATCCAGCCCCGCCAAGCGGGGGTTGAGTACAGCATTGACCACCGCCCCGGCAGCTTTTATCGCTTGCACAACCAAACAGGGGCTCACTTTCAACTCGACTACCTGCCCGAAGCGCAACTGGGCCACGCCCAGCCTAGCTGGAAAGCATTAATCGCACATCGCCAAGACGTAACGCTTGAGGGCGTTGACGCCTTCACTTGGGGTCTGATGCTTGCCGAGCGCGATCATGCCCAAGCACAGGTATATTTGCGTCGCTTAGTCTTTGATACTCGTCACAGCTGCACACTTGATGAACACCTTGCGCTGCCCGAACAGCCATGCTCGCAAATGCTCGAAGATGCCCCCCACTTCGACAGTCAGGTACTGCGTCTGCGCGAAGAGTCGTTTACCCAGCCTCCCAGCTGGTTTGCTCTCGACCTAAACAGCGGCGAGCGGACGCTGCTAAAACGTGTGCCTGTTTACGGTAGCCTTCAGCCAGAGCAACTGACCAGCAGCCGCCTCTGGGCGACAAGTCACGATGGCGAGCAAGTGCCCATTTCGGTCGTTAGGCGCGCCGATCTAGCGGATCAGCCATTGCCCACCCTGCTGTATGGCTATGGTGCCTACGGCGAGGCGCTTGACCCGTGGTTTTCTATCGCCCGTTTGGAGCTTTTAGAGCGAGGAGCGGCGTTTGCCGTTGCGCATGTCAGAGGCGGCGGCGAGCGTGGGGAACCTTGGTACTTAAACGGCAAGATGACCCACAAAGAAAACAGCTTTAACGATTTCTTGGCAGCGCGGGAAGCTCTAGTTGAACAGGGGATTAGCGATGCTCAGCGAATAGCGGCATATGGCGCCAGCGCCGGTGGGCTACTCATAGGCACCTGTATCAACCGGGCACCGGAAAAATTCTGTGCCGCGCTGCTAGACGTGCCTTTCTTAGACGTGTTGCGCACCATGCAAAACCCCGAGCTTCCGCTAACCACTGCAGAGTATAGCGAATGGGGCAATCCTGAAGCCCCGGAGGTCGCCGAGCGAATCCGTAATTATTCGCCCATCGATAATATTAAAGCGCAGGCATACCCTGCTTTGTGGATTGAGGGCAGCTGGTTTGATACTCGGGTAAGCTACTGGGAACCCGCCAAGTTTTATGCCCAGGTAGCGCAACAGCAGCAAGCAGCAGCGCCGGTGCTAATGCGTACCGACATGAGCAGTGGCCATGGTGGCGCGTCCGGTCGCTTTAAAGCCTGGCGTGATACCGCGCGCCAAGATGCGTTTATTCTTTGGGCGCTGGGTTTAAGCCCTGAATAAAGCCTCTCACCAGAATAAACAGAGCCCGCTGAAGCGGGCTCTGTTGGATGGGCAGCCATACCACCTCCTTGGTGATGCGATCGTGGTCGACTATACTCGGCTCAAGGCAAGCGACTGCGGTTGCGAAGCATCAGCCTCTGACTCTGCCGGTAATTTGAAACCACTAACGGCCTCAAGTAATACATCCGCCGTTTGCGACAAGTTCTCAGCCATTTGATGCGCTTCAGTCACGGAACGGTTAGATACCTCTAACGCGTCGTGCATTTCATTAACGCTGCTTTCGAGCTCTTCAATGCCTTGGTTTTGCTGCTGTAGCGCGTTGTCCATCCCAGTAAGACGTCCAGCCACCTCCTCAAACGAGTCGATCAGCCGCTGGGTTGTCTCCTGAGCAAAGTCGGTTTGTGCTACGCCATCCTTTACCTGCTTCTCAATCAAAGTAACGTTATCGCGAATACGCCCTGCCGTGTCTTGCGTATTACCGGCCAGCTTTCTGACTTCACTGGCAACCACTGCAAAACCACGCCCCTGCTCACCAGCTCGGGCCGCTTCTACTGAAGCGTTAAGGGCCAATAAATTGGTCTGGAAGGTAATGTGATCAATCTCTGCCAGCATGCTACTAATTTGTTTGGCCTGTTGCTCAAGCGTGCGCATCAGGCTTCGAATGGCTTGCATTTGCTCACCGTTATCGCGCACGGCGGTTTCTGCAGTTGCGGCCAAACGGCGTACTTGCTGAGATTCATGCACTGTTTCGCGGGTTGTCGCTGAAAGCTGGGTAGCGCTGGTGGAAATGCGCTCGGTCTGGCTCACATTACGGGCAATTTGTTCGCTTAGCAGGTCCTGGGCCGCGAACAGCTGTTCGCTCAGACCATGGGAACTTTGCGCGGCTTGCTGCGTCTTCCTAAGGCTTGAAGCCACTTGGTCGCGCATGGCAATAATCGCAGCAACGCCGGGTAAGCCATGCTGCTGTGCGGAAAAGACCATATCTAGCTTGCCGTCGCTGGCTTGGTGGGCAAAGTGGCTAACGTGCTGGCTCTCGGCAACCATCCGGGCGAGCACTTTGGCTAGATAACCCAAAATGGCGACTTGCACAACCACAGCACCTGCATGCATGAATAAGCAGGTAATTAACTCAGCTAAGCCATGCTGGGCATTATGATCGCTACCCACCATACCGCTATACAAATCCACATACCCAAGGTGTTGCAGCCAGGTAAACAGCAGGTGATGAAGCGCAACGACAAGCCCACCGAAGGCTATAACGCGCCAATCACTGTATAAAATCAGTACCGATAACAGAATAAAAATACTGAAGTGCGCTTCGATCAAACCACCTGATTGTTCGATTAACACGGCCGACCAGCCCATCAACACCGCCGCTTTTAGAAACCCGTTGCGCGCATAGCCTCTCCAACGCCGTTGCACCCAGGCGGTTAGTGGCAAGGTAAGCACCGCATAACTAAGAACAATCGCAAGGGTTTGCGTAAACACCCCAACCGCAAAACAAAGCGCTGTGATCAAGCCAATAGGTAACCACATCACTCGGTCCGTATTCACCGTATGGTTTGAGATCAATGCTGAAGACATCAAATACCTCGTAGGGCTTTAGTACTAACGCCCTACAGAGCAGCTAAGTACTAATAATATGTTAAGTTGGGCATGCAGACAGGCAAAACACCGTACAAAACCTATACAAACGAAAAATAACGCATACGTTTATAAGTAAGGTAGTGTGTATTGACGATGCTAGGGCAATATAAATACGAAGTGCTCGGCTTACAATACGACCAAACTCTGTGCATGGCGTTTTATCGCCGTTAAGGCATTGACGGGCCCGTTCGACACCAAAAATAAAACTGTAGGCACATGATATGCTTAGCTTTAATGACCCTGTCGGCGGCTTTGTGAACAATTGTCGATGAACGTCAACAATCGCGAGCTTGCCCTTCAAGCAGGCTTGCTGATGCTGCTGGTAACCACTGTCGTGATTGGTGCCGGTGGCTTCTTGCTAGGCTATTTTCCTGACATACACCAGCCGCAACCGCTCACTTTGCTGCCGGATAGCGCTCTGGCCATCCTCTTGTGCGGGCTAGGGCTGAGTGCAGTGATGGCCAACTTTACACGCTGCCGCCAAGCGACAGCGCTTGCCCTCGTCGTGCTTGCTGGCTACACGCTAATACACAACCACCTGGATGACTCATCTCAGGCAACTTCTTTACTCAACAACCACGCCCGGCTGCCCAACCAAGCCGTTCCAACCCTAATAATGGCAGGGTTTTGCCTCTGGATAGGGCCGCAGGGAAGATGGCAACGTCGCCTTTGGCAGCTAGGTGGCCTGTTTTTGTGGGCAATTGGCGGCATTACCTTAGCCGCCTACTATCATTGGCCAGTGCCTATATGGTTACCACGTGCTAGCGAGCTGATCCCAGGACTGCTTTGCTTCCTCTTTGGGATTGCCATGCTAATGGTGAGCCTCCAGATCCCACACCTCAAAGCCTCTTTAAGCAATGCCGCCGTGTTGGCGGGTATTATTGGCGTTAGCTTGAGTATGTGTGGTTGGTTTTTAGTGAGTTGGAACCAGCATCAAGAAACGCGGCAAAGTGCCCATCTGAGCCTGGAAGGCATTGCGATCAACATTGAACAAACCTTGACATCGCGAGCCATTGTGCTTGAGCGTTTAGCCAAACGATGGCACAACGTTTTCGCTGACGCCGCGTCCCGTCGCCGAGAAATAGAGCGCTATTGGACAGATTACCCAAGCATATTAGCCATCGCCTACTCAACGCCACCAACAAATAATCGCTGGCGCAGCGCTCGCCATGACGATGCCTTATTCTGGTTGGAGAATCAGCTCGATACCTTATCCACGTTGACGTGGCTTAATCAGCAGCGGAACACCTTACAGTGGGCGTTTCCCGACTATGAGCAGCCCACTCGAGCGCTACTTTCCATTCAGCCCCCCGGCCAGGGCTACCGAGTGGTATCTGCCATCGACATGGCCCGGCTCATTGACCATGGAATCAGCGCAGCCAACGGCACCTTTACACTGCATATCACGCATAATAACGGCTACCTAATTGACCAGGGTAACGGCTTACTGCCCGCGGCGGCGCCCACTCCGCCGGCGGCAATCCTTGCAGATCACACCCTTGTATTACCCGGTGGAACAATACTCAACCTGAGCCTCACTCAGCGCTACGATCAACCTGCAACGCTCGCTGACTATATTGCCGCAGCCGTGGGTATTGTTGGGCTACTGCTGACCTATCAGCTGGTTTTCAGTCTTGCCTTGATAGCTGCGCGAGCCCAGCGCACTCGCGAGCTTTCCAAAGCCAAAGAAACGCTACAAGACAGCGAACAGCGATTTCGCTCGCTGTTTACGCAAAACCCCGATGCGGTGTTTTCCCTGGACCTCAACGGCCGTCTATTAAGCGTGAACAGGTCCGTCGCCACCTTGTTTGAGAGCAGCGAAAAACACATTGTCGGCCGTCACTGGCGAGATTTCATTCCAGCTGAAAGCCACCCTGCCGTTAATGCGGCTTTCCAGCGCGCGTTACAGGGCGTTGCTCAGCGATTCGACTTGGACGTAATCAGCCAACAAGGCAATACGCGACAGCTGGATGTCTCATTTCTGCCCACCGTCGTCATGGACGAGGTGGTAGGGGTTTACGGAGTGACCAAAGAGATGACGGCATTACGTCAAAAGGAGTCACAGCTGCGTATTTACCAGCGCAGCTTGGAAGCCAGTAGCAATGGTATTTTGATTTGTGAAGCACTCAAGGACGATTACCCGATTTTGTATGTTAATCCAGCCTTCGTCGCCATCACCGGCTATCAACTTGACGAAATAAAGGGGCTAAACTGCCGCTTTTTACAAGGCCAAGACACTGACCCGAAGGACGCTGATGCGATCCAGCACGCGCTTGATCAGGAGCAGGAAATTGGTTTAACTGTTCGCAACTATCGCAAAAACGGCCAAGCGTTCTGGAATAGCCTATTTATCTCCCCAGTACGCGCCCCCGGCCGTGGCGTAACGCATTTTGTGGTTAGCATTAACGATATATCAGAGCGCCGAGACCATGAAAACGCACTGGCCTTCCATGCTACCCACGATGCGCTGACTAGCCTTGGCAACCGCGCGCTATTTGAAGATCACTTACGCCACGACGTTGAACTCGCCAAGCGCCATCAGCAACATTTAGCTGTCTTATTTATCGATCTCGATGAATTTAAACCGATTAACGATACGCTAGGCCATAGCATTGGCGACCAGATCCTTATCCATGTTGCCCGTCGGCTTGAACAAGCCATCAGGCCTTCCGATACGCTATGCCGCCTGGGTGGGGACGAATTCGTATTGCTATTGCCAGATCTGGATAGCGCCCAACAAGCAGAAGATATCGCTAAACGCCTGCTTGAAGGACTTGCCCAGCCTTATTACATTGGCCGCCATGAACTCTATGTATCGGCAAGTATTGGTATTGCCCTTAATGATAAGCATCTGCTTTACCCGGCAGAGCTTATTCAGCAGGCCGATATGGCGATGTATAAAGCCAAGCAGCAGGGTCGCAACACTTTTCAAACCTTCACTCAGGATATTAACCAAAAGCTTACCCAGCGAGTGACGCTAAGAAATGATTTACCCGAAGCGATTCTCAACGAACAGTTTGAGTTGCATTACCAACCGCTGTTAACACGCGCCGGCAGCGTTCATGGTTTTGAAGCCCTATTGCGCTGGAACCACCCCGAAAAAGGCCTCATCCCCCCGGACTTGTTTATTCCCATTGCCGAAGAGACGGGGCAAATTATTGCGCTAGGCCAGTGGATTATAGAGCGCGCCGCGCGAGATTTCCTTGCGCTTGAGCCGCAGCTTTCACCACGCTGCCGCATGGCCGTTAACCTTTCTCCAGTGCAGTTTCACCGGCCGAGTTTTCTCAACACGCTCAGCGATACGCTAGCAGCGACTGGGCTAAGTGCCCACTCGCTTGAACTTGAGTTAACCGAAGGTATTTTAATGAACGATACTGATGCGGCGATAGCGTCCCTGCATGCACTACGCGCATTAGGAGTGAGCATTGCGATAGACGATTTTGGTACCGGCTTTTCGAGTTTAAGCTATTTGCGCCACTTGCCTATTGATAAAGTAAAAATCGATCGCAGCTTCATCAACAGTATTGCCAGCAACAGTAAAGACGCCGCCGTTGTACAAGGCATCATTGCTCTAGCCCACCATCTTGAGCTGGTGGTTGTGGCAGAAGGAGTGGAGACATCCCAGCAGCAGCAACAGCTGGCTGCGTTGAACTGCGATGTATTTCAAGGTTATCTATTCGCGCGCCCCATGCCTTTTGCGGCGCTTCAGACGTGGTTGGAATTACATCGGCAGCACAGCGATGATGTGCGACTCTAGCTGCTGCTCGGGCACCTCATCTTGCGATACTGCAAAGCCGCGGACACTAATCCCTTTACGGTGAACGCGCTCGGCATCATTACTCAAAAGCGGATGCCAGCCCGCCAGTTTGCGGCCTTCAGCGAGACGCCGATAGCCACAGCTTTGCGGCAGCCAGGTGAATTCTTTGACCAGGGCCGGAGTAAGCTGTGTGCAGTCGGGCACGCTGTCAAAACGGTTGGGATAATCGCTGCACTGACAGCTGTGAGTGTCTAGTAGACGGCAAGCGACATTCAACACCGCTAACTCCTGAGTGTCTTCGTCGTGCAGCTTTAATAAACAGCACTGCCCGCAGCCATCGCAGAGCGCCTCCCATTCCTGGGGCGTTAGTTCTTCGAGACTAAAACGCTCCCAAAAACGTTCGCGCATTGTGGTTTCCATCGTTTCCTCCCTCACCATCACGTGGCGATACGCTTTACTGCGGTGAGTCTGTTTGACTTAATGTCATCAATAGCGCTGGCCACAAGGACTGAAAGTCCTCTTCAAGCGCTTGATAATCACTGCGTAGCCAGGGCACTAATTCGGCCAGCCGGTTAGGCCCGCTGAGTCGGCGGCCTATTCCCGCGACGGCGCGACAGGTAAATTCAAAATCAGCGTAGTTTCTTAACCAATCGTGCTGAACCAACAGCGGCATCATGCCCGCTAACCGGTTGGGCGCTGAGCGGGCTGACAACAAGCGATAGCAACGCTCCACCAGCTCTTCCTGTTCACGTTGGTCGGCCTTATCGCGGGCCAGGTAATGATCCCATAACATATCTAAAGCGATACCGGCATAACGGCGCTGTGCTGTCGGTGCACGCCGCCGCGCCCCAATAACCCTAGGATGGCTATCCACCCAGGCATCTACGCGGCGGTGATGACGAATACCGTATGCCGTGGCAGTGGACCAATCAGTTAAATCGCCCCCTTTGACACCATCGGCGATGAGATTGCCGTAAAGAAAATCATCGCTACCCCGGCGAGCCAGCCAAGCATGAGCCAGAAAGTTCATAGTCGGCTGTCGTTACTGTTTATCAAAGCGTGCGCCAGAGTGCGTAGCAACGTGCTCGCGATGGACATCGAGCAAATAGGCCTCTTTGGGCGGTGGCATTTGCAAATAAAAACCGTTTTCTTTGATCCCTTCCACCACGTCAACTGCTTTAACCCGAGACAACTTTTTATCAGCGGTCAATAGCATGGTAAAGACCGGCACGGGCTTGCCAAAGGTTTCAAGTAGCTGTTCTGGAACCTGCTTCAGACCTTGGCGCTTATCGATGTATAAATACATCTCATCTTTACGCGAGCTTTTGAAAACCTCGCAGATCAGCTTGTCTTTCATAATGGACGTTCCTCAAGGGCTTGGGCCAGCGCGGCATTTAAACAGTCTCCCCGCCAACCACTGGGCCAGCTAAAAGGCTCACCGGCCAAATCCTGCATTACCAGAGCTTCTATATCACGGCGGCGCATTAGCATTTCTGGCGCCATCCCCAAATCCTCGGCCTTGGCAGTCACTACTTTCTTGAGCGCTTTAAAACGTGATTTGAAAGATGGATGCATAGGGTCGGGCCAGCGCATGGGCAGCGCCAGCTCATCGCAGTGTTTGGCTTGCTTGACCATCGCCAGCAATGTATCCCCCTCTTTTTTGATCAGCACAGGCTTCACGCCTTCTACCTCAGCCAGCTCAAAGCGGTTGCTGGGCATTTTTTCAGCGATCGCGAACAGCAGCTTATCGCTAATCAGCCAATTACGCGGCATATCACGGCGGCGTGTTTCGCCTTCCCGCCAGGTGGTCATTAGGCGATACGCTTCCACTTGGCGAGGCGTTAACCGCCATAGCTGGCGCTGACGGGTATACCACTGCTGATCGTTATCAACGCTACGGCCTGTCTGTTCAATTAAGCTTGCGCACTCAGCGTCAACCCACTCGCGTCGCCCCACTATGGCGAGCTTTTCAGCCTGAAGCGTCCACACTTTTAATAGGTAAATCACGTCCAACGCGGCATAGTCACATTGCGCCTGGGTCAGCGGACGCACTAGCCAGTTGGAGCGGGTTTCCTCTTTCGGCAGGGTTTCGCCCACCCAGTACTCGACCAATTTCTGATACCCCATACTGGGGTTTTCGCCTAAAAACCCTTGCACCACTTGAGTATCAATTAACGGTTCAGGTAATACCCCGGCCCAGTGCTGAAAAACTTCCAGGTCTTCGCTGGACGCGTGGAGTAGCTTAATAGCGCTATTTTGCAGCAGCGCACGAAATTGATCCGTGCATGAGATAGCCACCGGGTCAATCAGATAAGCCTTTTCACCCGCAGTAAACTGAATCAGCGCCGGGACGGGAAAAAACGTGTTCTCTCGGAAAAACTCGGTATCCAGAGCAATAACGTCAGCATCGGCTACTTGCTGGCACGCTGCATCAAGCGCATCCGGAGTATCAAGCCATTGAAATGAGGGAGTAAGAGCGGACAAAAGCATTTTTCCAAGTTGACACAATCGCTAAGGCGCTTGCGGTTAGGGAGCCAGCAAATAAGTCAACTTACTCGCTGGCAAAAGGCAGACGACCATTAAACGCGCGACTTAGCGTGCCGCCATCGACATACTCCAACTCGCCCCCCATGGGCACACCATAGGCAAGCCGTGAAAGTGTGACGCCATACTCAGCCAACTGCGAGGCAATGTAATGAGCGGTGGCTTCGCCCTCAATGGTAGGGTTAGTCGCCAACACTACTTCTTCGATTAACCCTTCTGCAACACGCGCTTCCAATAAGTCTAAACCAATCGACTCGGGGCCAACGCCATCCAACGGTGAAAGGTGCCCGTGAAGCACAAAGTAGCGCCCTTTAAAGCCACCAGCTTCTTCAATAGCCAGTTGATCAGCGGGCGACTCAACAACGCAGAGAAGGGTATCGTCGCGGCGCGGGCTCTCACACAACGCACAAATATCGGCTTCCGTGAGCGTTCGACAGCGCTGGCAATAGCCAACTTCGTCGATCGCCTGTTGGATCACCGCCGCCAAGCGCTGGCCACCGGGGCGCTCGCGCTCCAGTAAATGCATTGCCATTCGCTGAGCCGTTTTAGGGCCAACGCCTGGCAACACGCGGAAAGCCTCCATCAGCTGATCAACGAGAGGAGAAAACCGCATTGTTTAAAACGGCATCTTAAAGCCGGGAGGAAGATTCAAACCGGCGGTAGCTTCTTCCATTTTCTCTTTAGAGCTGACTTCCAGTTTGCGTACTGCATCGTTAACCGCAGCCGCTAGCAAATCTTCCAATAGCTCTTTGTCCTCTTCCATCACGCTGGGGTCAATGGAGACATTAGAGACGTCGTGGCGACCGTTCATGGTGACTTTAACCATGCCAGCCCCTGCTTCGCCCTGCACCTCGGTTTTAGCAACCTCTTCTTGGGCGCGCTGCATTTTTTCCTGCATTTCTTGGGCTTGTTGCATCAAGTTGCCCATTCCACCTTTAAGCATTGTCTGATCTCCAACGGGATTGAATAAAGTACATCCATCAAACTGAGTATAGAAAAGTATGTGGCTAACGTAGCTCATTAGCGGGTTTGACGCTTGATTCTATCAGCGTTGCCCCAAACGCCTGCTGTAATTTTTGTACATTGGGGTCATGATTGAGTAGATCAACCGCCTGTGCATGGCGCTCTTGACCCAGGCGCTCTTCACGCTGACGCGGCGTTTCCTGGCGGTTAGGCAATTCGGCTACATAAAAGGCCACCCGGCGCGGCATACCCTGTTCCTTGAGTGCACGCTCAATACGTGTTTGGTGCACTTCTGCCTGCATGGCTGCTTGGCTGGGGTCTAGGCGCAGCGTCAGCAGCGTACCGTCGTCGCTCTCGACCAAACAGTTGCCCGCTAAGTTGCGCGTTAAGCCGCCCAAACCCAGCGAGTCAAAACACTGCAACCACCGGTCGTTATCAAGTGCGCCAGGTGGGTGATCTGAAATGTCAGCAGGCGAAACGTGCGGCAGTGGTTCTAAAGCATCTTCTCGCTCAGGAACAGCGTCAGTTAATGGCGCAGACTCAGTACTAAGCTCTGGCTCAGGTATAACTTCGGGCTCGGGCTCGGGCTCGGGCTCGGGCTCGGGAGTATGCGAATGCGTGCCAGCCGATGTCGCATCTATTTCAGTTTCTGTTCCAACTGCCCAGGGTGGCGGTTCTGGGTGCGGCGGTTCCTGTTCAGCGTCGGGCGCTGACAACTGGGCCGATGGCTCAGCTTGCGGTTCTTGCCGTGATTCTGATGACTGGGCTTCTGATGGCCGGGCTTCTGACTGTCGTTCAGCCTCGGGCGGTGCAGATTCAGCCGCGGTTGCCTGGGATGGCTCACTGCGCAGGGGTAAAGGTGTACGCGGCGGTTTCGGCACGCCCTGGGGGCGAAACGCCAGCATACGCAGCAGCGTCATTTCCAAGGCACTGCGTAAGTCCGGCGCGTGCACCATATCCCCGCGGCCCTGGATACCAATTTGGTAATAAAGCTGGATATCTTCGGCGGTAAAGCGGCTCGCCAGCTGCAGGATAACGTCGCGGTCACCGTGGCTATTTTCCACTGCATCCGGCACCATCTGCGCCACCGCCAGCCGGTGCAGCAGACCCGACAGCTCATCCAGCACCGCTGCAAAGTCAGGGCCCTGCTCGGCTAATTGCGCCACTTCTGCCAACAGTCGCTGCACATCGACATCGGCCAAGGCGTCGGCCAGCGCAAGGATATGGCGATGATCCAGGGTGCCCAGCATCGCGGCAACGTCCGCATGGCGAATCACTCCCTGGCCAAAGGCAATGGCTTGGTCCGTGAGGCTCATGGCATCGCGCATTGAACCTTCGGCGGCTTTACCGAGCAACCATAGCGCGCTTTCGTCAAACGCAACGCCCTCTTCACCTAATACATACGTAAGGTGCTCAACCACGCGCTCTGGTGGCATATGCTTGAGGGTAAACTGAAGGCAGCGAGAAAGTACCGTCGGGGGTAACTTGTGCGGATCGGTGGTCGCCAGCAGAAACTTAACGTGCGGGGGCGGCTCTTCCAGTGTTTTCAGCAGCGCATTGAAGCTGCTGGTAGACAGCATGTGCACCTCATCAATCAGGTACACCTTATAGCGCCCCTGGGTAGGCGCATACTGCACGTTATCGAGCAGTTCGCGGGTATCTTCCACTTTGGTTCTTGAGGCGGCATCCACCTCAATTAAGTCGACAAAGCGTCCCTCGTCGATGGCTCGACAGCTATCGCACTGACCACACGGGGTAGACGTAATACCCTCGTCTCCGCGACCGTTGGCCGTGCAGTTTAAACATTTGGCAAGGATACGAGCGAGCGTGGTTTTACCCACGCCGCGCGTACCCGTAAATAGGTAGGCATGATGCAAGCGACCCTGGTCAAGCGCGTTGACCAAGGCACGCTGAACATGGGCCTGGCCCACGAGTTCGTGGAATGTGCGAGGCCGCCACTTGCGGGCCAGAACCTGATAACTCATGAAGCAGTACATCCTTCGGCGGGCTGACTTACCTTACGCTGCAGAGACAGCAAGGCAAGTGCCACGATGCATGACAAAGCGTCATTCTAGCGGCTGCACTGCAGCCCGCCAACCTGCTGCTAACAGCAAAGGGTCGGATAACGCTTAAGCGTTATCACCACCTTCTTCGGCCCCTGCGCGCTGAGCGGCTTCTTTGACTAGCTTTTCCAACTCGCCGTTTTGGTGCATCTCAACCACGATGTCACAGCCACCCACGAGTTCACCTTCAACCCACAGCTGTGGGAATGTCGGCCAGTTAGCAATCTTGGGCAGTTCCGCACGAATATCCGGGTTATCCAGGACGTTAACGAACGCAAAGCGCTCGCCGCAGCTCATTAAAGCCTGCACCGTCTGGGCAGAAAAACCGCACTGGGGCAACTGAGGCGACCCCTTCATATAAATCAGTATCGTGTTTTCACTAATTTGACGCTGAATGTTTTCGGCTGTGGTGCTCATACAATCTCCTCGCATTTAAATGACCAATGCTCACTCAGCACCTAAACGAGTACCTGAGTGAAGCGCTCGGCTTTAACGTGTGAACATATTCTACGCATGCCGTTCGCGTTGCGCATCCCCTGCGGCATCGCTAGGATAGGGTTTTTGCGCGGAGAGAAGCCCTTATGGCGACACGCCATTTCCTGACCTTGCTAGATTTGACTCCGGATGAGCTGGATTATCTGATCCAACGCGCCATTACGATCAAAACCAATTTAAAAGCCCAAGGCCCTGTTTATACACCATTGCCTAACCGTACATTGGCGATGATCTTTGAAAAATCATCCACGCGTACGCGGGTTTCATTTGAAACGGGAATGGCACAGTTTGGCGGTCATGCGCTGTTTCTTTCTCCGCGTGATACGCAGTTGGGCCGTGGTGAGCCCATTGAAGACACCGCTCGGGTACTCGCGGAAATGGTCGATGCCGTCATGATCCGCACCTTTTCCCACGCCGGGCTTGAAACCTTCGCCAGCGCCAGCAGCGTACCGGTGATTAACGCCTTGAGCGATGACTATCACCCTTGCCAGCTACTCGCCGACGTGATGACCTGGACTGAACTGCGCGGTAACGTAAAGGGACGCACTGCGGTTTGGATTGGTGATGGCAACAACATGTGCCACTCCTGGATCAATGCGGCTCGACAATTCGATTTTCATTTGCGCATTTGCTGCCCAAAAGGCTACGAGCCCCGCGCCGACATCATGGCCGCTGCTGGCGATCGAGTGACGCTACTGCACGACCCCCAGGAGGCAGTCAAACAGGTTGACCTGATCACCACCGACGTTTGGGCTTCTATGGGGCAAGAGGAAGAGCAGGCGAAACGTGAGGCCGACTTTGCAGGCTTCCAAGTCACCGAAGCGATGCTCGACCAGGCTAACCATGACGCACTCTTCCTGCATTGCCTACCAGCGCATCGCGGCGAAGAAATTAGCTTAACGCTGCTCGACGACCCGCGCGCCGTGGTTTGGCAGGAAGCTGGCAATCGCCTACACGCCCAAAAGGCGTTAATCGAGTTCTTACTGCTTGGCAAAGTCGCCTAATGAGCAGTGGCGGAAGCACCGCGGCAAAAGAAGAAATAAAAGACACAAAAAAGCCTCGTTCCAAACGAGGCTTTTTTGACTAAAATCGGTTATCTCAAACGATGGTGGAGCCTAGCGGGATCGAACCGCTGACCTCAACACTGCCAGTGTTGCGCTCTCCCAGCTGAGCTAAGGCCCCACGTACTGCTCTTTAAGCAGCGAGGCGGATACTACGATGAACACTTACCGCGGTCAAGTTTTGCAAAGCAAAGGGTTAACTAATTCTCCTTTGCCGCTTGCTGTGGCACTCTGTATTTAGTTTATAAGATATCCGTTAATAAGATATGTAGCGCACAAGGCTAACGCCTGAGCCTATGATGTTCCCATGCAGGAGCCTGCCCCTTGATCAGTGTACTTATAGCCGATGATCATCACCTCGTAAGAACCAGCATTGCGCACCTGCTTAATGAAGAGGGTGACATTAAAGTTATCGGCGAGGTCGACGACGGCGAAAGTGCGGTCACGCAGTGTCGCCAATTAAAACCCGACATTGTATTAATGGATATACGCATGCCAGGCATCGGTGGGCTGGAAGCCACCCGTCGCATTCATCGCAGCTTGAAAGACGTTAAAGTCTTAATCCTAACCGCGCACATGGAAGACAGTGTATTACGCCGCATGCTGGAAGCCGGTGCTGCGGGCTTTTTAAGCAAAGGCGCAGATGCAGTCGAAATGACCGACGCCATCCGGCAGGTGTTCCACGGCCGCCGCCACGTAAGTCAGGAAATCGCCCAACGCTTAGCTCTGTCACACTTTACCAATGAAGATAATCCGTTTAGCCACCTCTCACACCGCGAGCTACAGATTGCCCTGATGATCGTCAACTGCCAGCGCGTACAAGATATCTCTGATCGCTTACACTTAAGTCCCAAAACGGTAAATACCTACCGCTACCGACTCTTTGATAAACTAGCGGTAGCCACTGACGTTGAGCTAACCCATTTAGCGCTCCGCCATGGGCTAGTCGAGGGGTTTGATGCAAGCCAAATTTAACCTCCTTCTTCACCTGCTGTTACCGGGCACTGACACGCTGCTATGACCTTTGATTCAAAACAGTTCTTAAGCTCAGTAAGCACCTCGCCAGGGGTTTACCGCATGCTTGATGAACACAGCAACACGCTCTACGTAGGCAAAGCCAAGCGTTTAAAAGCACGCCTTTCCAGCTATTTTCGCGGTCAGCTGAACACCAAAACCCAGGCAATGGTGTCGCGCATCGCCGACGTCCAAGTAACCGTCACGCGCACCGAAACCGAAGCCCTGTTACTCGAACAAACCCTGATTAAACAGCTGCGTCCGCCCTACAATATTTTGCTGCGCGACGATAAGTCCTACCCTTTTGTGTTTGTCACCGACCGCCACCCCTACCCGGCGCTCGAGTACAAGCGTGCCCGCCAGCGTAGCGACGACGGCCGCTATTTAGGCCCCTATCCCAGCAGCGGCGCGGTAAGGGAAAGCCTTGCGCTGATGCAAAAAATATTTCGTATCCGAAACTGTGAAGATAGCGTCTTTGCACACCGCTCACGCCCCTGTTTGCAGTACCAGATACAGCGCTGCAGCGCTCCCTGCGTCGACTACATATCTGCCGAAGATTATCGGCGCGATGTTGAACACGCAGTGATGTGCCTAGAAGGCAAAAGTGAAAATGTGACCCAAGAGCTGATGGCGGCGATGGAAGCGGCCAGCCAAGCGCTCAATTTTGAGGAAGCCGCCCGCCTTCGCGACCAAGTTCAGCAATTGCGTCAGCTACAACAGCGCCAGTTTGTTGATACCGGTGGCGGTGACGCCGACATTTTTGCCCTTGCCCAGCGCCCCGGTGCGTTGGGTGTTTCAGTATTAAGCGTTCGCGATGGCAGGCTGCTGGGCGCACGCCACCACACCCCGAAAAACGATTTAGACTTACCGCTCGAAACGCTGCTCACGGAGGTGGTTAGCCAGTACTACTTCGGCCAGCCACATAACGTACCCAGCGAAGTTATTACCAGCCACCCGTTAGACGACAGCGAGCTTATCGCCGAAGCGCTGACCCAGCAGGCGGGCAAGCGTATTCGTGTGACAAGCCAGGTGCGTGGTCATCGTGCTCAGTGGCAACAGCTTGCGATCACCAATGCAGAGCAGCAACTGGCTTCGCAACTGGCCAATCAAACGCAACTTACCCAGCGTTTTACCGCGCTTCAAAAAGCGTTGGGGCTAGACGAGACGCCGCAGCGCCTTGAGTGCTTTGATATTAGCCATAGCCACGGCGAAGCCACCGTTGCCTCCTGCGTGGTGTTTGATCACCAGGGGCCGCGTAAAAGCGACTACCGGCATTTCCGCATTGAGGGAGTTGCCGCTGGCGATGATTATGCCGCCATGCAGCAAGCGCTCACACGTCGCCTCAAACGTGTGAAAAGCGGTGAAGCGGTTGCTCCCGATATTCTGATCGTGGATGGCGGCAAAGGGCAGCTCAATATGGCCCGCGAGGTATTCAAAACACTCGCCATCACTAACATTATGTTATTAGGCGTGGCCAAAGGCACCACGCGTAAAGCCGGACTTGAAAGCCTTTATGTGGAAACGGCCGATAACCCGCTTGACCTGGACCCGGCATCGCCCGCACTGCACCTAATTCAGCATATTCGTGATGAGTCGCACCGCTTCGCTATTGCCGGTCACCGTGCCCAGCGTGACAAAGCGCGACGCACGTCAACTCTACAAGATATACCCGGCATCGGCCCCAAACGTCGGCGTGAGTTACTACGCTTTTTTGGTGGGCTGCAGGGAGTACAAAAGGCCAGCCGCGATGAGCTAGCACGCGTACCAGGCATTAATGCATCGTTAGCCGAAAGCATTTATCGGGCACTCAATGGATAAACGTCCCCTTGGCATGGATGCCGCCGCCCAAGGGGGATAGAATGGCACCAGACACTTCGAATCCTATGATTTTCCTGCAAGGATCGCTTCCTGCGATGAATATACCCAACATACTGACATTGGCTAGAATCGCCTTTATTCCGCTGCTGGTAGTGCTATTTTATCTGCCTTTCAGCTGGAGCATGCCTATCGCGGCTGGCTTATTTGCCCTCGCGTCGATTACCGACTGGCTGGATGGCTATTTAGCCCGCCGCTGGAATCAATCCACTCCATTTGGCGCTTTTCTGGACCCGGTGGCCGACAAGCTGATGGTTGTTGTGGCACTCGCGCTGTTGATCGAGCGCTATGAAACACTTGTGCTTACCCTGCCCGCCCTGGTAATTATTGGCCGTGAAATTGTCATTTCGGCGCTACGTGAATGGATGGCAGAAATGGGCAAGCGCGGGATGGTGGCTGTTTCATGGGTAGGCAAACTGAAAACAACGCTGCAAATGGTGTCACTGCTCATATTACTAGCGATCCCCCCGATGCATGAACTTGCGATTCTTGGCGTCGTGGTTCTGTATGCGGCCGCATTGCTAACGCTGTGGTCGATGATTCAGTACCTGAAAGCTGCTTGGCCACATCTTAGCCGCTCTATGTAAGCTGCTGATATAAATTCGCAAGGCGAGCCCCATTGATTGATTGACAAGTTGGCAGCGATCCGTATAATTCGCCCTCGAGTCGAGCGGGAATAGCTCAGTGGTAGAGCATCGCCTTGCCAAGGCGAGGGTCGGGAGTTCGAATCTCCTTTCCCGCTCCATCTTGGATGTGTGGTATTGAAGGCTAGGGTCGTGATCTGGTGCGCCAGTCCGATCGAATCTCCTTTCCCGCTCCAACGACTTTTGAGGCTGGATGGCAGAGTGGTTATGCAGCGGACTGCAACTCCGTGTACGCCGGTTCGATTCCGACTCCAGCCTCCATCTTTGTGTAGCAGTGGTGTTTGAAGCAAGTCTAAACAGCATTGCGATATCTTTGTATGTAATGTATTGCCCGGATGGCGAAATCGGTAGACGCAAGAGACTTAAAATCTCTCGGGGGCAACCCCGTGCCGGTTCAAGTCCGGCTCCGGGCACCATTTCAAGTTTTTCCACGGCTCAGCTGTGTCCTGCTTTACCCCTCGTCCTGCTTTACCCCTCACCTTTTTTCAAATAGCTTTCAAATAGCCATTTTTAGTGCATTTTCATGCGCTCTTTTCGTGTCAAAATATCGCTAATCGTTAATTGCCACGCTATGATGCCTGCCTTAAATAAGGAGTAGGCATTATGAGCACGCCAACATCCGATGTCGTTATCATTGGCGGCGGCGTCGCTGGATTAACCCTTGCCTTAGAAATAGCCGACCAGCTGTCAGTGACCTTGATTCGCCCCGCCGAAGATGATCAAGGCGCCAGTCGATGGGCACAAGGCGGCATCGCGGCAGTTCTCTCGCCGGATGATGACCTCGACGCACATATCAACGACACCTTGATTGCCGGCGACGGCCTGTGCGACGAGTCGGCCGTTCGCTTTACCGTTACCCATGGCCCCGCTGCCATTCAGTGGCTAATTGATAACGGCGTTCCCTTCACACCCGACCCTGACCCTGTCGCCCGCTACCCTTACCACTTAACCCGTGAAGGCGGCCACAATGCCCGCCGTATCATCCACGCCGACGACGCTACCGGTCGCGCCGTGGTAGACACGCTGTTAAACAAAGTCACCCAGCACGGCAATATCACCCAGCGCAGCGACCTTACCGTGGTTGGCCTGCTACAAGATTCCCAAGGCGCCTGCTGCGGCGCTTATGGCAGCGATACTCATCATCAGTGGCAATCACTTACTGCGCGCTATACTGTATTGGCGACAGGCGGCGCTAGCGGCCTTTATCGCCACACCACAACGCCCTCCCCTAGCAGCGGCGAAGGCATGATGATGGCCGCAGAGCTGGGCGCTCGGTTAATGAACCTAGAGTTTCAGCAATTTCACCCCACCTGCCTGTTTGACCCTGAAGGTCCAGCGTTTCTGATTAGTGAGGCCGTCCGCGGTGAAGGTGGGCACCTGCTCAATGAAGCGGGAGAGCGTTTTATGCTGGCGCTGGATAAACGCGCCGAGCTAGCCTCCAGGGATGTCGTCGCCCGTGCCATTGATGCGGAGATACAGCGCGGCACACAAGGGCATGTCTGGCTAGATATTCGTCATTTAGGCGACCAGGCGATTCGCCATCATTTCCCTACTATTTTTGCGCATTGCGCCTCTCGGGGCATTGATATTACCCAGCAGGCTATCCCCGTGGTACCTGCTGCCCACTATAGCTGCGGTGGCGTGGCGACCGACCTACAAGGGGCCACCGATGTGGCGAACCTCTACGCCATCGGTGAAACCGCTTGCACAGGCCTACACGGCGCTAACCGGATGGCCAGTAATTCATTGCTAGAGTGTCTGGTGTTTGCACGTAGCTGTGCTCAAGCATTGCTAAAACAGGCCCACCACACGGCCCAACATCGCGAGTTTCAGCCCCCGGAGCAAGCAGCAGCCGCTGCCTTACCCAACGCGGCCCTCAGCGATATACGACAGCACATGCGGGCTACCATGAGCCAGCACGTCTCCATTGTGCGCAATGATGTCAGGTTAAGCAGCGCCCTGACGCAATTAAAAGGGCTTATAAGCAACGTGGAAGCGCTAGAGGATGCCTTGAAAAGCCCGCAAGGCAAACGCTTACACCAAGCATTACAGTTAGCCATATTGACGGTGCTCGCCGCTCAGCAGCGCCATGAATCGCGCGGGCTGCATTACACTACTGATTGGGACCAGCAGAAGCCTGTCGCCGTCGCCTCGTCGCTTTCGATAAAAGAATTAGCCCAACAACGGGGCTAGCGTCCTGGGTGATGAAAAAGCCGCCGCACTTCTCGTAAACTTTCCGCTGGGGCGCTGTCCGGCCACAGCCAAACCCGCTGCTTACCCACATAAAGCCCGATTAGCCAGGGGCCTAAATAATCACAGCGAACTTGCTGCTCTTCGCTCAACACCTTATTGAGCTCAGGATCGCTTTTCTCCAGCTGATCGCCCAGCAGCCAGCGGCCATGAAATGGCGGCGCCGTCGCCGTCAAATAAAGCACACCTTTTGGTTCGCGGGCATAAGCGCGACAGGCAATGCCACTTCCAACCACGACGGCTAGGATGAGTGCTAGCCCTCCTCCCACCCAGTAGCTTAGCGCTGCTATTCCCACCAACAAGCAACATTGCCCTAATAACCAATACTTAGAGGGTACGATAGGCAGAATTATCGGTGCTTTCAGCATGCTCAACAATCATTTGTACGATTCGCCGCTGGCTAGGCTCCTCGGGCCACTCACGGTGCATCAGCCAGACAAAAAGGTCCTGATCCTCACCTTTAATTAACTCCTCATAAGCCAGCTGATCTGACTCACTAAGCTGATCAAATCGCTGTTCAAGGAACGGAATTAGCAGTAAATCTAGCTCCCACATACCACGCCGGGAGTGCCAGTAAAGCCGTTTACGCAATATGGCTGCTGGGGAATTGTCATCGTTCAACGTCAGCCGCTCCGATCTAAGAAATGAAAGACCAGTATACCTAAGCTGCAGGGTCGCGCCAGCGCCCACCTTCGCCTATGCTAAAGAAGTACCTAGAACCTTGTTTTATCTGAATTGTTTTATCCTGAATTGCGCAGTATGCTGAATTTGATAGTAGCAAGGTCGAGAGCGCGTCACGGCCTTCAATATTCGCAGGGAGCTAACCGATGACTAAATCTGAATTAATCGAACAAATTGCGATGCGTCAGCCGGAGTTGTCCGCCAAAGATGTTGAAACGGCGGTGCGTATTATTCTGGATGACATGACCCACTCTCTGGCCAGTGGCGGTCGTGTTGAGATTCGCGGTTTTGGCAGCTTTTCGCTGCATTACCGGGAACCCCGCGTAGGGCGCAACCCTAAAACCGGCGATGCGGTCGATTTAGACGGTAAATATGTACCGCATTTCAAACCGGGAAAAGAGCTGCGCGAGCAGGTCGACGCGAGCCGCGCGCTTGGCTACTAGCGTCGATGATTGTGCTATCAGACCTTATGCGGGATGACGGCGCGGCCTGAGTCGTACACAATAGCGATACCCCGATCGTAACAGACTAGGAAACTCTCATGCGTTGGATTAAAGGGCTGATTCTAGCCGTCATTTTGCTGGTAGTTGTGCTGGTAGGCATCCTATTTGCGGTCAATAACCAGCAAACCATTGCGTTAAACTTAATTTGGCTGGAGCTACCAGCGGTATCGCTTTCCGTCTGGCTGCTAGCGACATTAGTGCTTGGCGTCTTGCTAGGCATGCTCGCTATGCTAGGCGTGTACGTGCGGCTGAAAGCAAAGCTGGCCCGCAGCCACCGTCATAATAAGCAGCAGCGTAAGGAGCTTGATAGCCTGCGCACCCAGGAGTTCAAGGAACTGGCGTAAATGCTGGATGCCGCGCTGATAGGCTTACTGTTGGTCGCTATTGCCATCGGTTACGGGCTAGGTTACCGACAAGCCCTACGCCGCCGACATCGCTCTCACTCGTCCGCGGCGTCTTCGCAGGCCTTGTCTCGCGATTACTTCGTCGGGCTGAATTACCTGCTTGACGAGCAGCCCGACGAAGCGATCAACACCTTTATCAATGTGCTCGCGGTCAATAGCGACACGGTTGATACCCACATTGCCCTCGGAAAACTGTTTCGCGCCCGTGGCGAGGCCGACAAAGCGGTTAGCATCCACCAAAATTTATTAGCCCGTCCCGCCCTATCGAAACATACCAATGAACAGATCCAGCTAGAACTTGCCCGTGACTTTATGGCGCTGGGTGTCCATGACCGTGCTCAGGGGCTGCTGACTACCCTGCTGGATCACAGCGGTGATGAGCATCATCGCTATACCGCCAAGCAGCTGCTGGTTGATTTATTAGAGCGTGAAAAAGCGTGGCAGCAAGCCCTCGACGTTATTCAACCACTGCTTAAACAACACCCCAAAATGCGGCGGCCGGCGGCCCATTGGCGATGCGAACTCGCGCTCGAAAAAATTAATGAAGGCAGCCGTGCGCTGGCCAAAAAACACCTTAAAAAAGCGCTACAGCTCGATGAAAAATGCGTTCGAGCCACCTTGCTATTAGCTGAGTTAGAGATGGACAACGGGCACTATGCCCGCGCTATTGAACAATTAGACAACATTCCGGGCCAGGAGATAGCACATATCCCCACCATGTTGCCTGCCCTCAAGCACGCCTATTTACGCAATAATGATGAGGCGGGGCTTGAGGCGCACCTCTACCGGCTGCTGGAGCAAACACCTTACACCAGCACCATTATTGCGCTAGGACAACTTGTGCATCAGCGTGACGGTGTCGAAAAAGCCATTGAACTGACTGGCAATCGTTTGCGTGCCACACCCAGCTTGGGCGGGCTAGATTACTTAATCGATCTATATATGGAAAGCCAGCAACTTAGCGGCAAGCACTCACCGGATACCCGCCTACTACTGCTCAAACATCATACCAATGCACTGCTGCTTAATCGCTCCCATCACCGTTGCCAGCGTTGCGGCTTTACCAGTGACGCCCTGCAATGGCAGTGCCCTAGCTGCCGCTATTGGGGAACGATTAAGCCAATCATGGGGGTAGAAGGCGAATAAACGCGGTTTATTCGCCAGCTAGTATTGCGCTAGCTCTGCTTCAACCGCCTTAAGCGCTACCATCGGGTCATCAGCCTGAGTGACGGGGCGACCGATTACCAAATGGCTACTTCCCGCCGCCATGGCTTCGCTGGGGCTCATCACACGTCGTTGATCATTCGCGGCTGCAAAGCTTGGCCGAATACCAGGGGTCACTTTTAAGAACGACTCACCGCACAGCGCTTTAATCTGCGCTGACTCTTGGGCCGAACAGACCACACCGTGTAAGCCACTCTGCTTCGCCAGCAACGCTAAGTGCTCGACGTGCTCGGCCAGGGAGACCTTAATGCCCAGCTCTGCCAAATCGTCGGCCTGCATGCTGGTCAATACGGTGACGGCGATTAAATGGGTCGTTAAGGCGTGTTGGTCCAGACGTTGCACAGCTGCCTCCATCATCCGCCGCCCACCGCTGGCATGAACATTAACCATCCACACACCCTGCTCCGCCGCTGCCTGCACTGCGCTGGCTACGGTATTGGGAATATCATGAAATTTAAGATCTAAAAAGACCTCAAACCCACGCCCATGTAGCGCCTCCAGTACCGCTGGACCGCTGCGGGTAAACAGCTCTTTGCCTACTTTAACGCGGCAGCGGGCAGGGTCTAACTGATCGGCCATGCACAGCGCCGCATCTAGTGACGGGTAATCAAGGGCAATAATAATTGGTGAATCGGTGGCCACGGCATTACTCCAAATATGTTTTTGCCATTATATCAGTCTCTTTCTACTCTTCGCGCCGAATAAACGTTCACCAACGCAACCGTGAGTGACGCGTCAAAAGACCTTGGTATGTAAGCCATTTGCTATATATCCATAGCGAAAAACTTACAACTACTGTCATACATATCTTACATAAACACTGTCTTAATAACGTTAAGTTAACACTGTAGCGGCGCTTTCTTACTCACCAAGAACTTGATCATCAATAGCTCGTGAAACTGTAGAAATCGCTACATAACGTCACCCACACAATCAACATACCACAATGTTATTAAAAGGATTATTGAGGATGAATATGAGACTTAAAGCAATGTTGGCCACACTTCTGCTATGCATAAGCTTAGGCGTTTCCAGTGGCGTGCTGGCACAAGAGGTAGCCCCGATTAACGTCAATACTGCCGACGCTGAACTGTTGGCCGAACTACCCGGGATCGGCCCCAGCCGAGCCGACGCGATCATTGAAGAACGTGAAACCAACGGCGCCTTTGACAGCGCTGCAGATCTTGAGCGCGTCAGCGGCATTGGGCCTGCCACCGTTGACCGCATGCGCGATCAAGTGACATTTGAATAGCCTCTTTGGCGAGCATATCGTTCGTTAACCCCCACAGTGCCCGGTATTTATAAGCACCGGGCACTGTGAATAGCGCGCTTTAAATCATCCACATATCCATAAATTTGTGTATCGGCATCGCTTCAAGCGTTGTTTGATGGCTGCACAGCTCGGCGATTTTTTGACAACGACTTGCTGGAAAGCGGGTCGCTAAATTGCTCTCAAACTTCTCAACCAATAGTGGCATCCCCTCTTCCCGACGACGCCGGTGGCCTACCGGGTACTGAACTGCGACTTTATCAGTCGCACTCCCATCGCTGAAAAACACCTGTACCGCATTGGCAATAGAGCGCTTCTCAGGGTCATGGTAATCCGCCGAATACTCAGCGTTTTCTTCTACCACCATCTTATTACGCAGGTCATCTATTAGCGGGTGCGCCTCATGAAAGCTGTCTTCATAGTGCTCGGCAGTAAGCGCACCAAAGATAAGCGGCACCGCGGTCATGTATTGTAGGCAGTGGTCGCGATCTGCCGGATTGGCGAGTGCGCCGGTTTTGGAAATAATCCGAATAGCCGAATCGTGGGTGGTGAGCACGATTTTATCGATATCGGCCAAGCGGTCTTTCACCTGCGGATGAAGCGTCACGGCGGCTTCACAGGCGGTTTGAGCGTGAAACTCAGCGGGAAAGGAGATCTTAAACAGAATATTCTCCATCACGTAGCTACCAAACGCCCGCTGAAAGCGTAAGCGACGGTCAGCTTCCGGCTTGAGGCTCAAATCTTTGTTGGCATGGCTGAACAGCACATCGTAGAAGCCCCACTGGGGCGCCGACAGCGCGCTGGGAATGCCCATTTCACCGCGTAGGGCGATATCCGCTAAACGCACGCCTCGTGAGGTGGCGTCCCCTGCGGCCCAGCTTTTTCGCGAACCGGCGTTGGGTGCATGACGATAGGTGCGAAGACTCTGACCATCTACCCAGGCGTGGGAAAGCGCCGAGAGCAACTGCTCGCGATTGGCGCCCAACAGCTTGGCAGCCACCGCGGTGGAGGCAACTTTCACCAGCACCACGTGATCAAGACCAACGCGATTGAAACTATTCTCCAGCGCCAGCACGCCCTGAATCTCATGGGCCATGATCATGGCGTTGAGCACATCGCGCATCACAAGGGGCGTATCGCCTTGAGCGACCCGCTGCTGGGAAAGGTGGTCGGCAACCGCGAGTATCGCACCAAGGTTGTCGGAGGGATGGCCCCACTCAGCGGCGAGCCAGGTGTCGTTATAATCCAACCAGCGGATGATGCAGCCGATATCCCACGCCGCCTTAACCGGGTCAAGGCGCAGCGCAGTACCCGGCACTCGTGCCCCAAACGGCACTATCGTGCCCTCCACTATCGGGCCTAAGTGCTTGGTACATTCAGGGAAACGCAGCGCCAACAGCCCGCAGCCAAGCGTATCCATTAAGCAGTATCGGGCAGTTTCCAATGCCTCTTGAGATTCCACCTGATAATTGAGTACGTAGTCGGCAATAGCCTGTAGCTCGGTGTCGTAATCGGGCCGTTCATTGGCTTCGGATGTGGCAGACGATCTGGAAGACATAGCGCTCTCTCCTACGGTTAAATCACCCACTCAGTATGGCCCAAGGAAGGCTTCCTAAAAGCTGTCATCAGGAATTCTCACAAATCCCTCCATCAACACCCGGGCGCTGCGGCTCATCACTGCCTGTTCGATATGCCACCGCCCTTCCACCAGGTTTGCCTCAGCCCCCACCCGCAGGCTGCCGGAAGGATGCCCGAAGGTGACCTCGTTTCGTTTACCGCCACCGGCGGCCAGGTTCACTAAGGTGCCTTCGATGGCAGCTGCTGCAGCAATGGCAACGGCGGCAGTGCCCATCATGGCGTGGTGCAGTTTGCCCATGGAAAGCGCTCGCACCAGCAGATCGATATCCGCCGCCCGTACGTTTTTACTGCTTGATGAAACGTAATCCACCGGAGGCCCAACAAAGGCGACTTTGGGCGTGTGCTGTCGGTTGCCAGCTTCGCTCACATCACTGATCAGCCCCATGCGCACAGCGCCATGGGCACGAATGGTTTCAAACATCTCAAGCGTCCGGCTGTCGCCATTGATGGCGTCCTGCAACTCGGCGCCGGTATAGCCAATATCGGCGGCGTTAATAAACACGGTAGGGATACCCGCATTAATCATCGTGGCTTTCAGGTTGCCCACACCGGGAACATCAAGGTCGTCAACTAGATTGCCGGTGGGAAAAATCGCTCCTTCGCCGTCGGCCGGATCCATAAAGGCCACAGGAATTTCGGCGGCGGGAAAGGTCACGCCATCCAGCTCAAAATCGCCAGTCTCCTGGACTTCGCCATTGACGACGGGCACCAGTGACACGATGGTTTTCTGGATATTCAGCTGCCAAATGCGTACCTCGACCACCCCGTTTTCAGGAATGCGCGCTGGGTCAACAAGCCCATTGGCTATCGCAAAAGGGCCAACCGCCGCGGAGAGATTCCCGCAGTTGCCGCTCCAATCCACATAGGGCTTGTCGATGGAGACCTGACCGAACAGGTAATCCACATCGTGCTCGGCCGATTCACTTTTAGACACAATCACCGTCTTGCTGGTACTTGAGGTCGCCCCCCCCATACCATCAATCTGCTTTTCGTAGGGGTCGGGGCTACCAATTACTCTTAGCAATAATTTATCCCGCGCAGGCCCCGGCTGCTGGGCCGCTTCGGGCAGATCGCTAAGTTTAAAAAATACGCCCTTACTGGTGCCGCCGCGCATATAGGTCGCTGGGATTTTTATCTGAGGCATTCACTTATCTCCCTACGCAGCGGTGGATTCAAGAAAGTCCTGAGCAAAGCGCTGCAGCACGCCTCCGGCAGTGTAAATCGACACTTCCTCGGCGGTGTCCAAACGGGATTTTACTGCGACCCGCTCGCTGTCACCGTTTTGGCGGTGGATCACCAGGGTGAGCATCGCCCCTGGCGAAACGGCGCCTTCGACATCAAAGGTTTCAGTGCCGTCCAGGCCAAGCGTCTTACGTGTGGTACCGGGTTCAAACTCCAGCGGCATCACCCCCATCCCGATCAGGTTGGTGCGGTGAATACGCTCAAAGCCTTCGGCGGCGATGGCCTCCACGCCCGCCAGCGCCACGCCTTTGGCCGCCCAGTCACGTGAGGAACCCTGGCCGTAATCCGCACCGGCAATAATAATCAGCGGCTGCTTACGCGCCATGTAGGTTTCAATCGCCTCCCACATGCGGGTCACTTCACCTTCGGGTTCTACTCGCGCCAGCGAGCCTTGTTTTACGTTACCGTCGGCATCGCGCACCATCTCGTTAAACAGTTTAGGGTTGGCGAAGGTCGCGCGCTGGGCGGTTAAGTGGTCGCCGCGGTGAGTCGCATAGGAATTAAAGTCCTCCTCCGGCACGCCCATTTTAGCCAAGTACTCACCCGACGCGCTGTTGAGCTGAATGGCGTTGGAGGGCGAGAGATGATCAGTGGTGATGTTATCCGGCAGAATCGCCAGCGGCCGCATGCCTTTCAGGGTGCGCTCTTTGGCCATATTGCCCTCCCAATAAGGCGGGCGACGGATATAAGTGCTCTGGGGCCGCCAGTCATACAGCGGGCTCACTTGGGCGCGAGCGCCCTTGTCCAGATCAAACATGGGAATATAGGTCTGGCGAAACTGTTCTGGCTTCACCGAGGCTCTCACAATCGCATCGATCTCCTCATCGGCTGGCCAGATATCCTTCAAGGTGACAGGATTTCCTGCCTGATCCACACCTAGGACGTCTTTTTCGATATCAAAGCGAATCGTGCCCGCAATGGCGTAGGCGACCACCAGCGGTGGTGAGGCTAAAAAAGCCTGCTGGGCATGGGGGTGTATACGCCCGTCGAAATTACGGTTGCCGGAAAGCACGGCGGTAGCATAAAGATCACGCTCAATAATCTCTTGCTGGATTTTTGGATCCAGCGCCCCGGACATGCCGTTACAGGTAGTGCAGGCGTAGGCCACCACCCCAAAACCGAGGTTTTCCAGCTCGCCCATCAACCCGGCTTCTTCCAGGTACATCTTGACGGTTTTCGAGCCCGGCGCCAGCGACGACTTCACCCACGGTTTGCGCAGCAACCCAAGCCGGTTGGCATTACGGGCAATCAGCCCTGCCGCCACCATATTGCGCGGATTAGAGGTATTGGTGCAGCTGGTGATGGCGGCGATAATAACGGCACCATCGGGCATCTTGCCCGCTTTTTCCTCTTCCCGTGCGGCCTCAAGCCCCACGGCAATGCCGCGCTGAGCAAGCTCCGAGGTCGGCAAGTGCGCATGAGGGTTAGAAGGCCCCGCCAGGGTGCGATGTACCGATGAGAGATCAAAGGTCAGTACCCGCTCGTACTCAACTTCAGTCAAGCTGTCTGCCCACAGGCCGGTTTGTTTGGCATAGGTTTCCACCAGCGCCACCTGCTCATCTTCACGGCCGGTAATTTTCAGGTAATCAATGGTTTGGCCGTCGATGTAGAACATCGCTGCGGTCGCGCCGTATTCGGGGGTCATATTGGAGATAGTGGCACGATCACCCACGGTGAGCGCATCAGCGCCTTCGCCGTAAAACTCCAGGTAGGCACCGACCACCCGCTCTTTACGCAAAAATTCAGTAATCGCCAGCACCATATCGGTGCCGGTAATCCCTGGCTGCAGCTTGCCGGTTAGCTCCACGCCGATGATATCCGGCAGGCGCATCATGGAGGCACGGCCCAGCATGACGCTCTCGGCTTCCAAACCACCCACGCCCACCGAAATCACGCCAAGGGCATCAACCATGGGCGTGTGGCTATCGGTGCCGACACAGGTATCCGGATAGGCGATGCCGTCGCGGTTCTGCACCACCGGTGACATTTTTTCCAGATTGATCTGGTGCATGATGCCGTTACCGGGGGGAATCACATCGACGTTCTCAAACGCCGTTTTAGTCCAGTTGATAAAGTGGAAACGGTCATCGTTGCGGCGATCTTCAATAGCGCGGTTTTTCTCGAAGGCGCCCTCTTCTGAGCCAGCGTGCTCTACGGCTAGCGAATGATCGACAATCAGTTGCGTCGGCACCACGGGATTGACTTTGGCAGGATCACCACCCATCTCGGCAATGGCATCACGCAGCCCGGCTAAGTCGACCAGTGCAGTCTGGCCGAGAATATCGTGACAAACCACGCGTGCGGGGTACCAGGGAAAATCCAGATCACTCTTACGCTCGATCAGCTGCTTTAGCGCGTCGGTAAGCAGTTCAGGATCGCAGCGGCGCACCAGCTGCTCGGCCAGTACACGAGAGGTATAGGGCAGCTGCGCATAGGCACCGGGCTGGATATCTTCCACCGCCTCGCGAGCATCAAAAAAATCCAGCGCGGTGCCAGGCAGGGGTTTACGGTATTGGGTATTCATGCGGGCAGACTCACAAGAAGAGGGGCTAAAAAAACCCGGCTGCCAAGGCACCGGGCATTACGCGGGTCAGTCTCGCGCTTCTATTGGCACCCACTCACTCTTCTCGGGGCCAGTGTAATCGGCGCTAGGGCGAATAATGCGGTTATTGGCGCGCTGTTCAAATACGTGGGCCGCCCAGCCAGTCAGACGCGAACAGACAAAAATCGGCGTAAACAGCTTGGTGGGTATATCCATAAAGTGATAGGCGCTGGCATGGAAGAAATCCGCGTTACAGAACAGCTTCTTCTCACGCCACATAACCGCTTCGACGCGCTCGGAAACCGGATAGAGCACCGTGTCGCCAACGTCATCAGAAAGCTTTTTAGACCAGTGCTTGATAATCGCGTTACGCGGGTCGGACTCGCGATAAATCGCATGCCCGAAGCCCATGATCTTATCTTTGCGCTCCAGCATGCCCATGATCTTGCTTTCTGCTTCTTCCGGCGACTGCCAATCCTCGATCATCGCCATGGCCGCTTCGTTGGCGCCGCCATGCAGTGGGCCGCGCAGCGACCCAATCGCACCGGTTACGCAGGAGTGCATATCGGAAAGCGTGGAGGCGCAAACTCGCGCAGTGAAGGTAGAAGCGTTGAACTCGTGCTCGGCATAAAGAATCAGCGAGACGTTCATGACCCGCGCATGCAGCTCAGAAGCGGGCTCGCCGCGCAGTATATGCAGAAAATGGCCGCCTACCGAGTCATCATCAGTTTCGGTATCAATGCGCACGCCGTCGTGGGAGAAGCGGTACCAATAACAAATAATCGAGGGCAGCACCGCCAGCAGCCGATCCGCAACATCTTGCTGCTGGTCAAAATTCTCCTCGGTTTCTAGGTTGCCCAGCATTGAAGTGCCGGTGCGCATTACGTCCATCGGGTGGGCGTCTTTGGGAATCTGCTCAAGCACCGTTTTCAATGCATCGGGCAAACCGCGCAGGCTTTTCAACTTGCTGATGTAGTGATCTAGCTCACCCTGATTAGGCAACTTGCCCTTTAACAGCAGGTAAGCGACTTCTTCAAATTTGGCTTTTTCAGCCAGCTCTTTAATATCAAATCCTCGGTAGGTCAGGCCTGAGCCTGTCTTGCCTACCGTACACAGCGCGGTGGAACCAGCGCTCTGGCCACGCAGTCCTGCACCTGTCACGGGTTTATCAGCCATGGTGTGTCTCCTATTACTGCTTTTATTTTAAATTGTGTTTTTCATTTAACTTTCGGCAAGGCAGTCTCGGTGACGAGAGCAGGTTTCCGCGAGGGCGCTGTGAACCCATCCCTGGGCGCTACTTTTGTCATCCATGACAAAAGACCCTCGCTTCAACCTCCCCTCTCACCAGATGGCTTTACTGGTCATCGCCTTTTTCGGCAAACAAGGCATCCAGCTTTTGCTCAAAGTCGTGGTAGTTCAGAAAATCGTAGAGTTCGTCGCGGGTTTGCATGATAGGCACCACGTCTTTTTGGTGGCCGTTGTCGAGGATGCTTTGATAGACCTGCAGAGCAGCAGCGTTCATAGCGCGGAAAGCCGAAAGCGGGTAAAGCACCATGCGGCAGCCAACGTCACCAAGCTCCGTTTGAGTAAATAGCGGCGTAGCACCGAATTCGGTGATGTTGGCTAAAATGGGCGCATTGACCCGTTCACAGAAGGCTTTGTAATCATCCAAGGTGTGAACCGCTTCGGCGAAAATAGCATCCGCCCCCGCTTCCACGCAGGCGTTGGCCCGCTCAATGGCCGCATCGAGGCCCTCTTTTTGAAACGCATCGGTGCGGGCAATTAAATAGAAGTCTGGGTCGATCTTGGCATCCGCTGCCGCTTTAATGCGGTCGACCATCTCCTGCTGAGAGACAATCGCCTTATTGGGGCGGTGTCCACAGCGCTTTTGCGCGACCTGATCTTCCATATGTACCGCGGCCACGCCAGCGCGCTGCATCTCTTTCACGGTGCGGGCGATATTGAAGGCGCCACCCCAGCCGGTATCGATATCCACCAGCAGCGGCAGTTCGGTAGCGCCGCAGATACGGTGGGCATCTTCCACCACATCATTCATGGTCGTCATGCCCAGATCCGGCAACCCAAACGAGGCGTTGGCAACACCGCCACCTGAAAGATAGATGGCTTGATGGCCTACTTTGTCGGCCATCAGCGCTGTATAAGCATTAATGGTGCCTAAGATCGGCAGCGGTCGGTTAGCCTCAAGCGCGGCTCGAAACCGGGCGCCGGGAGTCATCTGGGACATGGGGCGTTTCTCCTATTGCTAATTTCTAGTTATGTTTTAGCTTTGCGATTTAGATACTGATTGTTCTAAGGTCGCTGCATAGCGATCCGCCACATTGGCGCGGGAGGCACTAACATGGCGGCGCATAAGCAACTCGGCCAGCTCCGCATCGCCAGCCTCAATGGCATCCACAATGCGATGGTGCTCGACAAAGGCGCGCTGGGGCCGCTTACCACTGGCACTAAATTGGGTGCGATAAAGGCGCACAAGGTAGTAAAGGTCGTCGCAGAGCAGGTTCATTAGCATATTGTTGTGGCTGCCCTGAACAATGCAGTAGTGGAAATCAAGATCGCCTTCGCGCTGGTAGTAAGCTTCACCACGCTTCAGATCAGCCTGACCTTCGTGCAGCGCCAGCACATCTCGCAAGCCCTGCACCTCTTCCGGTGACATATGTTCTGCCGCCAAGCGCGCAGCCATACTCTCCAGGGCTTCACGCAGATCAAACAGCTCTAAAAGCTCCTTCATTGAGAGCTGAACCACTCGCGCGCCCACATGGGGAACTCGCTCAATCAGTCGGTGGGCTTCCAGGCGCCGCATCGCCTCGCGCAGTGGCCCACGTGAAATGCCGTAGGTTTTAGATAGCCCCGGTTCGGTGATCTTACTGCCGGGGGCGAGTTCGCCGCGAACGATGGCATCCTGGAGCTGGTTAAATACCCGCTCTGCGAGCGTGCGCACTTCGGAGGAAGTCGATTCGGGCGCATTTTCAGCGGCGCTTGATAAAGTATTAGCGAGAGAAACCATGATTTATTGTCGACAATTGAAAAGTTACTAAACTTTAGCGCGTGCCAATTGAACCGTCAACCAGCCATGTTTGCTGATTTTATACGCCTTTCGTTGTATCAAAAAACGCAAATAAAACTTGCTTGTCAACAATCCTGCGCTAAGCGTGAGAAAGGCGTCGAAGCGGCGCGCTGGTGTCATTGTCTACACCCCTCTAAAATGGCACGCCCTTAACTGGCTAGGCGTTTGCTTAATGATCAAGGCGTTATCAATAACGGCCCTGCCCTATTCTTCCGATCCCCTGGAAATCTTCGCTCGCCTGCGCGCCAGGCCCGGCGCGGTGCTGCTCGATAGCGGCCGACCAGCCGCCACCGGGCGATTTGATATTATCAGCTGTGACCCGCTGGCGACCTTGGAAGTGTCTGGCGATGGCAAACCGCGTGTGTGTTCCCACCAGCTTAGCCCGCCAGCGTATTTGGCCAATGATGCGTTTGGCCTTCAGCAATGGCTGCTGGATCAGCTTGATATCACCAACCCACCCAGTGAACTCCCTTTTCTGGGTGGGTTGATTGGCTACTGGGGCTATGACCTAGGGCGCAACACCTTGTCAATTCCCAGCGCTCAGGCTAGCCCGGCCTCACTTCCCCAGGCCCGCTTAGGACTTTACGACTGGTGCATCACCTTAGATCACATGGCTCAGCAGGCGTGGTTAATCGCCTCACCAGGGCGGCGTGAGCAGGTGGAAGACTGGCTGACTCAAACGCCCGCGCCGACCCCCTCGTTTACACTGAAAGGTGACTTCAAGGCGGAGCTTAGTCGCGCCCAATACACCGCTCGTTTTGACGCTGTGCAGCGCTATATTCGGGCGGGTGACTGCTATCAAATCAACCTGGCCCAGCGGTTTTATGCCGACTATCAAGGCGACGAATGGCAGGCTTACCTACGCTTGCGACAGGCGACCCCTACCCCCTTTTCGGGATTCATGGCCTGGGGCGACAAGGCCGTTCTCTCACTATCACCGGAGCGTTTTATTCAGTGCCGTGATAATAAAGTGGAAACCCGCCCCATCAAAGGCACCCGACCACGTGGCGCGACGCTTGAAGATGACCAGGCGCTGGCTGAGCAGCTATTGAGCAGCCCTAAAGATCGCGCTGAAAACGTCATGATCGTCGATCTGCTCCGCAATGATTTAGGCCGCGTCTGCCAGCCGGGGTCCATCCGTGTGCCGCAATTGTGCCAGCTGGAAAGTTACCCAAACGTCCATCACCTGGTCAGCGTGGTGCAGGGCACGCTGGCTGAACGCTATACGCCGTTAGCACTGCTCAAAGCCGCGTTTCCTGGCGGGTCGATTACCGGCGCGCCTAAAATTCGCGCGATGCAAATCATTGATGAATTGGAGCCCTGCCTACGCAGCGTTTATTGCGGCAGCCTTGGCTATGTGGATGTACGCGGCAGTATGGATACATCGATTGCCATTCGAACCATGGTGGCCGAGGCGGGAAGGCTGCACGTATGGGGCGGCGGGGGCTTGGTAGCAGACTCCCAAGCGGACGAAGAGTACACCGAGACGCTGGATAAAATTCGCCACTTAATTGGCGCTTTGGAATAAACAGCACGATTGCTAAATCAAAAAGGAATATAAAAGCCTAACTAAACGGTATTGGGGCGAGTAGCCTCGGGTTTGATAGCCTAGTCACTATGACTCTATACCCGAACAGGAGGCAGCATGTCCTCAGCGCTTGAAGCGATCAATAACGAATTTGCCAACAACGGTAACAAAAACCCTCAAGGCTTGATTGAGTGGGCACTTGCCCAAGGCGCACGGCCTATTTGCACCACCAACTTTCGACCCTTTGAGGCGGTGATCCTGCATATGGTGAGTCAGGTGCGTCCGGATATCCCGATTGTGTGGATGGACAGCGGTTACAACACTGAGGCAACTTATCAATTCGCCGACGAGGTCATTAAACAGCTCAACCTCAATATCGTCAGCTTTGTGCCTCGCCGTACCCGCGCCCACCGCGAAGCCCTGGAAGGCCCGATGCCGGGCATCGACGACCCGCGCCACGCGGCCTTTACCCAGGAAGTTAAAATCGAGCCCTTTGAGCGCGCACTGCGTGAAATGCAGCCCGACGTGTGGTTTACCGCACTGCGCGCCGAAGACACCCCTGAGCGCGCCCAAATGCAGCCGGTTAGCCGCAACAGCGACGGCCTATTGAAAATCGCCCCGCTGCTGCAGTGGAGCGCCAAAGATATGTACCAGTATCTTCAGGCGCACAACCTGCCCAACAACTTCGACTACTTCGACCCTACCAAAGTGGAAGAAAAGCGTGAATGCGGGCTGCATTTACAGCATTAACTCCACACTGAGAGTTAATACTCCGGCAGGTCCAAGCCATCAAATAGCGACTGTTCATGGCGCGGGCCTGCCGTTAGTGCTTCATCTACACGGTCGCGGGTTAGATGAGGCGCAAATCGCTCAAGAAAGTCATACATATAGCCACGCATAAAGGTGCCGCGCCGAATGCCAATTTTGGTCGTGGAACTGGCGAATAAGTGTCTAGCATCCAGCGCTACCAAGTCATCATCGAGCGCCTCATCGACCGCCATATGGGCCACAATGCCAACCCCCATACCTAGCCGAACGTAAGTCTTGATAACATCGGCATCGGCCGCCGTCAGTACCACATTAGGTGTTAACCCCTTCGCCTTGAAAGCATCGTCTAACTGCGAGCGGCCGGTAAACCCAAATACGTAGGTGACCAGCGGGTGTTCAGCCAGCGCCTCCAGCGTTAACGGGCCTTGATGGGTAGCCAAAGAGTGGCCCTTGGGCACTAGCACACATCGGTTCCAGCGATAACACGGCAGCAATACCAAGTCGGTAAACAGCTCTAGCGACTCAGTGGCGATGGCAAAATCAGCCTGCCCTTCACTGACCATCTGCGCGATCTGCTTAGGCGTCCCCTGCTGCATATGCAGCGCCACATCAGGATATTTCAGGGTAAATTCACTGATAATGGGCGGCAACGCATAGCGGGCCTGGGTGTGGGTGGTGGCAATGGCAAGGCTGCCGCGACGCTCATCGCTATGCTCTTGAGCCACTTGCTTGATATTATCGGAGAGACGCAGCACTTGGCCTGCCAGCTCAATAATTGATTGGCCCGCAGGCGTTACACGGGTTAAATGCTTGCCACTGCGGGCAAAAATTTCCACACCCAATTCATCTTCCAACAGACGAATCTGTTTTGAAATACCCGGTTGTGAGGTAAATAGATTTTGTGCGGTAGCTGAGACGTTCAGGTTATGTCGATTGACTTCCCAGATATAGCGTAGCTGCTGTAGCTTCATATCCTCACCTTGATTATTGTCTATGCAGGCCTGTGCAGGCGCGCTGAAACGCCCTAATGCATGACCAGTCGCAGCGTATGATGGGCTGTAGTGGCAACCTCAAGCCGCGCAGCACTGGATAGAATAAAAAACACATCTATAATACTTTTATATTATAAAAAAATCTTCCTAACGGCACCCTTTAATTTCTGCTATTTAAATAACTAGCCCGGTAGGAAATTTGCCAGCAACCCTCGCGCCCGCTACCATCTGCCCACGACTTGTCGCGGTAAACACAAGGCGCGATGAAAACTAGCCGCGGTGAAAGAGCGCTAGTCCGCGCAATGACCGTTGCTCCATTAGAGGCAACGAAACAGTAAGAGCAACGCAAATGGAGAATCAAATGGCTAATAATGTTGATGTCACCAACGCCAATTTTGAACAAGAAGTCCTCAACGCTGAACAGCCTGTGCTAATGAAATTCTGGGCGCCCTGGTGCGGCCCATGCAAAGTCATGGCCCCGGTTGTTGAAGAAGTGGCTACAGAGCGTCAGGACAACCTGAAAGTCGTTAGCGTCAATGTAGACGACGCACCAGAAATTGCTGCCGAACAAGGCGTCCGCGGTGTACCTACCGTTATGCTGTTTAAATCCGGCACCAAAGTCGCTTCACTGGTCGGCGCGCAATCTAAATCGCAACTGACGCAGTTCATCGAACAAAACGCCTGATGTTTAAAACAGCCGCCGACCCTGTGGGCGGCTGTTTTTTTCTTCTACGTTTACGCTGCTTATTACTTGCTCCTACGCTTCCAGGGCGGCAATCTAGCATCACTTATATTAGCATCTTCCGTGCGACGCTTTCCTGGCCCCAGCAGCCGAGCAATCCAACGCGTTTGCGGATGACTATCCAAAGCAATCTTCAGTGTCGTGGTCAACACTACCGACAGCAACATCCCCGCCGCACCAAAGATCCACCCCCACACCACTAGCGATAAAAACGCCACGAACGTTGAAAGCCCCAGCGCCTGTCCCATTATCCGAGGCTCAATCAGGTTGCCAAGCACAAAGTTAATGGCCAGATAGGCAGCAGCCAATAGCAACGCCTGAAAGGCGCCGCCATCTTGAGAAACCAGCAGTAAGAGTACGGGAGGTATCGCCGCCAACGCAGAGCCGATATTGGGTATAAAGTTGAGCGCAAAAGCCAACACAGCCCACAGCAGCGGGAACTCCACACCCACGATCAGGCATGAAAACCATACTAATACTCCGGTTGCCAGGCTGATCATGGTCTTAACAGCCAGATAGCGCTTCAGCGTTAAGCTAAATTCACTAAAACGTTCCAAGCTAGGCGCAGGATTTTCCAATGCCCGAGAAATTTTGTCACGCAAGTTCAGCGTCTCGAACAGCATAAAAATGACCAGTAGCCCAACAATGATGCTTTGCATAAACAGATTGCCAATCTGGCTCAGCACCCCTGGCATCCAGGAGCCCTGATCCTCGCCCTCAAAGAGCGAGTTGATCTGGTCGGGATCAATGGCTAGCCCACGGGAAGACAGTGCATTAAGCAAATTCCAATACTGCTCATAGAGCCGCGATTCAATTTCTGGTAACGCGGTGACAAAGGTACTAAAGCTATTGACCACCAGCAGGCCAATCAGCGATAAAAAAGCCAGCAATACCATCAAGGTTAAAAAAGCCGAGACCCGCATGCTCAAGCCACAGCGATGCAACCACTGCACCGGCGAGGTACACACAACAGAAATAAAAGTCGCTAGCAGCAACGGTACTAGCAAATCCGCGCCCACCTTCATTCCCGCAATAATGACAACCAAGGCAGCGAGTGCCAGAGTGGCATTAAGGGGAACACTACGGTAATCCTCGTCCGACAATTTCGACATAAACCCATCCCTAGTCTGTTGTCATATGCATATTGGCTGTAAACACGCTATTGCACAAACCGTGCAAACAATAAGCAACTGTTTTGCAGCGACTCTTGTAAGCTGAACTTTCCTTGCTAGCGCGCTTCCAAGCTTCGTCTGCGCTAATTTTCTGAGGACAGTTTTTAAAACTTAGTACTAACCAAAATACCCAGTATTAACTAAAAACCAAGTATTAACTTGCAGGCCCCACCTGCTCATTAAGGAAGTCATTTATGACCGTATTAACCTCTGTCTATCAAAGATCTAGCCCTATAAAACCAGCGTCTCAACAGCCATTCGCTCAAAAGCTTCGCACTCAACTGCTCGGCTACGGCTTGCTAGGCGGCGCCTTATTGGCCCTATTGAGCGCGCCTTTCGCGCACGCTTCGCCTTCACCCTCAACGCAACCTAGCCTACATGTTCAAGCGCAGTCGTGGGTAGAAGTCGCGCCCGATAAAGCCACACTGAATGCGCGGCTGTGGGAAAACACGCCCGCCCTTTCTACCCTGGAAGAAAGCGATAGTAGCGCACTTAGTGACGCCCGAAAGCGCTTAGAGGCCCGCGCCAGCGAATTAATCGAGAAGATGGGAGCCACCGGCTTGGAACGCAACGCTATCAGTGCGGGCTCGTTAAACGTTTACCCCGAGCAAATTCAAGGACCCCGCAACGAAGAGGGCGAACATGAGACACTCCAGCGCACACGCCTAGAGCGCCCTATCACCGTCGAGTTAACCGATCTTGATCAGTTAAGCGAGGTATTAGATGCGCTAATCGCAGCTGGAGTGAACTCATTGGATGGCGTGCAGTTTGATCTACAAGACCGCGAGGCAGCTACGGATGAAGCGTTGGTTAAAGCGTTAGAAAAAGCGCAACACAAAGCAAACCTAATGGCCGACAGCTTAGATGCCGAACTGGGCCCTGTGCAGCGCATTGAAGAGACACAATCACCTATCTTCCAGCCGCGCATGATGGCGATGCGGGCAGAAAGCGATGCCGCTGGTGGTCAATCCGGTGCCGCCAGCGAGTATCGCCCCGGCACCATCCGCATTGATGCCGGGGTTAGCGTTGAGTGGGCGCTTAAAGGGCCAGCCGCTCCAGACCGCCCAGATAGCGGCGAAGCGGCTCAGGAATAGTCACCGAGACATCCGCCTGCTGGTGGTTTTCAAGTACCGCCAGCAGGCAACGCCCCACTGCCAAGCCCGAGCCGTTCAGGGTATGCAACAGCTGGGGCTTTTTCATATCGGGATGGCGGTAACGCGCCTGCATCCGCCGCGCCTGGAAGTCTTCGCAGTTAGACACCGAAGAGATCTCCCGGTAAGTCTCCTGGCTGGGCAGCCACACTTCCAAATCATAAGTTTTTGTCGCCCCGAAGCCCATATCCCCCGTGCACAGCGTTACCACGCGGTACGGCAATTCCAGCGCCTGCAGGATTGCCTCGGCATGGCCACGCATTTCTTCCAGCGCCTCGTAGCTTTTCTCTGGTTCCACGATCTGCACCATTTCGACTTTATCGAACTGGTGCTGGCGGATCATACCGCGGGTATCGCGCCCGTGTGAGCCTGCCTCGGAGCGGAAACAGGGCGTATGCGCGGTGAGTTTCATCGGCAAGGCCGCCTGCTCAACGATTTCATCGCGTACAAAGTTGGTCAGCGGTACTTCTGAAGTGGGAATCAGGTGGTAATCGCGCTCATCGTCCAGCTTGAACAAATCTTCGCCAAACTTCGGCAGCTGACCGGTGCCCATTAACGAATCGCGATTGACCATATAGGGCACGTAGCACTCTTCGTAGCCGTGCTGCTCGGTTTGGGTATCCAGCATAAACTGCGCCAATGCCCTATGTAGGCGCGCAATTGGCCCGCGCATTACCGCAAAGCGGGCGCCAGTGATTTTAGCCGCCAACTCAAAATCGAGGTACCCCGACTTCTTGCCCAGGTCAACGTGATCCAACACTTTAAAATCAAACTCTCGCGGCGTGCCCCAGCGGTGCAGTTCAACGTTATCGTCTTCGCTTTTGCCTTCCGGCACGCTTTCGTGGGGAAGGCTGGGGATGCCGCTAATGGCGTTTTCCCACTCGTCCTGAACGTCGGCCAGCTCGCGCTTGGCTTTATCCAGACGATCACCTAAATCGCTGACTTCATCCAGCAACGGCTGAATATCATCACCATTGGCCTTGGCCTTACCAATCGCTTTGGAGCGCATATTGCGCTCGTTTTGCAGCTGCTCAGTTTGCGTTTGCAGCTCGCGGCGCCGTGACTCCAGCGCCTGTAACTCCTCTTTATCAAGCACAAAGCCCCGCCGGGCCAGTTGTTGAGCAACCGTGTCAAGATCACCGCGCAGCAGTTTCGGATCGAGCATGAATCCTTTCCCTTGGCCTGAAAACAATAAAAGCAACGCGCCAATGCACGTGCAGAAAGACTTCTATTGTAGGCAAAAGAGCGGCGGGGAGCCATGGCGGTGTCAGCCAGCAAGCGTATAGAGTTGTGATTCAAGCGGTTTCTCGGCAACCTATTAGTATTATTTCTAGCCGAGCACTATTGCCATGTCTACTGCTTTTGATCAAACGCTCGCCGCCATCGACGCCTTGCACGCCGAGGACCCGCGTTCCACCACCCTCGCCGATGGCACATCCATGCCCCAGGAACTGGCCTATGCCCAGCGCATGAGCGATTGGTTAGGCCACGTGCATGACGCTCCGGACGACGTGCTGCGTTTGGCCGTGCGCGCCCAGCACCTGCAGCGCTGGTTAGTCCCCCGTGATGAGTATCCTGAAGGCCGTGTCGGTTATCTCACTTGGCGACGCGACCAGGGAAAACGTGCGGGCGAGACCACCGCCCAATTGATGCAGGAAGCCGGTTATAGCGCCGAGGATGCTCAACGCGTCATAGCGATGATTGGCAAAAAAGGCCTGGGCCGCGACCCCGATGTACAGGCGCTGGAAGATTGCGCCTGTCTGGTGTTTTTGGAGAACTACTTTGCCGATTTCTCGCGCAAGATTGAGCATGACCATTTAGTGCGGATTGTGCAGATGACGTGGCGTAAAATGTCACCCCGCGCCCACCAGCTGGCCTTAGCACTGCCAATGTCAGACACCTCATTAGCATTGGTAAAAGAGGCCTTGGGTGAAGCATAAGAGAAGCAATAAAGCGGGGAGTAGAACGCTACTGTGAGATGCAGCTGACGAGCTGCTGCGGTAAAGTAGTCATCTTCCTTTATCGCGCTCCCGGCACTGACGGCTAAATCACCTATGATTGCATCTCTAGACACACGTACCGCCCCTTTTGAACGCCTGGGCAGCGACTATGTACGGTTTCTACAAGCCCTCAAAACGCGTGGCTTTGAAGGCGAAATAGCGCCTGATTACGCTAACCGCACGGTGCTGGCGACGGATAACTCGATTTACCAGCGCCTGCCCCAGGCGGCGGTCTACCCCAAGCATGCCGAAGATATTGAGCGCCTCGCCCGGCTTGCCGCGCAAACCACCCACCGGAGTATTGTGTTAACGCCCCGCGGCGGCGGCACCGGCACCAATGGCCAGTCGTTAACCGACGGCATTGTGGTCGATGTTTCTCGTCACATGAATCGGATTGTCGACATCGATGTTGAGAATCGCCGCGTACGTGTCCAGGCAGGGGTGGTAAAAGACCAGCTCAACGCCGCCCTTAAACCTCACGGGCTGTTCTTTGCGCCAGAGCTTTCGACCTCTAACCGCGCCACCATTGGCGGGATGATCGCTACCGATTCCAGCGGCCAGGGCAGCTGTGAATACGGCAAAACCCGCGACCACGTGCTGGAACTCGACACCGTTCTGATCGGCGGAACGCACCTGCACAGCTACGCTTTAACGCCGGAGGAAGAGCAGGCTGAGCGCCAGCAGGAAGGCATTATCGGCCGCGTGCATACTACCGCCGCGGAGATTATCGACCAGCAGCGCGACTTGATCGAAGCAAAATTCCCGCCGCTCAACCGTTGCTTAACCGGCTACGACCTGGCCCATCTGCGCGATAATGAAGGACAGCTCAACCTCAACAGCCTGCTGTGCGGCTCGGAAGGCTCGTTGGGCTTTTTGAACGAAGCCGTACTCAATGTGCTGCCGATTCCTAAACACTCCATCCTGGTTAATGTGCGCTATACCAGCTTTATGGACGCGTTGCGGGATGCCAATGCCTTAAAGGCCAGCCCGGCGCAGCCCACCTCCATAGAAACTGTGGATGACACGGTGCTTGAACTCGCGATGGAGGACTTTGTTTGGGACAGCGTGGCAGCATTTTTCCCCGCTGGTAACACGCCCATTCGCGGTATTAACCTGATTGAGTTTAATGGCGACGATGAGGCCGCCCTCGCCGAACGAGTGCGCGCTTTCACCGATCATCTAAGCCAAGACGCCACCGTTGAGCGCCTGGGCTACACCCTGGCCGAAGGGCGTGGGCAGATCCAGAAAGTCTATGCCATGCGCAAACGCTCGGTAGGCCTGCTAGGCAACGTGCAGGGCGAAAAGCGGCCGATTGCATTTGTGGAAGATACCGCGGTACCGCCTGAGCATTTGGCCGACTTCATCGCCGAGTTTCGTGCCGCGCTGGACGCTCGCGGCCTCTCCTACGGGATGTTTGGCCATGTGGATGCCGGGGTTCTGCACGTGCGCCCGGCGCTGGATATGAAAGACCCCGCTCAGGAAGCGCTGATTCGCGAAATCTCTGATGAAGTCGTCGCGCTGACCCAGAAATACGGTGGCCTGCTATGGGGCGAACACGGCAAGGGCGTGCGTTCTGAGTACGGCCCCAAATTCTTTGGCGAACTCTACCCCAGCCTGCAACGGGTCAAAGCGGCGTTTGACCCCTTTAATCAGCTTAATCCCGGCAAAATTGCCTCACCATCCGAAAGCGGCGAGCTAATCGCCAAGGATAGCGACCCTAATTTATTAGCAGTCGATGGCGTGCCTATGCGCGGCCAGTTTGACCGCACCATCGATGAACGTGCCTGGCAGTCCTATGACGCCGCGGTGTACTGCAACGGCAACGGCGCCTGCTACAACTACGATGTAGACGACCCAATGTGCCCGTCATGGAAAGCCACGCGGGACCGCCGCCACTCGCCCAATGGCCGCGCCAGTTTAATCCGCGAGTGGCTGCGATTGCAGTCACAGGCGGGTATCGATGTGGTGGAAGAGTCACGCAAGAAAAAAGCTGAGGGCGGCTGGGGCTTCATTAAAAGTTTCCCGCTGCGGGTGGCAAACAGCTTAAGCCGCAAGCAGCACCACGACTACTCCCATGAAGTTTATGACGCCATGGCGGGCTGCCTGGCGTGTAAATCCTGCGCGGGGCAGTGCCCCATTAAGGTCAACGTACCGCAGTTCCGTTCGCAGTTCTTGGAGGTCTACCACGGCCGATACCTGCGCCCAGTGCGGGACTACGTGGTTGGCGGCACTGAGTTTATGCTACCCACACTGGCTAACATCGCGCCGCTGTATAACGCGGTGATTGGCCAGCGCTGGGTGGAAAAACTGATGCGTCGCACGCTGGGCATGAGCGACTCCCCGGCGCTTTCACGAGCCAGTGTTAAAAAACAGCTAACGGCTTGGGGAGTCGCCGAGGCAACCCCGCTCTCGCTGGCCCTGTTAACTGATCAGCAGCGCTCCAACAGCGTGATTATTGTTCAGGATGCCTTCACCACTCACTTTGAAGCCAAGTTGGTGATGGATGTCGTCGAGCTACTCTCGCGCCTCAACCTACGCGTGTTTGTGATGCCCTACTCAGCTAACGGCAAACCGCTCCAGGTACAGGGCTTTTTAGGCGCTTTCGAGCGTGCCGCCGCCAAGCAGGCTGAACGGCTGCGCACCCTAGCTCGTTTTGATATCCCCATGGTAGGCATCGACCCGGCGATGACGCTCACCTACCGCCAGGAGTACATTAAAGCGCTAGGCGAAGACGCGGTGCCGGATGTGTTGATGCTGCAGGAATGGCTCGCGACCCGCATCAATACCCTGGCGCCCAGTCAGCTTAAGCTAACCGACCCGGGCTTTAAGCTGCTTTCCCACTGCACTGAGAAAACTAATGCACCAGGTAGCCCCAAGGCGTGGCAGCAGGTATTCGCAGCGTTTGGGTTAGAGCTTGAACTGATGGCGAGCGGCTGCTGCGGCATGTCGGGCACCTACGGCCATGAAACCCGCAACGCCGCTACGTCAAAAACCATCTACGCCCAATCCTGGCAACCCCAAGTGGAAGCCGAAGAAAACGCAGGCAAATTGCTGGCCACCGGCTACTCCTGCCGCAGCCAGGTGAAGCGCTACTCGGAACAAGTGCTACCGCACCCGCTTCAGGCGCTGCTTGTGTGCATGAAGCGGGCAGGTTAGAAAAAAAGCTGCTTAAGCGCTAGGCCTGGGTCGCTTTCGCGCATAAACACCTCGCCCACTAAGAAGCCGTTGACGTTATGGTCGCGCATTAGCTCAACGTCATCGCGGGTGTGGATACCCGACTCAGTAATCACCGTGACGCCGTCAGGGATACGCGGCAACAGCTCAAGCGTGGTGCTCAAGCTGGTTTCAAAGGTATGTAAATCGCGGTTATTGATACCTACCAGCTGTAGATCCAGCGCTAGAGCGCGCTCTAGCTCATTGGCGTCGTGAACCTCCACCAACACATCCATACCCAGCTGTTTGGCCTGCTGATTCAGGTCACGTAGCTGTGCGTCATCCAGCGCAGCCACAATAAGCAGAATGCAGTCCGCGCCAATCGCACGGGCTTCACACACTTGGTAGCCGTGGGTAATAAAGTCCTTGCGAATCACCGGTAACGTGCAGACGTCCCGGGCGGCAATCAGATAGTCTTCGTGGCCCTGAAAAAAATCAGCGTCGGTAAGCACCGACAGGCAAGCCGCACCGCCTTGGGCATAGCTTTTAGCGATGTCCGCCGGGTGAAACTCCTCGCGAATAACGCCTTTTGAAGGCGATGCCTTTTTGATCTCGGCGATAACCGCCGGATCACCGGTGGCAATGCAGGTATTCAGGGCTTCGATAAAACCACGGGGAGCACTCTGCTTATCGCCTAAGGCGAGCAGATCGGCTTCTGAAACAGCTTGGCGGCGCTGGGCCACTTCCTGTTCTTTGCGGGCCAGAATGCGCGTTAAAATCGTCGGCGTTGCCTGTTGAGTCATGATGATCTCTTGTTCTTCAAAACGGTCTGTTTAAAAACGATCTGCTTAAAAACCTACTGCTTAAAAACGCTGGTGAAGTGCGAAAGCTCTTTGAGCTTCTCTAGCGGCAGTTTGGATGCTTGGGCATCCTGGGCCACCATCACGCCCTCTTTCAACGTATCAGCTACCCCCGAACAGTAAATGGCGGCGCCTGCGTTTAGGGCTACAATATCGGCGGCAGCGCCCTCCCCGGCCAACGCGGCTTTCACCAGACGCAGGCTGTCTTCCGCGCTGGCAGCTTTAAGCGTTGCCAAGCTTTGACGCTCAATACCCAGCTGTTCCGGCGTAATCGTGTACTGGGTAATTTCGCCATCTTTAAGCTCGGCGACCAAGGTCGGCGTCGCCAGAGATATTTCGTCCAGGCCGTCCTCTGAATGCACCACCATTACATGGCGGCTACCCAGCGTTTGTAGCACGTCCGCCATCAGCGGCACCAGCTCAGGCGCGTAAACGCCCAGCACTTGATTGGGTGCGCCCGCGGGGTTGGTTAACGGCCCCAAAATATTAAACAGCGTGCGCACGCCCATTTCACGCCGCGGGCCAATCGCGTGACGCATGGCCGGGTGATGATTAGGGGCAAACATAAAGCCTACGCCTACCTGCTCGATGCAGCGCGCGACTTCTTCCGGTTTTAGGTCCAGGTAGATACCCGCCACATCGAATAAATCCGCACTGCCGGATGACGACGATACGCTGCGGTTACCGTGTTTGGCCACGTGGGCGCCCGCTGCAGCGGCGACAAAGCTAGCGGCGGTGGAAACATTGAATAAATTAGCGCCATCGCCGCCGGTGCCGACGATATCCACCACGTTTTCGGCATCCAGTTCAACGCGCTTCATCAGTTCGCGCATTACCTCGGCGGCGGCGCTAATTTCAACGGCGCTTTCACCCTTCATGGCCAAACCGACCAGCAGGCCACCAATTTGCGCGTCACTGGCATCGCCCGTCATGATTTGGCGCATCAAGGCGTGCATGGCATCGAAAGAGAGGTCTTCGCGGCGCATCACCGCATTAATCGCGTCTCGCATTTGCATGAGCAGAGGGGCCCCTAAAAGCGTGTGAAACCGGCCATTAGCCGCGTTTTAAAAAGTTGGCCAACAGCGCATGGCCTTGGCGGGTAAGAATCGACTCAGGGTGAAACTGCACCCCTTCGATATTCAATTCACGGTGGCGCAAGCCCATTATCAAACCGGGTGTTACGTCGTCATCACCTGTCCATGCGGTGACTTGCAAACAGTCGGGCAGGCTTACTTTGTCGACCACCAGCGAGTGGTAACGAGTGACTTCCACGGGATTACTTAGCCCTTCGAAGACCCCTTGATTGGCGTGCAACACAGCCGAAGTTTTTCCGTGCATAACGTCTGGGGCACGTACGACGTTACCACCGTAGACCTGGCCAATAGCCTGATGGCCCAGGCAAACGCCTAGAATGGGTAACTTGCCGGCAAAGTATTCGATGGCGGCCATGGAGATGCCGGCCTCGCTGGGCGTGCAGGGCCCTGGCGACACAATCAGGTGCGTCGGCGCCAGCGCTTCAATTTGCTCAATGGTGATGCTGTCATTGAGATAAGTGACCACTTCAACGCCCAGCTCACCCAGGTATTGGACTATATTGAACGTGAAGCTGTCGTAATTATCGATCATCATCACTTTGTGCACTGACCGCTCTTGCACTGGCTGTTGCTGTACCGAATGGGCTTGCGCCATTGCTTCACCTACTCCGTTGCGTCATACCGACCACAGATGAAACCGCTAATTCATTGATGATACCGCAACCGAGCACTGCCTTGCAGGGGTTAAGTGTCGCGCAGGGTGAACCGACCGGCCATTGCCTCAATCGAAAAGCTTAAAAATGGCGGCGAGGTTAAAAACAAGAAGCTATTGGGCCAGTCATAAGGCACGCTATGCTTAAGAAAGTAATGCTGTTTAGCATAGTAGCGATTGACTATTGGGGAAAACTTCACTGGGGTTATATCCGTATCGTTTACGTTGTATTAGCACTGGCAACGGGCCATTGCAGTCTTTATTATCTGCCATCTTTTTTTGATCGTTTTTTAAGTTCGATCGTTTTTAAGTTCGATGGCTCTAAAACGGCTATCAAGACAGTTAGGAGCGTAGGATGTTTAAGCGGGTCACCTGGTGGATGGGTACGCTGTTCTTCGCCGTGCTGATGAGCGTTACGCCAGCCTATGCCAACTCGACGTTACGCGTAATGACGTCTTTCTCAGTCATGGAAGAGTTCGTCAAACGGGTAGCGGGTGACACGGTTAACGTCAACGTGATCGTGCCTCGGGGGGAAGATGTACACCGCTGGGAGTTAACGCCGCCCGACGTGCTCGCTCTGGAAGAGACCCATATCGTGTTTTATAACGGACTGGGCTTAGAGCCGTGGATACGCCATATCGAAGCGATGTCTGACGACCAGCTTACCCTCGTGGGCGTGGCTGAAAAAGCCGATTATCCAGCGCTGACAATACCCAACGGCGAGTATGCAGGCGAGCCTGACCCGCATATGTGGATGGACCCACTAGGGGCTGCGGCTTATATTGATGTGATTGCTGAGACCTTGGCTGAACACCAACCCGACCAGGCCGATGCCTTTTATGCCCGTGCGGAGGAGGCACGCGAAGCGCTCATAGCACTCAACCAGGCGGTAAAAGAGCGGCTAGAAGGCATTCCCCAAACCAACCGCACGCTACTAACCAGTGAAGCAGGCTTTGGCTATTTTGCCCGCGCCTTCGCATTTGAAACGCTGAGTATTTGGGGAGTCAATCATGAAACCCAAGGCAGCGCCGAGGCCATGGCTAATATGAGCAAACACCTTGCCGAGAAGCGCCCGTCGGCGCTGTTTTATGAAAGCACCACCCCCGACATTCATATGGATGCCTTGGCGAGAGAGGCCTCCATCCCCCTGGCAGGCCCGCTTTACGTCGATTCACTAAGTAAAACTGACGGCCCGGCGGCCAATTACGCTGCCCTGCTACGCCACAACGCTGAAGTGATGCATGCCGCCTTAGGCGGGGCTACACAATAGTGCCGATAACGAAGCGAGCAGCAGGTCCGGCTGACTGTTTTCAATCGGCTCGCCGTGATTATAGCCATAGGGCAGCGCCACTGTCGCAAAGCCGGCAGCCTTACCGGCGGCAATATCGTGACGGGAGTCGCCCACCATCACACATGCCGCAGGTGGAATCTGGCAGGTTTGGGCGGCATGAAGCAGCGGCAACGGATGAGGCTTTTTTTCCGCCAGTGAATCGCCGCCGAGCCAAAGGGTGAAATAGTCCAGCAGTTCGAAGTGACTTAACAACGGCTCAATAAAGCGCTCGGGTTTATTGGTGATCAGCACCAAGATCATACCCTGCTGATGCAGCGCCTGAAGCGCTTGCTTGACTCCCGGATAGAGCGTCGTCAGCGTATCAGGTGCTGCACTGTAGTGCGTTATAAAGGCATCGTAGGCGCGCTTTTGTAGTTCGGCTTCCGGCCTCGCTTGCAAGGCCCAAGTGAGGGCTCTTTCAATCAGTACCGGCGCACCATTGCCAACCCAATCGCGCACCTCGGCTTCTTTTGGTAAGGGCAGCGACAACGCTTCCAGCGTCTTTTGCACGGCCACCGCAAGGTCCGGCACGGAATCGATCAGCGTGCCATCCAAGTCAAACGCAATCAGGCGTTTACCTTGAAGGACTGAATGGAGTGCTGAATAGGGTTTTGAATTCACCTGCAATGTCCTCTGCGTTTTTCACGTTAGCCAACCCTCTCACCCGCCCAAGCCGCACTGTTTGCATTCGTCAGTAGCGAAAGAACCTTTTATGCTAGCGCTTGTTTAGTTAAGGAGATAGTTATATGGGCACATCCAGAATCGTGATTGTTGGTGGCGGAGCAGGCGGGCTAGCGCTCGCCACGCGGCTGGGGCGTCAACTAGGCAAGCACAAACGCGCTGAAATTGTACTGCTGGATCGTAACACTACCCACGTTTGGAAACCGCTGCTACACGAACTGGCCACTGGCGTACTGAACGCCAGCATGGACGAAGTGGATTTTCGCGGTCATTCATCTGCCCATTTCTATCGCTATCAGCGCGGCTCGCTAACCGGCATAGATTGCGAGCAGCAAATACTACAGCTAGCGCCTATCCATGATGAAGAGGGTGAAGAGGTGCTACCCGCCCGCAAGCTTCCCTATGACTACCTAGTAATGGCACTAGGCAGCGTTTCTAACGACTTTGGTACGCCTGGGGTGGCGGAGCACTGCCACTTTATTGATTCGCCGCAGCAGGCCAAAGCGTTTCAGCGCGATATGATCAATACGTTCTTGCGCTACACCGATCCAGCACTACGCCAAAACACCCAGCTAACGATTGGGATTGTGGGCGGCGGCGCGACGGGGGTCGAACTGGCCGCCGAACTGTTTGATGCCTCGCGCATGCTGAATGCCTACGGCGTCACGGCGTTAGATAACCAGCAAATCAGCGTGCACCTATTGGAGGCAGCGCCGCGGATACTGCCAGCGCTTACTGAGCGGGTCAGCCAAACCGTGCAAACTGAGCTTGAGGGTATGGGTGTGACCGTCCATACCGGTACCGCCGTTAAGGAAGCCCAGGCACATCAGTTAATCACCGGTGACGGTGACGTAATTAAGACCGATATAAACGTATGGGCGGCGGGCATTAAAGCACCGCCGTTTTTAGCAGAGCTAGGCTTAACGACTAATAAGAGAAACCAGATCGAAGTCAAAACCACGCTGCAAAGCGTCGACGATGAGAGAATTTTTGCCCTTGGTGACTGCGCCAGCTGCCCTATGGGAGAAAACGCCGTGGTGCCCCCGCGTGCTCAGGCGGCCCACCAGCAAGCCAAGCTGCTCGCCAAAAACCTGGTTAACCAATTAGCCAATAAGCCGCTGCATGATTTTCGCTACCGTGACTATGGTTCGCTGGTATCGCTGGCCCGTTACGACGCGGTGGGCAGCTTAATGCGCAGTTCCGCGTCCAAAGGCCTATTTCTAGAGGGCTGGCTGGCGCGCAAAGCCTATGCGTCGCTCTACCGTATGCACCAGCTGTCTATTCATGGAGCGCCGAAGACGGCACTCGCATGGGTCGTGGATAAGCTAAATCGGTACTTAAAACCGCGTATGAAGCTGCACTAAACAGGGCGGGGTGTGCTGGTTACTTTGCCAGCGCCTCACGCATTTGCTTAATGACGGTGTCATAACCGTGGGGGTCGCTGGCCTGGTGAGCGCTGAAAATGGCAGATCCGGCGACAAACGTATCAGCGCCCGCAGCAGCAATTTCAGCGATGTTATCCACTTTGACACCGCCGTCGATTTCTAATCGAATAGCGAAGTCTGAGGCATCGATACGCGCCCGCGCTTCGCGCAGCTTGTTGAGCGTGGCGGGAATAAACGACTGGCCGCCAAAGCCGGGGTTGACGCTCATCAGTAACACCATATCAACTTTATCCATCACATAGTCGAGGTAGGAAAGCGGTGTGGCGGGGTTGAATACCAAGCCCGCTTTGCAGCCACCATCACGAATTAGCTGCAGCGAACGGTCAACATGCTCAGACGCTTCAGGGTGGAAGGTGATATAGCTGGCGCCCGCTTCAATAAAATCGCTAATCATGCGGTCGACCGGCTTAACCATTAAATGCACGTCGATCGGCGCTGTCACCCCATGCTTGCGTAGCGCTTTGCAAACCATTGGGCCCATGGTGAGGTTGGGCACATAATGATTATCCATCACATCGAAGTGAACAATATCGGCGCCAGCAGCCAGCACGTTGTCCACTTCTTCGCCCAGGCGGGCAAAATCAGCCGATAAAATAGACGGGGCAATCAAACAATCTTGCGCAGCGGTCATATTGCATTCCTAAGTACTGAACCAATCAACGGGTGCAAACGCCCCACTCGCACGCGAATTACGGCTTAGCGGCAGCGGGGGCTTGCAATAATTTGGCCTATCTTACCAGAGCCTTAGCGCCAACAAACTACTCGACGCTGCTCATCAGATCACACCCATATTCTAAAAAAGAATATCAAACATGATTGTAATTCCACATTGCTCGATCTAACCTTAGCGCTATTGCGATATGGTTCGCTTACCGTTCTAAGGAGTTTACTCATGGCCTTACCTGTTATTTTACGCCGCAGTCTACTGGCGGTTGCCTTAGGCGTCAGTGTTAGCGGCACGGCAGCTGCGCAAGAGCGAGAACTACTCAACTCATCTTATGATATCGCTCGCGAGCTTTTCTCCGCTATTAATCCTGAGTTTCAAGCCTGGTGGCAAGAAGAGCACGGTGAAGAGGTTGAGATTAGCCAATCACACGGCGGCTCTTCTGCCCAAGCACGCGCCATCCTGCAGGGCTTGCGCGCCGATGTGGTGACCTTTAACCAAGTCACCGATGTGCAAGTACTTGCAGATGCCGGGCTAGTGGCAGAAGACTGGCAAGATGCGTTCGACAACAACGCATCGCCCTATTACTCCACGACCGCCTTCCTTGTACGTAAGGACAACCCCAAAGGCATCGAAAGCTGGGACGACTTGGTTAAAGAAGATGTCGAAATAGTTTTCCCCAATCCGAAAACGTCGGGTAACGGCCGCTACACTTATCTAGCTGCCTGGGGCTTTGCCGAGAACGAATTTGACGGCGATGAAGAGCAGATTGAAGACTTCATGCGCACCTTCTTAGCCAACGTAGCGGTGTTTGATACCGGCGGCCGTGGAGCAACCACCAGCTTTATCGAGCGCAATATCGGCGATGTACTGATCAGCTTTGAGTCGGAAGTCAACAATATTCGTGGTGAATACGGCAGTGATGATTACGAAGTTATCGTACCGCCGGTGAGCATTCTAGCCGAGTTTCCTGTCGCGGTTGTTGAGGAAAACGCTGAGCGCAACGGCAATAGCGATTTAGCGCAAAGCTACCTTGAGTATCTCTATACCGAAGAAATTCAGCGCCTGCTCGCGGGTTTTAACTATCGTGTACATAACGAGGCGGTGGTCGAAGAGTTCGCCGACCAATTCCCGAAAACCGAATTGCTTGAAGTAGATGACGTATTTGGTAGCTGGGATGAGGCCATGGAGACCCACTTTGAGGGTGGCGCGCTTCTTGATCAGCTGCAGCGTCGTTAATCACCTCATGAGCCATACTGAACTATGAGTCAACTCACCTTCCGGCGCTCCGGCAGCACTCACGTGCTGCCGGGTTTTGGCCTTTCGATGGGTATCAGCGTGCTGTTTATTTCGCTGGTGCTACTACTGCCGATTACCGGCCTGTTCGGCCAGTTAGCAGGACTTAGCTTGGCCGAATACTGGGCAATCATCACCGAAGGCCGCGTAGTGGCAAGCTATATGGTCACCATTGGTGCAGCGGCCGTGGCAGCGTTGGTTAACGCAGTGTTTGGCCTGCTGCTGGCCTGGGTGCTGGTACGCTACGAATTTCCCGGCAGGCGGCTGTTGGACGCGCTAATGGACCTGCCCTTCGCGCTGCCCACCGCCGTGGCGGGTATTACTCTGGCAACGATGTACGCTAGCAGCGGCTGGATGGGCCGTTTGTTGGAGCCTTTGGGATTTCAAGTCGCCTATACCTGGGTGGGAATTGCCCTGGCGATGGCGTTTACCAGCATCCCTTTTGTCGTGCGTACCGTGCAGCCGGTATTAGAAGACTTGCCCGCCGAGGTCGACGAAGCCGCGATGACGCTGGGCGCAACCGATGGCGTAGGTTTTCGCCGAGTTATTCTGCCTCACATTTGGCCTGCCCTGGTCACCGGCACTGGGCTTGCGTTTGTACGCTCGTTAGGCGAGTTCGGCGGGATCATCTTTATCGCTGGTAATATGCCTTACGAAACAGAGATCACCGCCCTGATGATTTTCGTCAAGCTGCAAGAGTATGACTATGCCGGGGCATCAGCGATTGCATCGGTGGTGTTGTTTGTTTCCCTGACATTGCTGCTGGCTATCAATGTTTGGCAGGGACGTTTCATACGTCGCCTACACGGAGGTAAGGGGTAATGCGTCGAATTGGTGATGCGCCGCTTATGAGGCGCCTGCTGATAGGCGCCGCCCTGGTGCTTTCAGCACTGTTCCTGTTGCTACCGCTGGTGGCCATTTTTGCCCAGGCGTTTTCCCAGGGCATGTTGGTGTTCTGGGAAAATGTCAGCAACACTTTTACTCTGCATGCCATTGGTTTGACGCTTGTAATCGCCCTGTTAACCATTCCAGTGTGCTTGGTTTTCGGTGTTGCGCTGGCGTGGCTGGTCACTCGCTTCAGCTTTCCTGGCCGACGCCTTCTGCAAACGCTGATCGATATCCCCTTCGCCGTGTCGCCCGTGGTGGCGGGGCTTATTTATCTGCTGCTGTATGGCCGCAACGGTTGGATAGGCAGCTGGTTAGACAGTTACGACATCCAGCTAATGTTCTCCTGGCCGGGCATTTTAATGGTGACCATTTTTGTTACCTGCCCCTTTGTAGCTCGTGAATTAATCCCTTTGATGCAGGCCCAGGGCTCCCGTGAAGAGGAAGCGGCTGTGACACTCGGCGCCTCCGGCTGGACCATGTTCCGCCGCGTTACGCTGCCCAACATTCGCTGGGCATTACTTTACGGCGTCATCCTCACCAACGCCCGTGCAGTAGGTGAATTTGGCGCTGTTTCAGTCGTTTCAGGGGCCATTCGGGGTAAAACCAACACGTTGCCCCTGCATCTTGAACAGCTTTATCAGGATTATAACGCCGTGGGGGCGTTCGCCTGTGCGGCCTTACTCGCATTGATTGCCCTACTCACGCTGGCGGCTAAGGCGGGGCTGGAATGGCGCGCAGCGCACCAGGAGGCACTTGTATGAGCATTCGCTTACAAAACATTGCAAAACACTTTGGCAATACCCAGGCGTTAGAGCCGATCGACCTTGATATTCACAAAGGCGAACTGGTCGGCCTGCTGGGCCCCTCGGGCTCTGGTAAAACCACGCTGTTGCGTATTATTGCCGGCTTGGAAAATGCTGACAGCAACGCTCAGCCCAGCAAGATTTTGTTTGGCGACCGCGATGTCACCAACGTGCATGTGCGCGACCGGCGGATTGGCTTTGTGTTCCAGCACTATGCGCTGTTCCACCATATGAGCGTCTACGACAACGTGGCCTTTGGGCTAACCGTACTCTCGCGCAAACGCCGTCCCAGCAGTGGTGAGATTCGCGCTCGGGTGCATAGGCTGCTCGAAATGGTCAAGCTAGAGCACCTGGCTAATCGCTACCCTGCCCAGCTTTCAGGCGGTCAGCAGCAGCGGGTGTCGCTGGCACGCGCCCTGGCCGTCGAGCCTGAGGTACTGCTGCTGGATGAGCCCTTTGGCGCTCTGGATGCCAAGGTGCGTCAAGAGTTACGCCGCTGGCTACGCCATCTGCATGATGAATTCAATTTCACCAGCGTCTTTGTCACCCATGATCAGGAAGAAGCGCTGGAGTTGTCTGACCGTGTAGTAGTAATGAGCAACGGCCGCATTGAGCAGATTGACACCCCTGATGAGCTCTATCGCGAGCCTAAAAACCGCTTTGTGTTTGAGTTTCTGGGCGACGTGAACCATTTGGAAGGCAAAGTAACGAACGGTGTGCTTACCTGCGGCGACGCCTATTGGCACGTTGACCTGCCCGATGGTCATCAAGAGTTACTGCTACGCCCTCACGAAGTGCGTCTCACTGAACAGCCGACGTCAGAGAGCCACCTGCCGGTCACCATTACGGCGATCTCGCCGGTGGGCGCGGAAGTTCGCGTGGAGCTTGAAGCGGATTGGCTTGCCCAGCCTTGGCTGGCCACCGTTCGCCATACTGACTTTGAACACTTGGCGCTACGCCGCGGGCAACGCTTATTCGCCCACCCCCGCCACTGGCGACGCTTCCCCGAGACGGAATCGAAAGAGACAGAGCAAAGCCGCGTTGCATAACGCTACAGAAGCGCTAGCTGCCTCAAGCGAGGCAGCTAGCGTTTGGCTTTAATCTGGGTAGCTCAGAAGCGCATTTGCCTAAACGTTAGGCTTACCCGCGGCTCGATTTTTTTCTTTGTTTTCGGCAGGCTATGCAGCCAGTTTTTCTGTGTCGTGCCCTTCATTATCAACAGGCTACCGTGCGCCAAACTAAGCGAAATACTCTCGCCTGACTGCTTGTGCTTGAACGAGAACTTTCTCTCCCCGCCTAGTGTTAATGCGCCGATTACGCCATTTTCAACCAGCTCTTTCTCGCCATCACTGTGCCAACTCATGCCTTCGTCGCCAGCGCTATAAAAATTACACAGGCATGAATTGAAGGCTTCTGCGCAGCGAAGTTCGACTTGCTGTTTAATGTCACCCAAAAAATCAGGCCACACTAGCGCCGTTTTGGTATATCCAGAGTACTTGTAGGAGACCGGCTGATCCGCGTACCACGCCACCTTTCTTTTAGTGACGATTTCTTTCCCGTAAATAAAAGCACGGTCATTTTCCCAACTTAACCTGTCTACACATTGATCCAGATACAAGTCAGCCACCGCAGCATCCAGGATACTGCCGTAGTAATACACCTCCCCGTCCCGTGGAAGCACATTAATCAACTTCATATCGTCGTTTTCAAATAGATCTGCATACGTCATCACAATGCCTCTTTTGCCCCCCATATACCTTCAAGAAGCCAAGCCCAGTTGCTTATGAAACGATAATCTTAATAGTCGTTGGCAAAGCCACGTCAACAGAGCATACCGTCGGGGCGCTGGCCGCGTTATACTGACGTTTTAGCCATAGCGGAGGAAGACCATGCTTCGGCGTCGTTTTTTACGGATTTCAGGCGTACTACTAGCCAGCGTTTGGCTTGCCGGTTGTGCCAGCCCGCAATATTTGCAGCTTAGCCCCCAGCGCAGCGCAGAGGTGCCGCAGGTCGGTTCAGGCCAGCAGGTGACGGTGATTGCTCAAGATGGGCGGGAGAGCGATATTATCGGCAACCGCGCTGGTGGCGGCATGTCCACCGCGCATATCACCGTGAGCAGCCACGAGCTAATTCCGCGTTTACAGCAAGAAGCTGAGCGCGCCGTGCGGGATATGGGCTTTAATCCTACGAGTGAACAGGCCCAGGGCCGCCCAAGCTTGACGCTGGAACTTGCCAGCCTTAACTACGCCCGTGGCGACAGCGGCCAGCCGCTAGTCGATGAAGCACGTCTTGAAGGTGTTTTCCGCGCTATCGCCCGCAATCAGGGCACCACTTACACCGGCACCTACACCTCGCGGCGCACCCAGGGTTATGCCCTAAAGCCCGACGCTGATAGCAACACACGGATGCTCAGCGACCTACTTAGCGATGGTTTAAACCGCGCCTTTAGTGACCCAGAACTGGCTCGGCTACTCGCACGTTAGGTCCTGGAATTAGAGGCGCGGCCCGCGACGTTCGAGTGCCCAAACACTTTCACTTCGGCCGCGCTCATCAGGGCCGCCCTCTTCCAGAAGCGTCAGCGTGAAGTTAGGGGTGAACAGGCTTTCAATTTCACTATTGGGCACGCTGTAAGGCGGCCCAGCGCTCTCATCGGGGTGCGATAAACTAATCAGCAGACCTTTTGCACCAGGCGGCACTAACTGAGCAAGATGAAACGCATAACGCTGCCGTGTTGCTGGCGGCAGCGCTATCAGCGAAGCGCGATCATAAAAAGCACCAATCTCAGCAGCCTGCTGAATGTGCAAATGAAAAAAATCCCCGCACCACAATTCCACACTGCCCTGACGGGAAATATTGAAACCCGCCTGGCGGTAGCGTGACACGGGGATGCGGCGCTGGTCTAAAAACTGCTCTATCGCCTCGGGGGCAAATTCAATCCCCAGCACGGGGTGCCCCTTATCCGCTAGCCAGCGCATATCAAGGCTCATGCCACATAATGGCACCAGCACCTTGGTGTGCGTGGCAACGCCAAGCGACTCCCAATGACGCAGCAGTGCCGGGTGTGCCTGCTGCAGGTGAAAGCCAATACGCCCTTCTTGCCAGCGCTTGCGCCACTGATCACTCATTGCTCGGCTGCCTTTAGCTAGTGGTAAACGCGTTTTTAGAACCAGCGATCACGCTTTTTACGCCGACGCGGCAAGTGCGGGACAATTAACCCCACCAATAAACCTGCGCCGGCAACACCGCCGCCATACATGAAGTAGCGCATCAAGAGGTCTTCTTCCTGGGTCTCAAGGCGTGCTTGAAGCCCTCTAACCTGCTGACGGGACGCTTCTGCCTGGCTATCCAGCTCTTGATTTCTCGCTTCAAGCTCTTCAATGCGACGTTCGCGAACCTCTAACGTCTCCGTCATTGAGGCAACACGCTGCTCCCAGGCTTCGTTGATACCTTCAAGCTCGGCGGTTAGCTCTTCTACCTGGGCTTCTAATGCGGGTAGCTGCTCAACGGCGCTGGGGGTTTGCTGAAGCTCTTCGCTCAATACCCAAACCGCATTACCGTCGCTATTGCGTACCCGGGTGTAGTTGCCGCTGGTTTCCAGCACTTCTACCTGTTCACCCGCATTCAAGGTGCCAATAATGCGGTAGCCATCGGTCGGGCCACTGCGCACATAGGTGCTAAGTTCATCGGTCACCCACGCCTGATTATCTGACTGGGCAAGGGCATCCATATTCGCCACACTGAGCAAAACGCCAGCCGCGGCGGCGTAAGATCGAAAACGAATTCTAGTTACGTGCATGACATCATGTCCTGATTAAAAACGCTGCAAGGCGGACGGAGCCAACAGCGCTTATCGCTTGGTTCAGCGGTGTGCGCTTGTCTCAAACGCTTACCCTTCTCCGCGCGGAGGCAACGGAAAGGGACGAGGAAACTCCGCTACGCGGGCATCGGTTTTGACCGCTTTCAATGGCCCTTCACGCTCAACTTCGTCAATGCGCACAATGGCGTTTAACGGTAAGTAGCTACGCTTAACACCATCAAAGGTCCGCTGCAATTTTTCAGTCGCAGGATCAACGACCACCCGTGAAGCATCTTCAAAGACAAACTCCTCGACTTCAATAAAGCCCCAGAGTTCGCTCTGAAATATTTCTCTGACGTATAAATCCCAAATTTCACCCTGCTGGTGAACCACTACACGGTAGATCGGTTTGGCCGCCATCTTGGCCTTTTCCTCTTGCCATTTGTACATGAAGTTGAACCGCCTAGCTTACCATATCCGCGCCAGCGCGCCTGTAGGCTAAACCGCGTTAATACAACACCCAGTGCGCTGACTGGCCGATTGTCAGTACCTTGGTGTAAGGTGAAAACCTAGCTAAGAGGCTCTGCTCATTCATCCTGAAAAACGCATCTACACCCAACAGGATCTCAATAACTCAATCCATCTTGCGTTTGGTCTGACTTAACTGGCGTACTTTATCACTAGCAATGGGGAGAAGTACTTGGCGAAGTAGCCTATCGTCCGTACGACTTCAACGACTTCAACGCCTATCAAGGCTCTATGGTAGTATTTGATCTGAACACTACTAAAAGGGACGTGACTCACGTCTTCCCGACGATTGGTCGATGCCGATGGCTCTGTAGGTTGCTTTGGCGTTTATCCACGCCATCACTTGGTGAGCCGTTTGGAAATTTTCGAAGAAACTAAAAATCATCCCTACTTTGAGTCTCATGGGCTAACCAGACCTATAGAAGAAGCCGCCAAGCAACGCACCGCGTTGGGTGCCCATTGGGGTCTGGTTTACTTCAAAGGCGAGAATACACATACGATTTGAGATCTACTCAAATGCCACGAAGATCTCGACTTCTATGTATACTTCCCGTTAACGCAGGGATAAGGAGTCACCGTGAAGACAGATCAGCTCACGTCTTCCCAAGAAGATAACAAGCTCAATGAGCTATTGAGCCAATTTGATGAGGCCGTACGCCTGCTGATGCAGTCGACCGACTTATCAAAGGCCGCCCAGCTGCCGCAAGTGTTAGACACTGCGCGGCATATCCTAATGCAGGATGGCGGTTGTGAAGCATTAGAAAATCGTGCGCAAGCCTATGAGCAGGCAGGCGTATTTTTAGGCTCTGACTGGGAAACGCCGCAGTATTTAGTGCCCACTCTGACGCCCTTCGCGCTCAAAAGCGCGGATGCTAACGTGGTCGTCATTGAGGCGCTAAGCGAGCTCAGACTGCTTTCTGTCGCTAAAGGCGTATATGCACATCCGCTCGTGTCTGCCGAGCATGCCCACCATTATCTCACCCAGGTGATGGCAATTAACCTCTGGCTGCTGTTCATGCCCCCCAGCGAGGCAGAACGCGAAAACCAGGGGCAACTTGCCACCATTCCTCGCCAGCTGTTCCAGCACTTGGCTGAGCGGATTGGCTACGAGCACATCGTTGATCGGCTAATCGATGAGATTTGGCGCATTTTAAAGCAGCGCCCTATCCAAGTGGATGCGATTAAACAGATGATCACCCAGATCGCGCTGTGTCAGGCCAATCCGGCGATTGACCTTGGCGCCAGCGGCCAGGGCGCCGACCGGCTGGTGAGTTCGCTTTACGGCCCCACCCAGGCCTGCCGTGAAGACCCCGGCGTGGATATTTATCGCGATCGCCTAGAGCGCATGGACCAAGCCGCGCTTCAGGCTGAATCCACGGGGTTCGCACGGGCTATGCACGATACCGGCTTAGTATCGCCTTATCATGCGGTGTTACTGCGCTATCTGCTTGAAGAGGGTGATCACCTGGTCTCCGAAGCGCTGGGGCTTTCCTCGACCGGCCGTGACTGCCTGCTCTGCTACCGCGAATTGGTCCACGCTCTGATTCGTAGCGGTGTTTATTCGGCTACTTCGCAAGCGGTCTATGGTCTAGCGCTGATGCTTGAACGCGGCATTCTTTATCAGCCACCGGTCGCACCGGCAATGTGGCGACAGCTTAATTTGCCGCTCTCCGAGTGGGCACAGTCGCGGCTTAATATGGCCTATGGCGACAGTGTCTCAGCACGCGCCCGTTTGATAGAAGGCGTGCTGTGTATGCTGGGCCTGCCGCTCGGGGTTGGCCAAGGCAACAATCCGACTTGCCAGTCCGCTCGAGCGTTGTCTATGTGGGCGTATAATGACCCGGATTATTTATTGCAAATGGTCGCCTGGGCGGCGCGTGATGATGAAATCATTATGCATTTCGAAGGCCAAGCCATCTCATCAATGGCAAGCCTCTCTGGCGTTGCCACCGCCTTACCCATGGATCTCGACCCCGTTTCGCTCATCGTTGTACCCCACCTGGACCGTATTTATGCCGAAATGGGCCGACGCTGTATTGGTCGTGAAGGCGACCCTCACCGCTGGGTGAACCCTGAGTTCCACGGCTGGTGGTCAGGCCGCGGCTTTCGTATCAATGTTGATGTTGCCACCGGCCAGCTATACGAGGTCGACGATTTTGTGCGTCACTTCTTCGCTTGCTATCACCCTTATTACAATGGCAACCAGCCGCTTATTCATCCGCAACCGGCGGGGATTGCGGTCACCGATAGCGCAGCGCGTTTTATTGGCTGGCACGCGATTACCATTCTGCGGGTATCCCTTGATCCTACTGACATGATGCGGGTGTATTTCTATAACCCCAACAATGATAGCGGTCAGGATTGGGGCGATAACGTCATCGTCAGCACCTCCGGCAATGGCGAGCGGTTTGGCGAAGCCTCACTGCCTTTTGAACGCTTTGCGTCGCGGCTATATATCTATCACTATGACCCGCTTGAGCGCGGTGAACTGGTATCTGTTACTAGCGACGAGCTCGAAAGCGTTAAACACTACCTGCACCGCAGCTGGGGAGCCTCGCGCCTACCGCCTGCCGAACTTCAGGCCGACCAAGGCCCTAGTGCGCCTCCTGGCCAAGGGTAACCGAACCGCTTAGCGACCTATCGACTGATGATGCGACTTGACCAGCTGTTGGTCAGCCAAGGGCTGGCCAACTCGCGTACCCGCTCCCAGCGGCTGATCCGCCATGGGCGGATACGCCTTGCCGATGGCGGCCCTCCATTAACCAAAGCGTCCGAAAAATGGCCTGACGATACCCGCTTTGCGGTAGAAAACGATCCTGAGGAGCGTTATGCCTCTCGGGCTGGCTTAAAGCTTGAGGCGGTATTAGAGACCCTCGCGATGCGCTTTGACAATGACGTCGTGCTCGATATTGGCCAATCGACGGGCGGGTTCACCGACTGCGCGCTGCATTACGGCGCGCGCCATGTGATAGGTGTGGAAGTTGGCCACGGCCAACTTGCCACTGAACTGCGTGGCGACCCACGCATCACCTGTTTAGAAGGTTTAAACGCGCGCGCCATGAGCCGTGACGCTACCCTTAACAAGGTGCTTTCCGCTCAGCCCATTGATAGCGCCATCATGGACGTTTCGTTTATTTCCCAAACGTTAATACTCCCCGAAATCGCCGCCCTGCTACCCAAGGGTGGCCAGCTGATCTCGCTGGTCAAACCCCAGTTTGAGCTTAATGCCGACGCTCTGGACAAGCGCGGCGTGGTCCGCGATGCCAAGCGTTTTAGCGAAGTAGAAGCCAATATTCGCCGCGCTTGTGACGACTGCGGACTGACCCTGCGCCATTGGCAGGAAAGCCCAATCACCGGCGGCGACGGCAACCGCGAATTTCTCCTTCACGCGGTAAAAGAGGCTTAAAACCAGCGCGTTATGTCGGCGCAGGAGGCGAAAATTGATTCGCCGACTGTACTTTTACCGCTTCGCCCTGATCTGGGTGTAGCCACACATCCATCTGCTCGAACGCCACGCGCACGCCCGCCTCACGGAAAAGTGCGTCGACTCGGCAGTTAATCTCATCGGCGGCATACAAACGATCCAAGAGGTCGTTGACGAAGATACGCAGCTCAAAATTAAGACTGTGCTGCCCATAGCTTAAACAGAAAACCTGGGGTTCTGGGTCGGTTAGCACACGAGGATTTTCATCCGCCACCTTGCGTAATAGCTGGTGCACCTTTGCCATGTCGGAGCCGTGGGCCACACCGTAAGTGAGCACCACACGGGTAATATTGTCCGACAGTGACCAGTTAATCAGTTGGTCGGTAACAAAGGTTTTATTGGGTATAATAATTTCTTTACGGTCAAAATCGGTGACGGTCGTGGCGCGGATACGAATACGGCTGACGGTACCGTGCAAATTGCCCAGGGTGATGGTGTCGCCAATACGAATTGGACGCTCAAACAGGATGATCAAGCCAGAGATGAAGTTGGCGAAAATTTCCTGCAGGCCAAACCCCAGACCCACGCTTAAGGCTGCCACCAGCCACTGCAGCTTGTCCCAAGAGACTCCTAGCGTTGCCAGCCCCATCACGATCCCGGTGCCCACAATGGTGTAAGAGAGCAGCGAGCTAATGGCGTAGGCGCTACCCTGCTTCAGCGTTAGCCGTGATAACACCATCACTTCCAGAAGGCCGGGCAAGTTACGCGCCATAATGAAGGTAATGGCGACCACTAACAGAGCAGTAAACATATCGGAAATCGACAGTACGTCGTCGACTAAGTCGCCGTCTTGGGCCTCCCACAGCGATACATTGTCTAAGTAACCCAACACTGAGAGTAAATCCGACCAAACCAAGTAAAGCAGCACACTGAAGCCAATTAACACAATCAGCTTGGAAAGCCGCAGCGACTGACTATTGATCTGTTCCATATCAAGCGGCGGCTCCTCTACCACTTCAAGCCCACCTTCGGCGCCTTCCTGCACTTGCGCACGGCGGCGTGCCAACGCGCGGCGATAGGCCAGCCGTCGCGCGGCAACTGCCAAGCTTCTTACCAAGGTGGCTTCCACCACTACCCACAAGCCGAGTAGATAGAGCGTAATGGCAAACCTGCCGACTAGGCGCAGCGCAGTATATTCGTATCCCCAGACCACTAACCCGAGTAGAAATAACGGCACTGACGCCATAGCCAGCCCTAACAATAAGCGAAATAGGCGTACTCCAAATACCGGCACATGCGCCAGTATCAACTGGGCGAGCACCCAGCTCATGGCCAACAAGCCTATTGAAAAAAGGAATAACGCGACGGGGCGCAGCGCTAACGGCGTTTCCATTTCACCCGACATCACCGCAATGCCAATCACCGGCACAATAGCGATACCTAACCCCCCTAAGAGCTGCCGCAAGCGAGCGGTGTAACTAGGCGACCAGGTGAAATGGCGCTCAGCCACGCCGTCGGCGACCAATAGACGGCGCACCCAAGCAACCACGGCCCAGCTTAAAGCCAATTGAAGCAGCGCCGGGGCAACGCTAGTCGCCAGCGGCCCAGCCGTGGCCTGCAGCCCAACGCCAACGCCCGCCAACGCCAGCGGACCTGACAGCGCCAACAGCGCGTTCAACAGCACCGCTTTAGGGGTATGTAGCTGCGTGTCGCTTTTTAATCGCCCAATCTGCGAGTGTATATTGGCTAAGCGCTGCTTAATCCGTCTCCGCAACCCTATGAGGACTAGGCTAAGCACCACAAGCGGCGCCCCCTTTAGCACTTCCCACGAGCCCCCTTGCCAACGCCTAGGTAAAATGGCGCGCCACTCGCCCTCTTGCCATTCAGTGCGCAGGTTGTAGGGCAGCTGGCGCAGCCAATTAACATCGAGAGGGCGGCTGTTGGCGACCCAAAACAGCTGTTCATCGATGGTTTCACGCAGCTCGCTGGTAGTGGTTAATAGCTGTTGCTGGTTAAGCTGTAGCTCAATAGCCGCGCTTAATAAGCTGCCGTACACCTGCTCCAACTGCTCGACCAGCTCTCGACGCGATTGATAGAGCCGCGAGAGCGAGTCCACTAGCTCTGGCGTGGTTTCGACACCCGCCGCTTCTAAACGCCGGGTGGCAAACTGTTCAGTTTGGCGTAGCTGGTCTCGCTGGCGTACCAAATCAAACTGTTTGAGGCGAAGGTCAGCAATTTCGTCCTGTAAATCTCGCCGTGCCGCCAACGGCGGCAGTGATTGGCGCTGTTCGCGCAAGATGCGCGACAGTAGCTGGCTGCCACGTATAGCTTCAATTTGTTCGTTAAGGCTGCGCTGCAACTGCCGAACGTGCTCCAACTGGCGCTGAGCTTCAATGTTTTCACGCACAACACTGTTGGAACGGTCTGTCGCCCGCAGTAGCTCTAGGCTTAATGACTGATTGGTTTGTTGTGCTTGCACCACCACCGGATGCCCGGCGGCAATCAACGGGTTATCCCGAGCAGCGTCGGCAATGGCCTGCTCAGAGGCCAGCTGCCGTTTGCTGTCGATAACCCCTTGCAGCATGTTGAGCTGCTGCTCTTGATAATCGATCTGCCTCAAAAGCAAATCGCGGCGCTGCTGGGCTAGCTCGCGCAGGCGGCTATTAGCGCTTAATTCGCGCTGATAAAGATTCACTTCGCGTTCAGCGACTGCTCGCTCAAGGCGTAGTTGAATTAAACGTGCATCGCTTAGCGCAGAAAGTTGCCGATCCGCCAGCAAAGCCTCGCGCTCATCATGCTGTCGGCGTAAACTCTCGGCACGCTGAAGGGTTTCAGCAATCAATTGTTGGGCACGCTCAGGCAACGTTTGAGCGGAGAGTAGCTGTGAGCTAACCTCGGCTAGTTGGCTTTGTAGCTGCTGGAGTTCCAACACGGTTTGGTTTTGTAATGTTTCTAGCTCGTCGAGAGGCCGATCATTCAAGTCAGACACCGACAGCTGCTGAGAGGCCTCCTCGGCCTCACTCAGCTCACGTTCTAAACGTGCTAGCTGTTCAGGGGCTTGTTCAATACGAGCCTCTAACGCCGTGCGCCGTTCAGCCACCGATGTCAGCCTTTCATAAGCGTCTAGCGCTGCTTCTAAGGCCTCTTTATCACTGGCTTGCTGGGCCGTCAGCGCGGCGTCTTCAATGGCTTCGAGCTCGGCAAGCCTTGAGGCTAGTTCAGCCTTTTCGGGCACGCGTTCAAGTACCTCGGCGTGGGCTGGAGTAGGGATAAAACTGCCATTGATAAGCAGCAGGAATAAACACGTTACGAACCACTGACAAGCGCATCTCAACACGTTACTTATGCCTCATTGACATCGAAAGCTCCGCAGAACGGATAAAGGAGTATTGTCAGGCGTTCTGATAGCTAGCGCAATCAGTGCTGTTGACTTCCGCAGGCGGCGTGATAGAAACACTCTCGGCATTTGTCTATTCATTCATTTTGCGAGCCACCTTGATGGTCACCCGAAAACAGCTGTTCACAAAGCTTTTCGTCATACTCAGTCTTGCTGCCTTTAGCGCGGATGCCCTAGCGGAAACTCAAGCAGAGATTGAGGCACGTATACGCGCACTCAACGCTGAACTTTATCAGCTGCATCAACAGCTTCAGCAGGTTGAAAAACCCAGCGACGCCTTACAAGGTTTACCCTTTGAAGCGCTACCCGAAGAGACTGCTCGGGAAGATTTGAGCGAGCGCCGTGAATTGGAGCAGGAATCAAGCCGGAATCCGTTTTCGATCACCACCCATCGCACCAATTATCTATTTCCGATCAGCTATAACGATAACCAAAACCGTGAAAACTTCCGCAGTATTTCCGATGACGCCGAGGTGGGTAGCACAGAGCTAAAATTCCAGCTTAGTGTCAAAGTTAACCTTGTTGAACAATTATTCGGCGACTACGGCGATGTCTATTTTGGCTATACGCAGCGCAGCTGGTGGCAGGCTTACAACACAGATGCCTCGTCGCCATTTCGCGAAACCAACTACGAGCCCGAAATGTTTATCGACTTTGATAATGCCTGGGGGGCGCTTGGGTGGGTGAATACCCGTAACCGAGTGGCTTTCAACCACCAGTCTAACGGCCGCTCGGACCCGTTATCTCGCAGCTGGAACCGTGTCTACCTTGAAAGCATTTTCCAAAGCGGCGACTGGGCGTTCACCTTGGCACCGCATTGGCGCGTTCCAGAATCCACAGGGGATGACGACAACCCGGATATCGAGCGCTACATGGGATACGGCGATATTCGACTCGCTAAACGCCTTAACAACAATCATGAAGTGAGTGGTCAGTTACGCGGCAACCCCAGCGCAGGCAACATAGGTACCCAAATTGATTATAGCTGGCCTGCCTTCAACAGCTTACGAGCCCATGTTCAGTACTATCATGGCTATGGTGAAAGCTTGATTGATTATGATCATCGCGTGCACCGCCTAAGCATTGGGTTTAGCTTAAATCCTTTATTTAGTGCCTCAGGGCTGAACCGATAGGCGTATTCACTTGTCTGTTGATGTCTGGCTGCTATGCTAGTGTCTGTATAGTTCATTCATTCGTCAAAGGAAGACTCCATGGCTAAACGTCAACCAACTTATTCTACTCAAGCCGATCAACTTAAAGATGATCTGCGCCACTTAAGCGAAACCGTTGAAGAGCTGGTCAACGCGACGGCCAAGGACGCCAGCGGCGAGATGAACGACCTGCGTAGCCGCGCAGAGCGCCGCTTGAAAGATACCCGGGAGCGTCTTGAAGCACGCGGTGAGCGTATCTATGACGACACGCGTGATTCATTGACCCAGCAAGCCGATGCTTGCGACCGCTACGTGCATGATAACCCCTGGACAAGCATTGGCGTTGCTGCCGCTGCAGGCATGGTGGTGGGTATGCTGCTCGGTCGTCGCTAATGGCTTTGGGTCCTACCCAACGCGTCTTCTCTGCCGCCAAACGCTTATTGAAATCGCTAATCGCTAATAGCGAAACTCGCCTGCGTTTGGCGGTGTTTGAGTTAGAGGAAGAGCGTGCTCGCTTATTGGTCCTGCTGCTTCTCGCCGGGGCTAGCTTGGTGTTGCTTTTATTAGGCATCGCCACGCTGACCGCCCTGGTCGTCGTGCTGTTCTGGGATAGCTATCGCTTAACCGCCATCGCCATAAGCGCTGGGGTGTTGATAAGCGCAAGTTTGTTACTAGCGTGGATCGCCGTTCGCCAATCGAAGCGCCACTCGCTTTTAAAAGAAACACTCAAACAGCTTGCCGCAGATCGAGCACTGCTTGAGGAGCCAAGTGATGAAACCATCCGCAGACACCGCTAAACCACCAACGAAGCCACCCAGCCGTGCCGAGCGCAAAGCACTAATATTAGCTGAGCTTGAGCAGCAACGCGTAGACATCTTGGTGGATAGTGACTATTTACAGCAGGTCGCATCACCACTCGACAAGCACTGGCAAAGCTTTAAGCTGCCGCTCTACGCTGTCGGCGGCTTTACCGCTTACAAGCTGATGCGCCACCCTGGCGGCGCAATGGTGGCAGGCAGAAAAGTTCTGGCGGGCTACATGCTACTTAAGAAGCTTAAATTGTTAGCCAAAGTAGCTAGCTAGTTCTAACGCTATTGCTTGGGCTAGCAGCGTTGCCTAGCAAGATTGTCCGCAGGCGACGCCGCTGGCCCACGCCCACTGAAAGTTGTACCCGCCAAGCTCTCCCGTCACATCCAGCACCTCACCGATAAAGCGCAGCTGCGGCAAGCCTTTAACCTCAAAGGTCTTGGACGACAGCGCGTCGGTATTAACCCCGCCCATGGTTACCTCGGCAGTACGCCAGCCTTCGGTTCCCGCTGGTTTTAATTGCCAGTCGTTAAGCCTTGCCGCCCACTCATCCAGCGCCGCGTTGGCATATTGCGCCAGCGGGCGCGCCGGGTCATGGTCGGGATACCATTCCAACAGCGCTTGCGCCAAGCGTTTTGGGAAGCGTTCGCCAAGCCAGGTAGACAGTTGACGCTTGGGCGTCGATTCGCGCGCCTCACGCAGCGACGCCGCCGCATTCTCACCGGGTAGTAGATCAACCGCGAGGCTCTCGCCCGGCTGCCAAACGCTAGAAATTTGCAGCATCGCCGGGCCCGATAAGCCGCGATGGGTAAATAGCATCGGCTCTACAAAGCGGCGACCACTGGCGCTAGCGGCCACGGGCACGCTGACGCCGGAAAGCTCTGCTGCGCGGGCTTTCCAGGTATCGCTCAAGGTAAACGGCACTAGCCCTGGCCGAGTAGCAAAGACGTCTAAACCAAATTGGCGAGCGATATCGTAGCCAAACCCTGTCGCCCCCATACTCGGAATAGACAGCCCACCGCACGCCACTACGACCACGCCCGCATCAATACGACCCAGTGAAGTGCTTAGCTGCATGGCATCACCCCGCTGCTCCACGCGGGTGATCTGGGTACTAAGCTTTATATCAGCCCCCGCCCATTCACACTCGGTAAGTAACGTACGCACAATCTCTTTTGCCGAGGAGGCACAGAACAGCTGGCCCGGCGTTTTTTCGACGTGTTCAACGCCGTGGCGCTCCACCAGCTCGACAAAGTGTTCAGGTCGGTAGCGCTTAAGGGCCGAAATGCAAAAGTAAGGATTTGACGAGTAAAAGTGCTGTGGCGTAGTACCCAGGTTGGTAAAATTGCAGCGCCCGCCCCCGGACATCAGAATCTTCTTACCCGCTTTGTTCGCATGGTCAAGTACTAACACTCGCTTGCCAGCATAGCCCGCTTGCGCCGCGCACATTAAGCCAGCCGCGCCAGCACCGATGATGACGACGTCATAGATCATAATGAGGGCGACTCCTGCTGTAAAAAGCAGGCATTCTAACAGGGTCGGGCTTAAAAATTATTATATGATCAAATTACTCTATACAATTGTTGTATAAATAGTACCTAACGCTGAGAACACTATGCTTTTGCCCTTTTATCGACGACAGTTGTTGCGACTCTTATTTGTGCCTCTCACTCTACTACTGACCAATGTGGCGATTGCCCAATCGACACCCTCGGTCATTGGCACACGGGCGGTCACCACTGCCTGGTCGGATCCCATCGAAGCGCTAGGCACGCTTAGCGCTGATGAGAGCGTCACGCTATCCGCCACCGTCACGGAAATTGTCGCTGAAATCAATTTCCGCGACGGCCAGCAGGTCGAAGCGGGGCAACTGCTTATTCGCCTGGAGGATGCCGAAGAACAGGCGCAACTGAGGGCCTCCCAAGCACTACGCGAAGAACGCCGCAACGCCTCAAATCGCGCTTCGCAGCTGCAAGAACGCAATCTAGCGGCCCGCGCCGACGTGGAAGATAGTCAGTCACGTTTACGCCAAGCGGACGCGGATATTCAAGCCATTGAGGCTCAGCTCGCCAACTACCAAATAAAAGCGCCCTTCACCGGCCGCGTCGGCTTTCGCGATATCAGCATTGGCGCTCTAGTCACCCCAGGGATGGAACTGGTTACCCTCGATAAACTGGACGTGATGCAACTCGATTTCAGCGTGCCTGAAGTTTATCTCGGCCGTCTGTCTCCGGGGCTAACGCTGAGTACCACGACGGCCGCCTACCCCGACGAAGTGTTTAGCGGCGAAATTGCCACCCTCGGCACGCGAATCGACCCTATTACCCGCAGCGTCAGCGTCCGCGCTGAACTCGACAATACCGATGGGCGCCTGCGCCCCGGCATGTTGATGGAAGTAAACATTCAACAGCGCGTACGCGACACCGTAGTGATTCCCGAAGCGGCGATTGTACCCAGCGGAGATCGCCACTTTGTGATGCTGATTGAAGCGCGCGACGAAACCACCCGGCTGGCTCAGCGAGAGGTCGAAATCGGCGAACGCCGCCAGGGTGACGTGGAAATTATCGAAGGGCTATCGGCTGGCGATTTAATTGTTTTTCACGGCCTGCAGCTGGCCCGGGATGGCTTAGCCGTCAGGTTAATAGGCATTGCCGATGATGACACCGATATCCGTGCGTTGCTGGAGGCTGACCGCTAATGCGCCTGTCGGATATCTCTGTCCAACGCCCGGTGCTGGCAATGGTTATCGCGGCGCTGATTGTTGCCTTTGGCCTACTGGCGCTCAATCGTCTGCCGCTCCAAGAGTACCCCACTATCGACCCGCCGGTGGTCACTATCGATACCCGCTACCCTGGTGCCTCGGCTAGCGTGGTGGAAACGCGCATAACCCAAGTGCTGGAAGATCGGATTGCGGGCGTTGAAGGTATAGAGCTGATCACCTCGGAAAGCGAAGACGGCCGCTCCCAGATTGAAATCGAATTTGGTATTAATAACGATATCAACGCCGCCGCCAACGATATTCGCGACCGCATTGCCGGCGCGCTACGCAACCTTCCCGACGACGCTGACAACCCCGAGGTGACCAAAGCCGATAGCAGCGAAGAGGTGGTCGTGTGGCTAAGCCTTTCTGGCGAAGACTACTCCATCACCGAGCTGACCGACTACGCTAATCGCTTTCTGGTCGACAGCCTTTCCGTTCAGCCCGGCGTTGCCCGAGTGCGTGTCGGCGGCGGTAGCGACTATGCCATGCGCGTCTGGCTGGACCGCAATGCAATGGCCGCCCGCGGACTCACCGTTAGCGATATCGAAGAGGCGCTACGCGCCGAGAACGTGGAACTCCCGGCAGGCTCGCTTGAATCCGAAGATCGCCAGTTTATTGTCCGCCTGCCCCGCAGCTTTGCCAGCGCCGAGGATTTTCAGCGCCTAGCGCTGAATCCGCCCGCCCTCACTCAGGACGATAACGGCTACCTGGTGCGGCTTGCAGATGTGGCGCGGGTAGAGGTCGGCGCGGTAGAGGATCGCACTGTCTTTCGTTCTAACGGCATGCCCATGGTCGGTCTGGGCCTGATCATGCAGTCGACGGCCAATGTATTAGAGCTTTCAAACGCGGTACAGGTAGAACTTGAACGCCTGCAAGGCACCCTGCCCGACGGCATGTCATTGAGCCTCAACTACGACGCCTCGCTGTTTGTCGCCGGCGCCATTGAGCAGGTCGTCATAACACTGTTTATCGCCATGGGCTTGGTCGTGGTGGTGATTTTTATGTTCCTGGGTAATTTGCGCACCACCCTGGTCCCCGCGGTGACCGTACCGATTGCGGTTATCGGCGCTTTCACGGCCCTAGCGGTGATGAATTTTTCGATCAATCTGTTAACGCTGTTAGCACTGGTGCTCGCCATTGGCCTGATCGTCGATGACGCCATCGTGGTGCTGGAAAACATTAACCGGCGCATGCACGACTACGGCGAAACCCCACTCGTCGCGGCTTTTCGCGGCACCCGCCAAATCGCTTTTGCGGTCATCGCCACCACCCTGGTGCTGGTGGCAGTCTTTGTACCACTCAGCATGCTGCAAGGCGATATTGGTCGGCTATTTTCCGAGTTCGCGCTGACCATGGCCGCCGCGGTTGTGGTCTCCACCCTGCTGGCGCTGACCCTCACACCAATGATGGCCTCGAAAATTCTTAAGCCGGGCATGCACGATAGCCGCATTGGCAACGCCGTGCAGTGGCTGCTCAATGGCACACAACGCCGCTACCAAACGTCGTTAGAGTGGATGCTCAAAATGCGCTGGCTGGTCGTCACTATGTTTGCATTGCTGATTGCCGCCACCGCTTGGCTGGCCACGGCGCTGCCCACCGAATACACCCCCCAGGAGGATCGCGGCAACTTTATCGTATTAGTCAACGGCCCAGAAGGCGCGACCTTCGACTACATGATGGACTATATGGATGAGATCGAAGCGCGCATGACGCCGCTGGTGGAAAGTGGCGAACTGGAGCGCGTGGTGGTTCGCGCCCCACGTGGCTACGGCAATATCGAGAATTTCAATAGCGGCTTTATTATCGTCAATATGGCCGACTGGGGCAGCCGCCGCAGCGCCTGGGAGATTATCGCGGAGGTACGCCAAAGCCTAAGTACGCTGCCAGGCGTGCAAGCTTTCCCGGTGATGCGCCAAGGGTTTGGTCAACGCACCCAAAAACCGGTGCAGTTTGTGCTAGGGGGCGGTACTTACCAGGAAATTGCCCAGTGGCGCGATACCTTAATTGACCATGTGCGCGCCAACAACCCACGCTTGACGGCCCTTGAGAGCAACTACAACGAAACCCAACCGCAGCTGCGGGTAGACATTAATTATGAGCGAGCCGCTTCGCTAGGCGTGACCGTAACCGAAATTGGCCGGACGCTCGAAGTACTTTTAGGCGGCCGTAACGTCACCCGCTATGTGGACGACGGCGAGGAATACGATGTGATTTTAGAAGGTGACCGGAGCCGCCAGAATAGCCCAAGGGCGCTGGATAACATTCAGGTGCGCTCGGCACGTAGCGGGGAGCTGATTCCTCTGGCAAGCTTGGTCACCCTTTCCGACTTTGCCGGTGCCAGCACCCTGAACCGCTTTGACCGCATACGGGCAATTACCATTGAAGCCAACCTGGCGGATGACTACCCGCTTGGCGAAGCTTTGGCGTATTTAGAACAGGCCGCTGCCGACCTGTTACCCGAAGAGGCGCAAACCAACGTGGCGGGTGCTTCGCGGGACTTTCAACAGGCCAGCGGTGCCACTGCGTTTCTGCTAATTCTCGGCGCGTTGGTGGTGTTTTTGGTGTTGGCGGCACAGTTTGAGAGCCTGATTCACCCCTTTGTGATCATGCTGACGGTGCCTTTAGCCATGAGTGGCGCCCTGCTCGCCCTGTTGCTAAGCGGTCAGTCGCTGAATATCTACAGCCAAGTAGGCTTGGTGTTGCTGATTGGCCTAGCGGCAAAAAACGGTATTCTGATTGTCGAGTTTGCCAACCAACTGCGCGACGAGGGTAAAGCGTTTCAAACAGCGTTGATTGAAGCCTCGGTGACGCGCCTGCGGCCTATCTTGATGACCGCGGTGACGACGATGGCCGGTGCTATTCCGCTGATCGTCTCGACGGGCCCAGGGGCTGAGTCGCGCCTGGTCATCGGTACCGTCATTATGGCAGGGGTAGGCTCAGCAACGCTGTTTACGTTATTTGTGGTGCCCGTGGCTTACGACTTACTGGCGCGCCACACCGGCTCACCTGGGGCGGTGAAGCAACAGCTGGAAGCTGAAATAGCTAACGCGCCGTCTGACTGATGTTATTGAGCGAAGCGAAGCGTGGCAATCTCGGGGTTATTTGCCCCCGCAGGCTTAAGATTGCTTCGTCGTTTCACTCCTCGCAACGACAGATGGAATGTCGTTGCGAACGCAGTGAAGCAATCTCAGCGGTAGACTGTGTTTGTCATCGCGAAGCGAAGCGTGGCAATCTCGGGGTTATTTGCCCCCGCAGGCTTGAGATTGCTTCGTCGTTTCACTCCTCGCAACGACAGATGGGATGTCGTTGCGAACGCAGTGAAGCAATCTCGGAGGGTGACTGTGTTTGTCATCGCGAAGCGAAGCGTGGCGATCTCAGGGTTGAATGCCACCACAGGCTTAAGATTTCTTCGTCGCAATGACACCCTTAATGAAAAGGGTGCCAACAGGCACCCTTTGAAGAAAGGCTTTAAAAAGAGCTGGTGGTTACCCACACTCGCCGAGGTATTCACCCTCAATAACGGTATTCATATTCAGCTCGCCCATAGGTGACTGGGTCAGGATATCCACGCTGCCTTCGATGCGCTCGCCCATAAAGCGCATTTCACCATCAATAGTCGCTTCGCCACCCTCTGCATGGCATACCATGCTGTAGCTTAGGCCGTCCGCGTTTATGTCTTGGTCAAGCAACTCACAGCCTTCTTCTTCCTCAATGAAGCCAAATTCACTCCCATCCAGCTCTGCCTGCGTAATGCATTGACGCTCGGTTTCGGTTTGATCCGGAATTTCCATTTCGCCGCTGACGCTGGTTTTACTCACAAACTCCCACTCACCAGCGGCTACATTAGGGGTTTCAGCCAACGCGACCATCGGAAAGGCCACCAGGGCCGCTACTGCCATGTTACGTAACATCATCGCTACTCTCACTGCGTTGCTTTAGGTATTTAGAGCCTGGATATCCTACCTGATTCAATCCCACGATGCCCTACCCGGCGGCGGCCCTGCTACACTATAAGAGTAACAAACCGAATCAGCGCACCCGCTATACAAGGTAGCCAACAATGCAAGACGACGCCCTAGTCAATTATGACTTCCACTGCCCTTACTGCGATTCGCCGCTGACTTTTATGATCGACACGTCTCAGGGCAGCCACGACACCTGGGAAGATTGCCACCAGTGCTGCGCGCCTATCCAGCTACAAATTATCGTCTCGCCAATGACCGGTGAGCTCGAAAGCGTGGTGGCTGGGCGCGACGACGATGTTCTATAGTGTGAATTAGTCGTCTTGCAGCTCGGCTTCCTGTAGGGCGGCTCCCCGCTTGGTCTCACTGCGGCGCATAAAAAACCAGGCCAATAACGTTGCCAACGACACCGCCAGGATAATCAGCGTGGCAAGCGCATTGATCTTCGGCGACACCCCCATGCGCACCGACGAAAACACCACCATTGGCAGCGTATTGGCCCCTGGCCCAGAGACAAAGCTGGCAATGACCAGGTCATCCAGGGAAAGCGTAAACGCCAACAGCCACCCCGCTACCAGTGCTGGGGTAATGATCGGCAATGTAATTGAAAAGAAGGTTTTCATCGGCGGCGAGCCCAAATCCATCGCCGCTTCTTCAATCGAGTGATCCACTTCCCGCAGGCGCGCAGCCACCACCACCGCCACGTAAGCACTGCAAAAGGTCGTGTGGGCAATCCAGATCGTCGCCATACCTCGGTCGGCAGGCCAACCGGTAATCTGCGCCATTTGCACAAATAGCAACAGCAGCGAGAGGCCTGTTATGACTTCGGGCATCACTAGCGGCGCCGTCACCATCGACGAGAGTGCCGTTTTGCCACGGAAATGGCCGAAGCGGGTCATCACAAAGGCTGCCACGGTGCCTAAACAAACCGCCATGCTGGCAGCGAAAAATGCGATGCGCAGACTCGTCCACACCGCCGATAGTATCTGTTCGTCACGAAACAATTCGCCATACCATTTGATGGAAAAACCCGCCCATACCGTCACCAGTTGCGACGAATTGAACGAATATACAACCAGCACGACCATCGGTAGATAGAGAAACAGCAGGCCCACACCCAGCATAAACGTCGAGAAATTAATCCGCCGCAACTTGTTCATTATCCGAGTTCCCTGGACTGATAGCGGTGGAACCAGACAATCGGCACCAGTAACAGCAGCAGCATCACCATCGCCAGCGCTGACGCTACGGGCCAGTCGCGGTTAAGGAAAAACTCTTCCCACAGTACCTTGCCGATCATTAACGTATCCGGGCCGCCAAGCAGCTCAGGGATCACAAATTCGCCTACCGCCGGGATAAACACCAGCATCGAACCCGCCACGATACCGCCCATGGAAAGCGGCAAGGTGACTTTGATAAAGGTATTTATCTTGCGCGAGCCAAGATCCGAGGCGGCTTCCAACAGCGAGTTGTCCATGCGTGTCAAATGGGCATACAACGGCAACACCATAAACGGCAAATAGGCGTACACAATGCCAATAGTGACCGCAAACTGCGTGTTCATCATACGCAGCGGCTCATCAATCAGGCCCAGTCCTATTAATAGGTTATTGATTAATCCATTGTTACTGAGAATCCCCATCCACGCGTAGACGCGAATCAAAAACGACGTCCACGACGGCAGCATTACCAGCAACAATAGTAGCAGCTGCCAACGTGCTGGCGCCCGCGCCATGGCATAGGCCATCGGATATCCCAGCAGCAAACAGACGGCCGTGGCGATAAACGCGGTTTTCACCGACCCCCAGTAGGCGGCGATATACAGCGAATCTGACAGCAGAAAGAGATAATTGCCGAGATTGAGAAAGATTTGCAGCGTTTGGTCGGCGTACTCAAGCAGCGGGCCGTAAGGTGGAATGGCAATCGCCGCCTCGGACAAACTGATTTTGAGCACCAGCGCAAAGGGCAGTAAAAAAAACAGCGTCAGCCACACGAGCGGAAATGCGATCACAGTCCGGCGCCCTAACTGCCAGCGCTTGAACATTGCTGAAGAACGGGCTAACAAACGAGATGGCATCATTTAAAGCAGTCTCCTCGCGGTAAAAACGCAGGCATCAACGATTCAAAACAATCGTGCTGTGGTCTTCCCAGTAGACATACACGCTGTCTTCCCAGGTGGGCCGATCACCGCGACGCTCGGTATTGGCCATGCTGACCTTGATGATTTGGCCCGACGGCGTGCGCACGTAGTACAGCGAGAAACCGCCTAGGTAGGCGATATCATCGACCTTGCCTTCCGCCCAGTTATACTCCGTGGTGGGTTTTTCCCGCGTTAGCCAAATTTTTTCCGGCCGTAGGGCCACCCAAACGCGTCGATTCATCGCCTGGGTAGTAATGCCGTGGTCTATGTAGATAGGCCGTTCAAGCGCGGGGGCGACGATACGACAGTGGTCGGCAGCGTCGTCGATAATCTCGCCTTCAAACAGATTCACCGTGCCGACGAATTCCGCCACCATACGGCTTACCGGGCTTTCGTAGATATCTACCGGTGACCCTACCTGCTCAATCCAGCCGTCGGCCATAATCGCCACACGGTCGGCCATGGTCATGGCCTCCTCCTGGTCGTGGGTCACCATCATGCAGGTAACGCCGACCTGCTCAATGATCTCGACCACCTCAAGCTGCATTTCAGTACGCAGTTTTTTATCCAGCGCCCCCATGGGCTCGTCTAGCAGTAACAGCTTGGGTCGTTTGGCCAGCGAGCGAGCCAGCGCCACCCGCTGGCGTTGACCACCCGACAGTTGGTGCGGCTTGCGTTTGGCAAAGCGTTCCATATGCACCAACTTGAGCATTTGGGTCACGCGGGCATCGACATCCGCCTTAGGCAGCTTGTCCTGCTTTAAGCCAAAAGCAATATTCTGCGCCACCGTCATATGCGGAAACAGCGCGTAGGATTGGAACATCATATTGATGGGCCGCTTGTGCGGCGGCATCGCGGTGATGTTGTCACCGTCTAATAAAATGCTGCCCTCAGACGGCGTTTCAAATCCCGCCAGCATACGCAGCAGGGTTGATTTACCCGATCCGGATCCGCCTAAAAGCGCGAAAATCTCACCGCGCTTAACCTTCAAATTGACATCATCCACCGCCAGCGCATCGTCAAAGCGTTTGCTCAAACGCTTCACTTCCAGCACCACATCCTCAGCAAACCGCGGGGTTTTGCCCAAGGGCCGCGAGGAAGGTGCTGCTGGCGAAGCAGATGAAAGCGCGTTCGATAGGGGCGTAGTGACCATTAGCCACTCCCATCAAAAGGCCCGGGACTCCGGGCATTAAAAAACAAGAACAGCGAGCCGGTGAGAAGGTGCTTGGGCTCGCTATCGGGTAAGTATCTGCTTAACGGCCGGATTTTACGCGGTTCCAGATGCGCGTGCGGGCGCGCAAGACATCTTGAGGCTTTTCAGCCTGGACGTATAGGTTCTGCATGACCTCGGTTTCTGGGTAGATCGCAGGATCGTTTAGTATTTCGTCAGACAGATATTCATTCGCCGCCGCGTTGGGGTTAGCGTACCGCACGTACTCGGTAATTTCAGCGGCGATTTTCGGGTCGAGGATAAAGTTGATAAACGCATGGGCGTTTTCAGTATTCGGCGCATCAGCGGGGATTGCCATCATATCAAACCAGAGGGCCGCGCCTTCTTTGGGGATGCTGTAACCGATACTAAATTCACGCCCGGCTTCTTCGGCACGCTCGGCAGCTTGAAAAACATCACCCGAGTAACCAGCCGCCACGCAGATATTGCCGTTGGCGAGGTCGGACACATAGCGCGAAGAATGGAAGTACGTCATGTCGTCGCGAACATCGGCAAGCAGCTCACCGGCGGCTTCCAGGTCGTCAATACTTTCACTTGTCGGGTTTAAGCCTAAATACGCCATAGCGGGCGAGAGCATCTCATCGCCGGAGTCCAACATTGACAAGCCGCAGCCCGCTTCGCTTAGTGCCGCGGTTATTTCAGGGTCAAACAGCAGCGCCCAGCTATCCACCGGCGCGCCATCCCCCAAGATTTCTTTCACACGGTCAATGTTATAGCCGATTCCGTTGGTCCCCCACATATAGGGGACCGAGTACTCACTGCCTTCGTCAATGGCTTCCAAATTGTCCATTAGGTCGGCATTGAGGTTGTCTAAATTAGGCAGTAACTCGTGATTGAGCGGCTGATAAACACCGGCTTTCAATTGACGGGTAAAATAGTAGGTAGAAGGCACCACCACATCGTAGCCGGAACGCCCGGCAAGAAGCGCCGCATCGAGAATCTCATTGCTGTCATAAACGTCGTAGGTCACTTCAATGCCGGTTCGCTCGGTGAACTTTTCAAGCGTTTCCGGCGCAATATAGTCTGACCAGTTGTACACCCGCACCTCTTCTTGGGCGTGGGCAGCGCTAGCCGCTGCGACAAACGAGATGGCCGCAACGGCCGCGGAAAGTTTGTGGATATTCCCCATTCGATGACTCCTATTGTCTTCACTGTTTTAGCCTCACGCACGCCGGTTGCTGGTGAGCTAACGGCTAACATCAGCTTAGGCTATATGAATAAGCGTGCGAATTTTGCGGTGCCGCGCCCCCTACCGCAAGGCAATGTGAGAAAAACTTGTTTTTTCCCTTTCCACCCCCAGAAACCGCTGGGTCACTATTGCCCATCAACCAACGATTGCACATCACCCCATAGGTCAACACTATTGATTTGATGTCTTTTTTTAATTTTAGACATTAGTCGCTAGCCATTAGCATTAGCTTATTTATACACCTTTCACTCATGACAACTGGAGATTAACGTTATGTCCTTGATAAACACTGAAGTAAAGCCATTTAAAGCGACTGCTTACCTGAACGGCGAATTCGTCGACGTGACTGAAGCGGACATGCAAGGCCAGTGGTCTATTTTCTTCTTTTACCCGGCTGACTTTACTTTTGTCTGCCCTACCGAACTTGGCGATTTGGCAGACAACTATGCTGAGTTCAAAAAGCTGGGCGTTGAAATTTACAGTGTTTCAACCGACACCCACTTTACTCACAAAGCATGGCACGACAGCTCTGAAACTATCGGCAAACTGCAATACCCGATGATTGCAGACCCGACGCTGCGTATTTCACGCAATTTTGAAGTTTTGATCGAAGACGCCGGTCTTGCTGAGCGCGGCACTTTCGTTGTCGATCCCGATGGTAAGATCCAAATTGTTGAAATCAACGCGGGCAACATTGGCCGTAATGCCGAAGAGTTGCTGCGTAAAGTTAAAGCCGCTCAATACGTTCGTGAGAACCCTAACGAAGTATGCCCGGCTAAATGGAAAGAAGGCGGAGAAACACTGGCACCTTCACTGGATCTAGTCGGCAAAATCTAAACTGCCCACGGCTGCCAGGCGGACATTTTTTAATTCAGTTGCCCTTTTGGCAGCGCGTCACCCGGGCACCACCAGCCCGGGTGACTTGTTTCAAGCGCATGGTTTTACTGTGTGCCCTGTGACTCAACACCGACATGTTAATTACCAGGAGGCGACTGTCATGCTGGACGCCAATTTAAAATCCCAGTTAAAAACCTATTTAGAAAAAGTGACGCAGCCGTTCGAGATCGTTGCCTCCCTTGATGACGGTGCCAAATCACAAGAACTTTTCAGTCTGCTGGAAGAGATCAGCAGCCTAAGCAACAAAATCACCTTGCACAGCGACGGCCAAGCGTCACGTAAGCCGTCGTTTGCGATCAACCGCCCCGGCGAAGACACCGGCGTGGTGTTTGCTGGCATTCCCATGGGCCACGAGTTTACCTCGCTAGTGCTGGCGTTATTGCAAGTTGGCGGCCATCCGCCTAAAACGTCTGAGGAAGTGCTTGATCAAATCAGAGCCCTCGACGGTGAGATGCTGTTTGAGACCTACTACTCACTGTCGTGCCAGAATTGCCCTGACGTGGTTCAAGCGCTCAATTTAATGGCTATCTTCAATCCGAAGGTTCGCCATGTGGCCATTGACGGCGCACTGTTTCAAGATGAAGTAGAAGCACGTGAAATCATGTCAGTGCCGAGCATTTATCTAAACGGCAAGCCGTTTGACCAAGGCCGCATGACGCTTGAACAGATTCTTGGCAAGGTCGACACTGGCGCTGCCGAGCGCGAAGCCAAAAAACTAAGCGAAAAGGCCGCTTTCGATACGCTGGTGATTGGTGGCGGCCCGGCCGGCGCTGCGGCCGCTATTTACTCGGCGCGCAAAGGGATCAATACCGGCCTTGCCGCTGGGCGCTTCGGGGGGCAGGTGGCGGACACCATGGGAATTGAAAACTTCATCTCCGTCTCGCACACCGAAGGCCCCAAGATGGTCAGCGCGCTCGAAGAGCACGTGAAAGAGTACGAAGTCGATGTCATGAATTTACAGCACGCCACCGTTTTTAAAGCGGCTGACGTAGACGGCGGCCTTCACGAAATCGCGTTTGAATCAGGCGCTACGCTTAAAAGCAAAACGTTGGTTTTGGCGACGGGCGCCCGTTGGCGCGAAATGAACGTCCCCGGTGAACAAGAATATCGTAACAAAGGCGTTGCCTACTGCCCCCACTGCGATGGGCCGTTGTACAAAGGCAAACGCGTTGCCGTCATTGGCGGCGGCAACTCCGGCGTTGAAGCGGCTATCGACCTAGCGGGTATTGTCGGTCATGTAACGCTGGTAGAGTTTATGGGCGAAATGCGCGCTGACGCAGTGCTGCAGAAAAAGCTTAAAAGCCTACCGAATGTCGATATTGTTCTGAATGCGCAGACGACCGAAGTCACCGGCGACGGCAGCCGCGTCAATGGCTTGAACTATATCGACCGCACTAACGATGAGAGTAAAGCCATCGCGCTGGAAGGTATTTTTGTGCAAATTGGCTTAGTGCCCAATACCGAGTGGCTCAAAGGCTCCCCGATTGAAATGACCCCGCGCGGTGAAATTATTGTCGATGCCCATGGCATGACCTCAGTGCCTGGTGTATTCGCCGCGGGCGATGTAACCACCGTGCCCTACAAACAGATTATTATTGCCATGGGTGAAGGCGCGAAGGCATCGCTGGGTGCTTTCGACTATCTAATTCGCAACTGACATTGATAGGAGGCAGCTCTGCCTCCTTCTAATCATGATGCGTCAGTATTTGAGGCTTCTCGTATCAGGCGAAGGGCGTGCCAAGCGATCATGCGCTCCTCGTCGGTTGGAATAACCCAGGCACCCACGCGGCTTTCCCTGTTAGCGATGCGCTTGGCGTGACGGCGATTGGCATCGTCGTCGAGGACGAGGCCGAGCCATTCGCACTGTTGGCATACGGCCTTACGCACGGGGGCCGCATGCTCACCTATACCAGCGGTGAATACCAACTGGTCAAGCCCGCCCATGGCGGCGGCAAGGCTGCCGATCTCGCGGGCGATACGATAGACGTAGAGTTCGATCGCCTCCCGGGCTTCCTGGGCGTCGCTTGCCAGCAGCTCACGCATGTCGCTGCTGATACCGGAAACACCCAGTAACCCGGAGCGCTTGTAGAGAAGCTCGCTCACCTCGTCGACGCTCATGCCCTCCTCACTCAGCAAATACAGCACGAGCCCAGCATCAAGGCTGCCGCACCGGGTGCCCATGGGCAACCCTTCGAGGGCGGTGAAACCCATTGTGGAGGCTATGCTTTGGCCATTCTTGATAGCACACAGGCTTGCGCCGTTCCCCAAGTGCGCCACCACCAGCCGTTCAGCGGGCTCGTCATCATCTAAGTAGTCAGGTAGCACGCGGTTAATATAATCGTAGGACAGGCCATGGAAGCCGTAGCGGATCAGCCCCTTGTCGGTCAGCTCTCGGGGTAGGGCGAACTGCTGAGCCACTCGCGGCTGTGTCGTGTGAAAAGCGGTGTCGAAGCAAGCCACCTGGGTGAGCTCGGGCCGCTGCTCTGCAAGCCGCTTGACCGGATCGAGGCAATAAGGCTGATGCAGCGGCGCCAAAGGAGAGAGCTTATCGAGCTCATTGATCGTCGCGGCGTCGAGCACCACCGGCGCATGGAACTTTTGACCGCCATGCACCACGCGGTGACCGACCACCTCGAGCTCCTCCAGGTCGGGCTGCTTGTCGATCCAATCGAGTAGCCAGGAAAGGGCGTCTTTGTGTCTCGTGCTTTCCGGCAACTTGGTGTCGCCGGAGAGTTCGATCACCTCGCCCTGGTCATTCTCTACGCTCACATCGGGTGTTGAGTGGTCGTCGCCGCCGAGCCCCGCGACCTTACCCCGGTAGCGTAGCTCTAGGCTCTTCGGGTCGTCATCTTGCGTTTCAGACGCGGCGAAGAGAGCGAATTTGAGACTCGAGGAGCCACTGTTGATGACCAGAACATTACGCATTTCAGCTTTCCTTTTCGGTACGCTGGCGTTTCTGGTGCTCGGCCAGCAGCAGAGCCAGGGCACAAGAGGCCATGCGAGTGATCGCCTCGTCGGCACGGCTGGTCAGCACGATGGGCACCCGCGCTCCCACCAGCACACCGGCACCGGTGGCATCGGCAAGATAGGTGAGCTGCTTCATGAGCATGTTAGCGGACTCCAGGTCGGGGGCGACTAGGATGTCGGCCTGCCCGGCCACCTCCGAGTCAATCCCTTTGGCCCTGGCGGCATCCTCGGAGACGGCGTTGTCGAAAGCGAGTGGGCCATCCAGGGTGCCGCCTTTGATCTGTCCACGACGCGCCATCTGGCAGAGAGCGGCGGCGTCCACGGTGGAGGCGATCTTGGAGTTGATAGTCTCCACGACGGAGAGGATGGCCACCTTGGGGTTCTTGTTGCCCAGGGCATGGGCCAAGACAATGGCGTTCTGGACGATGTCGCGCTTGTCGTCGAGATTAGGATAGATATTGATGGCGGCATCAGTGATGAAAAGGGGGCGCGGGTAAGTGGGCACGTCAAAAGCCATCACGTGGCTGATCAGGCGCTCCGTACGTAGACCACTCTCGCGCTTGAGTACCTCGCGTAGCAGCTCATCAGTATGCAGAGCACCCTTCATCAGCGAGTCGGCCCGCCCCTCTCGCACCAAGGCCACAGCCTTTTCCGCAGCAGCGTGGCTGTGGGGCACGTCCACCAGCTCAAAATTATCAATATCGGCCTCTGCCTCCTCTGCGGCCGCCTTTATTTTATGGGCGGGGCCCACGAGCAGGGGAATGATCAGGCCATGCTCGGCGGCGGCAACAGCACCCAGTAGTGACTCGCGATCCACCGGGTGTACCACCGCCATTGTGATGGCTTCTGGGTGATCAGCGGCAGAGAGAATCTCGTGCAGGCGACCGCGCTCGGCCAGCCGAATCTCCGGCATAACGGTGCGCGGCCGTCGGATTTTCTCGGTGGGAGCGAGTACCCGCGCCTCGCCCTCGATGACCACCTTGCCCTGCTGATTCTCACAGCGGCAGTCGAAGGTGATCTGATTCTTTTCGTCATCCTTGGAGGTGACCTTGACGCTGGCCCGGATCACGTCACCGAGCTTCACCGGATGGCGAAACGTCAGGGTCTGCCCCAGGTAGAGGGTGCCGGGGCCGGGCAATCGTGTACCGAGCACAGTGGAGATCAGAGCGCCTCCCCACATGCCGTGGGCGATAATCTCCTGGAAGCGGCTGCTGCGGGCAAAGTCATTATCCACATGGGAGGGGTTGACGTCTCCCGACATGATCGCAAACAGCTTGACGTCATCCATGGTGAGGCGCTTCTCGAAGCTGGCCTCGTCGCCAACTTTTATCTCCTCGAACGTGTGATTTTCGATGTAGCGTTCGTTTTCCTGGTGTATCTCCATCATGCTGCCCTCGGTCGTTGTTCACTCAGTAGCGAATGCGATCACCGCCGTCGATGTAGTGCAGAGTGCCTGTGGTGGCAGCACCGGCGGATGATGCCAGATAGACCGCGGCGTGGCCCACGTCCTCAATGGTGGCCAGACGATTCAGCGGGGCACGGGCCTGGCTTGTCTCTACCAGTTCGTCAAAGCCTTTGAGGGCGGAGGCGGCGCGGGTACGGATTGGCCCCGGAGAGAGGGCGTGCACGCGAATCCCCCGCGGGCCAAGCTCCATGGCCAGGTAGCGGCTGGCGGACTCAAGCGCTGCCTTCACCGGGCCCATCAGGCTGTAGTTCTCTACCACGCGCTCCGCGCCGAGGTAGGACATGCAGATCAAAGTGCCGCCCTCCTCCATCAGTGGCTCAGCGCGCCTGGCCATGCGCTGGAAGGAGTGACAGGAAGTGTCCATGGCAAGTTGGAAACCTTCCAACGAACAGTCGATCAAGCGACCATGAAGGTCTTCCATCGGGGCGAAGGCAATGGAGTGGATCACGAAGTCGAGCCGGCCCCAGCGCTGCCTGGCACGCTCAAAGAGCGCTTCCATCTGCTCCTCGTTCTGAACATCGCAGTACACAAGTTCGGGGTCGCCCATCTCGCTGGCCAGCGGTTTGACTTTGTCCTCGTCCTTAGGGCTTGCATAAGTCACCAGCATCTCGGCGCCCGCCTGGTGAAGCGCCTTGGCACAGCCGAAGGCGATACTATCCTGGTTGGCAAGACCGGTCACGATGCCGACCTTGCCCTGCATGGAGAAAGGATGCGTCATGGGAATCTCCTTGGGGCTTTGCGTGCGGCATGGCACGCGAGAAGGAAAGTGCCCGTGCTTCCATACGCCCGGAAAGGGACATTTCTGATGGTTACCATCGCCTCATTCAGCGCTGAAATACGTAAGTGCCCGGCGCCTTTTCCAGAGGGGTGTAGTCCTGGGCACCCATTTCTGGCGGTTCGACCTGGGCCGAACTATGCTCACGCAGCCAATTGCTCAGCGCAGGCCACCATGAGCCGTCGTGATGTTCAGCCTGTTCGCGCCATGTTTCGGGCTTGAGGTAGGGTTCTTCTTGGCGCGTGCAGCGGATCTGATAGCGCCGTTTTTTATGGCCTGGTTCGCTGACAATGCCTGCATTGTGGCCGCCATTAGTGAGTACAAAGGTCACATCGCTATCGGCCAGCAGATGCAACTTGTAAACTGACTGCCAGGGCGCGATGTGGTCATGGGTGGTAGAAACGCAGAAGATCGGCGCCTTGATATTGCTGACCGCAACGGGTTCACCGCCCAGTTCAAACTTACCGTTGGAAAGCTGGTTTTCCAGGAACAGCTTGCGCAGATATTCGCTGTGCATCCTGAAGGGCATGCGCGTGGTGTCCGAGTTCCACGCCAGAAGATCGAACATTTCACCACGATCGCCTAGCAGGTATTCCTGAATGCAGCGCGACCAGATGAGGTCGTTGGAACGTAGGAGTTGAAAGGCGCCAGCCATCTGGTGGCTATCCAGATAACCGCGGTCCCACATCATGTGCTCAAGGTAGGAAACTTCGCTCTCGCTGGTGAATAGGCCCAACTCGCCCGGCTCGCTGAAATCGGTCTGAGTGGCGAAGAGCGTGAGGCTTTCGAGCCTATCTTCGCCATCGCGGGCCATCTGCGCTGCCTTGGCGGCCAGCAGTGTTCCGCCTAGGCAATAACCAACACCGTGTACCTTTCGTTCCGGCACAATAGCCTGGACGGCATCAAAGGCTTCGCCAACAGCGGCCGCATAATCTTCCATCCCCTGATCGCGATCCCCAGCCGTTGGGTTGCGCCACGACATGGCAAAGACTGTATAGCCCTGATCAACCAAGTAACGGATCAGCGAATTGTGCGGAGAAAGGTCTAAAATATAGTATTTCATGATCCAGGCAGGCACGACTAAAAGCGGCTCTGAAGCCACTTTATCGGTCGTGGGGCTGTACTGGATTAATTCCATCAGATGGGTCCGGTGTACCACTCGCCCTTCGGCAGTAGCCACATCCCTGCCCGGGACAAAATCCTCGGCGCCGACCGGTGGGCGACCGGTGGTCAGGCGCTCCCAGTCCTCTACAAAATGCTTGGCCCCGCGTATCAGGTTGCTACCGTACTCCTCGCGGGTACGCTCCAAAACCTTAGGATTGGTCCATAGGAAGTTGGTAGGCGACACTATGTCCAACAGCTGTCGGGTGACAAAGGACACAATCTGTTCGTTGCTCCGCTCCAGGCCATCCACATCGTTGGTCGCGCGGTACCACCATTCCTGTGTCAGCAAGAAGCTTTGCTTAAGCATGTTGTAGGGCCAGCGATTCCACGCCTCATCATCGAAACGATGATCATGCTCCATGGGTTGGATGCACGGTTCTGCCGTGCTGCTCTTCGAGGCATACGCCGCAAAGCCGAAAAACCGCCCCCATGAACGAACGGCGTGATCGGCAAGCTGTATGTTCTTGCCGGGCGACCCCGCCGAGTGCATCCACCACGTGAAAAATTTAGAGCTTAGGCCGAAGGGTGTTACTCCACCGGTTGCCTGCGCCAATGCGGCTTTCACTGTGGCGTCCACCGCTTGGATGCCGTACTGCTCTTCAGGATCCGCAAAGCGATACGCAAGATGAAATTCCGGCGGTTCAGCCGAAAGGCCACAGCGTTCTTCGCGCTCACTATCGTCGATGGAATCAGATCGCGGCGCTTTGGGCTGCGCCAAATGAGCCTCGGATGCTTGGGTTTCGGCAGCCTGTTTGTCCTGGGTCTGCTTCGCCGTCTGGCTTTTTTTTGCGCCGGCTGTTTCGCGCCCGTTCTGATTAAGGGCTCGCTTGGACTGTTCGGTGGTGTTAATTGGGTTTTGGGCCATGTCATCACCTCTTACAACTCGTTATCCTTGGCTCAGCCACCGCTGTGTTGAGTGTGGCGCGGCCATGAAGTCGGAGTGCCCTGCCGCAAGCAAGGCGCGATGAGGCCTTGGAAGTTGCTGGTGACCAGCGCAACTCGTTTGCTCTGTGGCGTGAAGCTCTCCTTACCGTCAGTTATGGGATTTGAAGCCTAGCGTAAACCTAACCACGTTTGACAATTCTTGATTAAACGTAGGCAGTCCGCGACAAACGTTCAAACCCAAGGTCGGCGGTCTTAAGTTACAAGCGCGACGTTATTGAAGGTTTCCGGCGCAGCGAACAGCTCCTTGAGTGCCTCGGCGGAGTCTTCCTATGGCGAGGGCCAGTCCAGCGCCGGTAGTTAGCGATACGAAACGTCAACAGCTTGTAGTGTTAGTTATCAATCACGACTGAGCCGGGATTTCACCTAACACCTCTGGAATCGTCATCTTTACATAGCGCCCCGGCGCTGGCTCAATTATCTTAAGATCGCCGTCGCCAGGTTGGCGCGCGGGCACCATCTTGTCGCTATCCGCATAGCCGTTTTCGGTTATCCAGTTCTGCCAATGGGGCCACCAGGAGCCTTCATTAAACGTTGCGTTTTCCAGCCACGCCTGGTGGCTATCCGGCAGCGTATCGTTGGTCCAGTAGCCGTACTTGTTCTTGTGCGGTGGATTAACAATACCCGCGATATGCCCCGAACCGCCCAGCACAAAGGTGGCCGGCCCCTTGGGCAGCAAGGCACCATAGTAAGTGCTGTTCCACTTGGCGATATGGTCTTCTTTGGCGGATACAAAGTAGCTAGGCGAAGACACCTTACGCAGATCAATTTTCACGCCATCCAGCTCAATACCGTTTGGCTCAACCAACCGATTCTCTAGGTACATGTGGCGTAGATACCACGCATGTGTACCGGCAGGTAAGTTGGTGCCGTCGGTATTCCAATAAAGCAGATCAAACGCGACGGGGGTTTCACCCTTCAAGTAGTTATTAATGTAGAAAGACCAAAATAGGTCGTTTTCACGCAGCAAGTTAAAGGTATAGGCCATTGAGCGGCCATCCAGATACCCCTTCGCTTCTAGCGATTGTTCAATCCCCTCAACCACACGCTCATTCAGAAACACACCGATGTCGCCAGGGTCGCGGAAATCCTGCAACGTTGCCATGTAGGTCACAGACTTCACTTTGCGGCCGCGGCGAGTGCTGGTGAGATACGCCACCGTAGAGGCGGCTAATGTGCCCCCAACGCAGTAACTAAGTAAATTAACCGATTTCTCACCACAAGCCTGTTCAATAGCTTCCATCGCGCTAATGGGGCCCATCTGCATATAGTCGGCCCAGGTGATATCGCGCTGCTCCGGGCCAGGATTTCGCCAGGAAATCAGAAACACCGTATGGCCCTGTGCCACTAGCCACTTAACCATGGAGTTATCTTCGCGCAGGTCAAGAATGTAATATTTATTGATCCATGGCGGCACCATCAGCAGTGGTGTTTTAAAGGTCTTTTCGGTTGTCGGCGTGTATTGAATTAGTTGAATCAATTCGTTTTCATAAACTACGGCGCCGGGCGTCACGGCAATATTTTCGCCCACGCCAAAGGCGGCGCGATCGGTCATACGGACATTGATGCCTTCGGAAGAGTTAGCTAAATCTTCACGCAGGCGCTCCAGTCCATCCACCAGGTTCTGGCCGCGAGTTTCGACAGTGCGTCGCATCACTTCAGGATTGGTGGTAATAAAGTTGGTCGGCGACATTGCACTGACTAACTGGCGCGCATAAAACGCTAAATTGCGTTTATGGGTGTCATCCAAACCGGTTAAGTTTTCAACGAGTTCTTCGACCATCTGCGAGAACAGCAAATACTGCTGCATGACGGCCATGTAATGAGGGTCTTCGGACCAGGACTCGTCTTTAAAACGACGATCACTTTTGCTAGGGGTGATCAGCGGCGTTATAGCCTCCCCCGCCATAGCACGCATGCCCTGCTGCCATAGTAGCCATTGGTCCTGAAGCAGGCGGGCTTGGGTTTCCCACATTAAGGTAGGGTTTTGCATCAGCGACTGGGCTGCCGCTTCAAAGCTTTCGCGCATATCGCTGTAAACAGAATCGGCGGCTTCGCTTGGTGCGATACGAGAAAGGAGTTCCTGCATCAAGCCCTGGTACTGTTCGCTAATCGCTTTAAGCTGGCTGTTCCAAGCTTCGGCTTCCGATTCGGATAAGCCCTCAGGCAGCTGATGAGGAAAGCCTTGAGTAAACCCTTGAGACAGACTTTCACGTAACCCAGACATTTGCTGAAATGGATTTTGCCACGCTGACTGCATACTTATTCTCCCTACGCCTATGGTAGGCGGACCGAACTTTCTGGCCTAGGATGCAATGATCCAGGTTATTGTAATCAACACTATAAATGCGTCGCGGCGCCTAAAGGCGCCGCGACGATATCACCCATCAGCTTTTACGCGACGACTGGCTGGAGGCTTTGGCGGGTTGAGGTTGTTCACCTTTCGCAGCCGCTTTGGCTTGATCGGACATTTGCTGCCCGGCTTCGCTGAACATCTTCTCCATTTCAGACTTAAACTGCAGGCTCATCTCGCTCATTACCCGCGCGTCTTCTTGCATCTGCTGGGAGAGCTCGGTCATCATTTCGGCCTGCTTGGTGCCGAAATCGCGCAGGCTTTCTGCGTCTTCAATCTCAGTGGCGCTACGAATCCGCTCAGTGCCCATTTGGCTGTAGCGCTTCATGGCTTCCAACTGATAGTGAGTCATTTTTTCCATGTTATTGAGCATTAGCGAATTCATTTTACGCATAGGCTCGAACATCTGTTTCGTTTGGGCGTTGAAGGCGTCCATCATATTGTCTTGCATCGTGTCTGCTCCTGTTTAGTTCCTTGGCATGAGCCTTAGGCTTTGCACAAAATTACCTGGAGTGACTCATCGTGAAGTAGCTTTGCTGCACTGCAAAAAGAGTAATCGCTAGCATGCTGCTTTGCAACATTGTTGAGATAGCGCACATACTCTCTACCCTTTTGCTCGAGAACGGGAAGAGGAAGCGGCCGCTTGGGCCCTAGAACTCCTCGCGCTTGATGGCTCTTGATCAGAAGAAGTTTTATTCGACGTATCTTGGCCCGATGAACCTTGACTTGATGAACCTTGACTTGATGAACTTTGGCTCGACGTTCCTTGGTTAGCTTCCTTATCTTTATCATCAGCTGAGCCGCTATTGCTGCCAGCTTGACGCAACATATCGAGCATCATCTGCTGATAGGTGCCGAAACTGGCAAGCCCCTGGGAAAGCCCCTGCTGCATCATCGGCTGCTGAAGATAAGGACGCATCAAACTCATCGGGTCATAGCCCTCAACCCCAGACTCCATTTGCCGTTGAATATTTTCCAGCAGATTTTTCTGGAACGCCTCTACATCCGGCAGGCCCAGCGACTGGCGAAACTCATCCGGGGTGAGGTCAAATTCAACGTTAATTTTCATAAACGGCTCCTGCTTTTGACGTTGTTTTAATTGAGTGTAGCAGCGAACTGCAAACCTCACCGCATTGTATTAGCGCTGCGTTAAACGCGGTGTATCAACATGAACCTCTCCATTTTGCCCCCGCTGGCGTAGCCAATGATCCAGCAGCGTTATTGCCATCATCGCCTCAGCGATGGGTGTGGCGCGAATACCCACACAGGGGTCGTGACGCCCTTTGGTAATCACCTCAACCGCTTGACCATGGACGTCGATCGAACGCCCCGGCGTGGTAATGCTTGACGTCGGTTTAAGCGCTAAACGCGCCACTATCGGCTGACCGCTGGAAATCCCCCCCAGCACGCCGCCAGCATGGTTAGAGAGAAAACCGTCAGGCGTCATCTCGTCGCGGTGCTCGCTGCCGCGCTGGGCTACGCTGTCAAAACCAGCGCCAATGGCTATCCCTTTTACCGCATTGATACTCATCAAACCATGCGCTAGATCAGCATCCAGGCGATCAAATACCGGTTCGCCCAGCCCTACCGGAACGCCTTCCGCCACCACGGTAATTTCTGCGCCGACCGAGTCCTGGTCGCGGCGCAGCTGGTCCATATAGGCTTCCAGCTCAGCGACTTTTTCAGGGTCAGGGCAGAAAAAGGCATTTTGATCGATTGACTCCCACTGTTTGAAAGCAATCTTAATTGGGCCTAGCTGACTCATATAGCCACGAATTTGCACACCCTGGGCGGCCAAATATTTTTTGGCGATAGCCCCGGCAGCCACGCGCATGGCGGTTTCACGGGCGCTGGAGCGACCGCCCCCGCGATAGTCACGGTGGCCATATTTATGGTGGTAGGTGTAATCCGCGTGAGCAGGCCTGAACTGGTCTTTGATTTTAGAATAATCATTGGAACGCTGGTCAGTGTTCTCAATCAACAAGCCAATCGAGGTACCGGTCGTTTTGCCCTCAAATACACCCGAAAGAATGCGCACTTGATCGGACTCTTTGCGCTGGGTGGTATGCCGCGAGCTTCCGGGGCGACGGCGATCCAAGTCGTGCTGTAGATCGGCCTCACTCAGGGGTAGCCCCGGTGGGCAGCCATCAACGATAGCTCCCAGCGCGGGGCCATGGCTTTCACCAAAGGTGGTGACGGTAAATAATTTGCCAAAGGTATTGCCAGACATGGCGGTTAGTTCCTCACACGAAAGACGCCGCATGGGCGTCGAGTTCAGCGGCGCTCAAGGCGAATACGCCCTGGCCGCCACGCTCGAATTCAAGCCATAGGAAAGGGACGTCAGGGAATGCCACCTCCACATGGCGATCGGAATTGCCGACCTCTACAATCAGCCAGCCCTCATCGGTTAAGTGTTCCCGTGCTTCACGCAGTATGCGCCGCACAATATCCAGACCATCGCTGCCTGCTCCCAGCGCTAACGAAGGCTCGTGGCGGTACTCGGCTGGCATGGTAGCTAGATCGCGGGCATCCACGTAGGGGGGGTTGGCGACAATTAAATCAAAACGCTGACCTTCCAGCTCATTGAAAACATCCGACGCCACCGCGCGAACGCGATCACCAACATCGTGGCGGGTAATATTTTGCCGGGCCACAGCGAGAGCGTCTTGACTAATGTCGGCAAGAGCAACTTCACAGGTGGGTAGATACAACGCGGTAGCAATGCCGATACAGCCGGAACCCGTGCATAAATCCAACACCTTGGCGGGCGGCTCTTCGGGAAACCAGGCGGCAAAGCCATCTTCTATTAATTCGGCAATCGGCGAGCGGGGAATGAGCACGCGCTCATCGACGCTAAACGGGTGGCCGGCAAAGAAGCTCTCACCGAGTAAATAAGGCAGTGGACGGCGCGTGGCAATTCGTTCCCGCGCCAGGCTAATGATCCGCTGGCGCTCGATTGGCAGCAATCGTGCCTCCAGCACGCCAGGATCAACATTCCACGGCAGATGCAGCGCGCCTAGGCAGAGCGCCACCGCCTCGTCCCACGCCGAATCGGTTCCATGGCCGTAATGCAGGCCCGCCAGATAAAACTCGCTGGAGACCCAGCGAAGGTAGTCGCGCAGCGTCAACAGTTCGCTCACCAGCGCCGAATCTGGCAGGGAAAGCGTTGAGTGAGAATGCTCAGCGTTAAGATGCGTGGTCACAGCGACTCCTGGTTAACGATAATTATGGATGAGGCAACCAAGCAACATCCACATAATGAATAAAGATTGTACCTTTCACGCTGCCCGGTTCACAGCAACGCTCAGCCCGCTATACTGTACGCTTTGCTTGATTCACCTTTATTGCCACCCGAGCCTGCCATGACGCGACGCCGCCACCTACCCAATGATGACGATATCAGTGCCTTCCGCGACGCGTTAAAAGCGGCAGGCGTGCGGCCTATCGCCTCTAATCAAGCGGACCCTGGCAAGCCTAAACGCGATACTCAGGCTCACCAAGCCCGGCGTACCGCTGCGGTAGAAAATACGACACACCAAGCCAGTGGGCGCACGTCGGATGGCCGTGTTGAGGCCGTGCGCCCGTCTGAGTACCTTGAATTTAGCGTGCCGGACCTGCCCTGGCGCGCATTCAGCCAGTTAAAGCGTGGCCAAACCGCGTGGCAGGCAGGCCTTGATTTGCATGGCTATACGCTGGAGGAGGCACGCGTGGAGCTGGAGAGTTTTCTGAGCGACTCGGCAAGCTCAGGCCTGCGCTGCGTTCTCGTGGTACACGGCAAGGCGTGGGGCACCACGTCAGACTTCCCGGTGCTCAAAAGCCATACCAACACTTGGCTGCGCGAATGGCCGGGCGTGCTGGCCTTCTGCTCGGCGATTGATATCGACGGCGGCACCGGGGCAGTCTATATATTACTGCGCAAGCGCGGCCAGTAGAGCGTTACTTGCTAGCATCGGAAGCGAGACCCGGCATTCGCCGTTGCAACGCTTCATCCGCCAGGTGGCGGCCGAGACGTATCAGCTCCCTACCGCGATGGAATTCGTAGGTGCTACAAACGGTTTTAGGTATTTCAATCAGCACATCGGGCGGGTAGCCCGCCACCTTGTACTTGGCCAGCGCCGCCTGAGTAATATCAAACGACTCCAAGATCATATCCAGCTTGCTCCACTCGCGTTTGCCACGGGCTTCGATGGCGTCATCTAGCGCTTCGCCCTCTCCGTCGACACCCTCTCCGTTTACATTTTCACCGTTTAAATGCTCGCCGTTGGAACCCAGGCCACTCCATAATTTGCGGGTAGCGGTACGCACATCGCCCATCCAGTTTCCCATGCGTTGATCGCGTTCGCGTTCTTGTTCACTGCGGCTATCGGCTGATTTCGCCTCCTTGGGCAGTAGCTCTTCTAGCGTCACCGGCAGCGGGCTGTGCGCAGTGACATTAACGGCCACCACAAAGTCGGCTTGGTGGGCGGCAATCACGGGCATGATGGGGAGCGGGTTGAGTAGCCCGCCATCGACTAACACTTGATCGCCTAAATGCACTGGCGTGATCACTCCTGGCACGGCAATTGAGGCGCGTATTGCCTGGAGCAACGGGCCGTTTTGAAACCACACCTCGCGTTGACGTACTAAATCCGTCGCTACCGTGGTCACCGGGATCGACAGGTCTTCAATCAAAATATCGCCGACCAAGGCTTCCAGCTTGTTCATGACTTTACTGGCGCGCATTGCGCCCATCGGGCTCCACGTCACATCGACCAGTTTGAGGACGTCTAGGTAGTCAAGCTGACACACCCAGTCGCGGTATTCGGACAGTTTTCCAGCCGCGTACACCCCGCCAATCAGCGCACCCATGGAGCACCCTGAGACTGCAATAATCTCAAAACCCCGCGCCTCTAATGCCTCAATGACACCAATATGCGCATAGCCGCGGGCGCCCCCGCTACCCAGCACCAAAGCGACCTTATTGCCACTGCCCACATGCGCCGTTTCATTCATCAACACCACTCCAATGATGGTTAATGACCATCGCCACTTGCTCAACCACCTGGGGTTCCAAGTGCAGGTGGTGGCCGCCCTTTAACACTTGGCGGGTTAAATCTTTCACGGTTTGCCGCGCCGCTACTGCCCAAGCGCGTTGCCCCAAAATACCGCCTTCGCCCTCTATTAATAGCACCGGCGCTTGAATAGCCGCCAGTAGCGAGTGCACTTGCTCGGGGGTGAAGCGTACCAGAGATGGCTTCAACAAACGGCTGTCGGTACGCATTTGCACGTGGCCGTCGGTGCTAGCTAGGGTGTTACGCTCCACCAGTGGGGTCGCCGTTAGACTATCCAACGGTGTGACGCCACCTGCCACACGCGCCGCCACGGCGCTTTCGATATCCGGGTAACGAGGCGCGCGGGAGGTAGGCCGACGATAAGCCTTCAAGCCTTTACGTAGTTGGTCAGCGGTCTCTTCTGCCGGGGTGTTGAGCGCGCCTAGCCCATCAATTAACGTTAAGCGTTCGACCTGTTCTGGCATCGCTGCGGCAAGCAAGCAGGCCACTGCCGCTCCCATGGAATGGGCTAATACCTTAGCTTGCTCAAGGCCGAGTGAGTGCATGGCATCGAGCACATCGTGGCAGTAGTCCCACAATGCATAGTCAGTACCCTCTGGGGCGTGTGATGAGTGCCCGTGACCACGAAAATCCAGCGCCACGATACGGATATCCTGTGCCTCGACCAACAGCGGGGCCAAACGCGAAAAGCTGGCCGCATTATCCAACCAGCCGTGTAAGGCCAGCCATACCGGGGCATCAGAACGCCCCCAGCTCAGCGCCGCGAGACGCCCTTGAGCAAGCGAAAGTGGCTGCGGCGCAACAGAGTGCGCCGCGGTGGTGTTAGATGGAAGTATCATTAACCGTCCTACTTTAAACTGGCTTGGTAGCCGTCGCGGGAGATAGCTTCAGCCCGCGACTCTTCCGGCGACCAAGGTGACGACATAAGCAACAAACGTTACCATGCCGACCAGAATGCTTCCGCTGCTTTTTACCTCCACGCTTATTTTGGTGCCGATATGAAACCCAACCGCGATACGCGCGCCCGTAATCTGGTCTTTCTAGTTGCCGTTGTTAGCGCCATTGTCGTCGGCTTCTGGGTAGCGAGATAACGATTACGCTTCGCCGAGTAACCCCAAGCTAGCTGCCGGGGCTTGGCGACGTAACCCTCGTGAAAGCGCATGACCAATGACGCCAATCAGCAGCGCCCCTCCAACAGGGAGGAAAACCCACAGCCCCACATGTAGGCGCGGGGCGAGATCCAGCAGGTAAATATACAGACCCGCCGTAGCAAGCTCAGCCAATACAGCCCCCATCAACCCACTGGCAAAGCCTAACAGCGCGTACTCGGCGCCCTGCACCCGTGAAATCATTCGGCTCCCTGCCCCAAACACACGCAGCAGGCCGCTTTCGTGGGCGCGTACCGGGCGGCTAGCGGTTAGCGCGGCATACAGCACGCTAACACCGGCGAGTAGCACCAAGGCGAGCACTAACTCCACCGCGCGAGTGACCTGGGTCAGCACATCGCGGACCTGGCCTAAAATCGCGTCCACGTTGAGCAGCGAGACACCAGGAAAATCGTTAATCAATTCTCTAATCAAGCCATCTTCTGCCTCGGGTAAGTGAAACGCAGTAATGTAGCTATGGCCAAACTGCTCTAACACGCCGGGCGGGAAGATAACGAAGAAGTTGGGCTGGAAGCTGTCCCAATTTAGGCTGCGCAGGCTAGTAATTTGGGTAGTGATTTCATCGCTACCAACCGAAAACGTCATCTCATCGCCAATGCTCAGCCCCAGCCGTTCAGCAAGGCCATCCTCTACGGAAATAGGCACGGGGGCAGTTTGTTGCGTTGTTTGTTGAGGCGTTGCCTCTACGGCGTTCATCCATCCCCGGCTCTCACCTCCCTCGCTTGGCTGAGCTGAGAACCATTCGCCTGCGACGACTTCATTACCCTCAGGCAGCTCAGCCTGCCAGGTAAGATTCAACTCGCGACGCAGCGAATTGTCACCACGGGCATCCGGCGGTACGGCGTCTCTGGGCGACTGGTCATTTATCGCAATCACCCGTCCGCGCACCATGGGATACAGGGTGCTTTGGGTTTCCACCCGAGGGGAAATCGCCTCTTCAAAAGCATCCCGTTCGGAAGGTTGAATATTAATGGCAAAGTAGTTGGGAGTATTAGCAGGCAGTTGGTCTTGCCAGGTGGTTAGCAGGTCACCGCGCACCAAGACAATCATCGCCATGGCAAAGAAGGTCACCGAGAAAGCCATCAGTTGCCCCAGGCCCGCTTGACGCCGCCGCGCCAGTTGGCGGCCTCCCAGGCGCAGCGCCTGAGACCACTCGTTGCCCCCGTTCAAGCGCTTGACGCCACGCAGCAAGCCACTGAGCAGCAGCGCGCTAATAACCCACAATAATCCCAACAATAGCGCGCCGCCGATTAATAGCGCGAGGGCCAGCGGCAGACTGCCGGAGTAGAGCCATAGCAAGCCGCCAAATACAACGCCCGCCACACCCACGACGAGCCACGCGGAAGGCGGCAGTGGATCAAGTTCGCGGCGGAGTACTTTTAACGCGCTGACCTGCTTGATGCGCAGCAACGTTGGCCCTGCAAACCCCACCAGCACCGCCAGGGCGGTAAATACGCCTAACCCCAGCGGCATTATTCCCGGTGGAGGCAGCGTCATCGGCAAGAAACTCACCAGCAGCCAGATCAATAGGGCTTGGCCAACAAGCCCAAGCAGCGCCCCGATGGTCGATGCCACTAACGCCAAACCGATTAGCTGGAGACTAAAGATGGTGACTAGCTGGCGCTGGCTAGCGCCAAAACAGCGTAGCAGAGCGGCAGTATCCAGGTGGCGCTCCACGTAGCGGCGCGTCGACATTGCCACAGCCACGCCCGCTAGCAACACAGCGGCTAAGCCCGCCAAGCCTAAATAGCTTTCCGCCCGCTGCAGCGCGTTGCCAAGCTGGGGCCGATCAACGCGCACATCGCGCACTTCTACGCCTTCACGGCGCAAATCAGCAAGCAGCGCCTGAACTTGATTAAGCGCCGCAGGGGGGCCTGCCGCTAAAATCTCAAACTCAACCCGCGAGCCCTCTTGAACGAGGCCAGTCGCCTCGACATCTGCGGTGTTAAGCATTAACCGCGGGTTAAAACTGCCAAAACCGCCGGACTGATCCGCTTCGCGCTCGATAATCCCGGTGATGGTTAGCTCGGTTTGGCCAACTTGCACTTGGTCGCCCAATTCAATCTCAATGAGCTCTATCAGTCGCGGATCCGCCCATGCCTCCCCAGGCGGTGGGCCTGAGGCTACTTGCTCGGTGCCATCGCCGAAATCCACGTAGGAGGTGCCGTAATGCGGATAGACATCATCCACGGCTTTCAAGCTCGCAGGCTGAAAGCGATCACCGCGACTGATCATTGAGACCAAATCAATTTGATCGCTGAGCGTAAACCCCGCGTCCTGCAAGTTAGCGCGTAACTCATCGGAAAAGGGGTCACGCTGTTCAAGCACCAAATCACCGCCCAGCATTTGCCCCGCTTGACGCTCCAGGCCTCGCTCTAGCCGGTCAAGGAAAAAGGCAATCATGGTAGAGGCAGCAACGGCCAATACTAACGCTATAAACAGCGCACGCACATCCGCCGCACGCAGGTCTCGCTTGAGGCTGCGCATGGCTAAACGCCAATTCACATCACTCATTGCACGCCCTCGTCAACCGAAGCCGTTGTTGGCACAAAAGCTTCTAACTTGCCATGGTCTAATCGCAGGCAGCGATCACAGCGACGCGCCAAGGCGTGGTCGTGGGTAACCAGAATAAGCGTAGTGCCCGCCTCACGATTGAGCTGGAAGAGCAAATCAATGACCTGCGCACCGGTATCCGGGTCGAGGTTGCCGGTGGGCTCATCGGCAAATACCAGTTCAGGGTCGGTCACAAAGGCGCGGGCAACCGCTACCCGCTGCTGCTCGCCGCCGGAAAGCTGCTTGGGCAAGTGATCTACCCGCTCGCCCAACCCCACTCGTTCTAACCACTGAGCGGCGGTATGCGTCTCACCGGCGTGGGGCGATAGCTCAAGCGGCAGCATGACGTTTTCCAACGCACTCAGCGTCGGCAATAGCTGGAAGTTCTGGAACACAAAGCCAACTCGCCCGGCCCTTAGGGCGGCACGGCCATCTTCATCCAAACGGCTCAGCGCATGACCGAAGAGTGTGAGTTCGCCGTCACTGGGCGTATCAAGGCCAGCTAATAAACCCAGTAGCGTTGATTTACCCGCGCCGCTTTTGCCCAGGATCGCCACGCTTTCACCTGCCGCCACGTTTAGCGACAGGTCGTGTAAGATGGTTAACGAGCGTTCACCGCTGGTCACCTTTTTAGACAACTTGTCAGCGTACAAGACTGGCTGCCCAGCGGGGCTATGGGGAACGTTCTCAGCCGTTTGGCTGTCGCTAGGCTGACGATCACCGTGGGGTGACACACTCGATGTAGTTTTATCGGTGGCTGAATTTGCAGTTTGATCTGAGGAGTAAGACATGAAGCGTGGCATCCCTATGGCATGGCATGGACTGTACCGCATGGTAACCGGATGGCTGGTGCTGCTGATAGCCACCTTTGCCTCTGCGTCTATCAACGCTGAGACTCTCAGCGCAGAACCTGACCCCACTCTTCTGGTCATGGGCGACAGCTTAAGCGCCGCTTACGGCATTGAGCGTGAGGAGGGCTGGGTGAGTCTACTGGCAGAGCGCTTGGACGATAATGTTCAAATCATCAACGCCAGTATTAGCGGTGAAACCACATCCGGTGGTTTGCAACGCTTTAGTGATCTTCTGGGACAGCATCAGCCAGACATTGTTCTCATCGAGCTAGGTGGTAACGACGGTTTGCGTGGCTTATCGCCTGGACAAATGCAGGCTAATTTGGCTGAAATGATTGAGCAAAGCCAAGCAGCCGATGCTGAGGTGTTACTGCTGGGCATTGATATTCCGCCCAATTACGGTCAAGCCTACCGCGATGCGTTTACCGGTGTGTTTTATTCGTTGGCGGAAGAGTACGACGTGGCACTGGTGCCCTTCTTACTTGAGGGTATTGCCTTAAACGACGCCTTAATGCAGAGCGACGGCATCCACCCCACCGCTGATGCGCAGCCAATGATGTTGGAGAATGTGTGGGACGCGTTGACGCCTTTGCTTGAATCATCGCATCAGGCAGCCGTTGAATAAGCCTTTAAAGACCTCTTGGAGGTTGAGGTGTAGCACTTCAACACGCCAGCTTGTAATCTTACTCCCTATTCGGCGGTTACTAACGGCGGCCCATGCCTGCTCCCTCTCGTCATAGCCCTCCTGTTTTATCGCGTCGGCAGTTCTTAGCAACTGCTGGCGCGCTATGCTTGGGCGCAGGTTTTGGCATTCATCCAACGCCTGCGGCAGCGTTTGACCCACAACGCTTGCGCCAAAGCATGCAGCGGTATGGGCAGGCCGGTTTATCCGTCTTAGAAGAGTGGTTTTCGCTACTTCAACAGCTACAGAATAAAGATGTACAGGCCCAGCTGCGCGGAGTTAACGACTTCTTTAATCGCCATATCCGGTGGATTGACGATATCCAGGTGTGGGGGCAAGAGGATTATTGGGCGACACCTTTGGAAGCAATGGGTAAAGGCCAAGGAGACTGCGAGGACTACTCCATTGCCAAATACATCACCCTTAAGCAATTGGGCGTGACTAGCCGCTATTTACGCATGATTTATGTCCGGGCGCGCATTGGCCGTAGCCAAATTACCCAAGCCCACATGGTGCTGGGCTATTACTCAACACCCGATGCAGAACCGTTGGTGCTGGACAATATTGTTCCGTCGATCACCCCAGCCTCGCAGCGTACCGACCTTGACCCGCTGTTCAGTTTTAACAGCGATGGCCTTTGGGCTGGCGGCTCATCGGAATCGCGTGCTGACCCATTGGCGCGCTTGTCTCGCTGGCGAAGCGTTATTGAACGTATGCAAACTCAGGGTTTCATTTAAGAGGAATTGGCACGATGTCACTTATAAAACAACTTTGGCTTGCCATTATCACCCTGCTACTGCTGTCGTTCATCGGTAGCCTTGCCATTAGCATTGCCACTAGCCGCGACTATATCGAGCAGGAAGTGCGTATCAAGAATGAGGATAATGCCACCGCTTTAGCGCTTTCCATGAGCCAGCTCGAGAAAGACCTTGTTATCTTGGAGCTGTTAATCGCTGCTCAGTTTGACACCGGCTACTATCGCCAAATTACCCTGCGTGATACCGAAGGAAACGTGCTTATTGAGCGCTCATCCGAACAGTACGGCGGCGATGTGCCCGCCTGGTTCCGCCAGCTTGTTGAATTTGAGGTGCCCAGCGGCACAGCGACCATTCAAGACGGCTGGCGACAATTCGGCACCTTGGAGCTTGAGAGCCAGCACAGCTTTGCCTACGCCTCTTTATGGCGCAGCATGCTGGAACTCGCCGCTTGGTTTTTACTTGCCGGGGTAATTAGCTTAGCGATAGCCACGGTGATCGTCCGGGGTATTAAGCATCCTCTTTCCCGCGTCGTCACGCAGGCGCAAGATATCAGCGCGCGGCGGTTTACTACGATTAAAGAGCCACGCACGCTGGAGTTACGCCAAGTTACCCAAGCAATGAACGTGCTGTCTGCCAATGTTCATCAAATGCTCAGCCATGAAAGCCACAAGCTGGACGAGTTACGCCGCCATTTACAACACGACCGCGTCACCGGCGCGCTTAACCGCGATGTGTTTATGGGCAAATTTGCTGCCCAGTTAAGCAGCGATGATGCTCGCGCAACAGGCATGGTGGTGATGGTGCGGGTCCAAGAGTTAGAAACACTTAACGAGCAACTTGGCCATGCAGCCACCGATAGGCTACTCAGCACGCTTGTCTCCCACTTGAGCCAGCTTGATGGGGAGGCTTCCGAACCCGTGGTGGGTCGCCTTAACGGTAGCGACTTTATTCTCTTGCTGCCCCAGTTTGACGATGTTGAGCAACTTAGGCAGCACGTTACTAAAGCGCTGGCGGATGTATCAGCTACGGCGCCAGTGAGCGTTTACTTACCCACAGCGATTGTGCCTTATGCCCCGAATGATCAGCGCGGTACGTTGCTGGCAACGCTAGATGATGCCTTGGCTCAGGCTGAAAGCCTGAGCACGCATGAACAAATAGTGATACGCCAACGCGAACGAGTTTCGCTATATAGCAGCCATGCGGAATGGCGGGCGGAGCTAGCGGCGGCGATTCAAACAGGCCCGGAGTTGGCCTATTTCCCTGTGATTGATGCCCATGGCGACATCCTCCATTACGAGTGCCCGGCGCGGTTAAAATTGGCTGGTGAATGGCAAACCGCAGGGGTCTTTATCCCCTGGATTACCCGTTTTGACATGGAACCAGCGCTCGATTTAGCCGTAGTGAAGAAAGCCCTCACCAATCTCATTACCGACCTTAAGCCGGTCGGGATTAACCTTTCTGCAGCTTCAATTACCAACACCCAATTTGTTAACGAGCTGCGAGCACTGCTGGAAACCCAACCCAACCTCGCGAAGCAACTCTGCTTTGAAGTGCCTGCCACGCTCAGCACCCACGAGATTGGCAGCTTACGCGGGCTTTGCAGTGCGTTAAGGCCTCTGGGGTGTACCTTCGGCATCGAGCACGTAGGCGCGGAATTCACCAAGCTTGCCGACCTACACGACGTTGGCCTTGCCTATTTAAAAATGGATAACAGCCTTATTCACCAAATCGATACCTCAACTAACCAACAAACCATCGTGCGCGGCATGGCAACACTGTGCCACTCATTGGGCATTCAGGTGATTGGTGAAGGGGTGGCTAATAATGAAGAACTCATTTGCCTGTTCCAGGTAGGTGTCGACGGCGCGACCGGGCCAGGCGTGCAAATCTGACATCCCCTTAAGCGACTGTGACCTTAGATGGTGTCGTCGTCGCTTATCAAGCCTATATCATTTTTCGAGCGCAGCGACTTACGCTCCATCACCTTAGCCTGCGCAGCTTCGGGCAGGTCAGTGAAAGTGATGATTCCCTTATCCAGCAAGACCTCAAGAATATCTTCTACTACCCTTACAAAAGCTAAGTCGGAAGCAATAAAATGCGCCGAAGACCCCGGCTGGTCGGCAAGAAAAGCCAGCACCTCGGGTGCATCCGGGGCGATCGTTTCATCGCACTCTGCCGTTGGCTCTTTGCTGAGCATCACGATCTCGCCGGATGTATTGCGTTTGGTGTAGAGCATGGACATTCCTATGTAAGTAAACGCGCTGAAATGTAGCTAGACGTAATGCGGCATTGGATACAACAAGGCCGCCCGTTGGGCGGCCTTGTTGTGTTTCACGACTGATTAGATATCAGTATTTTGGGTAGAGTGATCATTATGTAATTTCACATAATCAGTATGTCCACCCGCCGGTTCCGCCTCAGTCGACACAGTGCTTTCTTGCGACGTGTCAGAAGCAGGCTTGGCTTTCTCTTCACCACTTTCAGAAGGCGGCAGCAGGCTATCAACGCTTTCGTCTTCATCACTGGAGAACAACTCACTCTCACTTAGTGAATCCTCGGTATCCCCTTCCGATTCGCTAGTCTGCAACTCACTCACGGGCACTGACGTCGTTGCATTCTCTGAATCATCATTCGAGGTAAACAGAGGCTCGTCCTCTTCTATTAACGAATAGCCATTGTCAATACCTTGTGATTCTTCTGTTTCCGCCTCTGCCGTTGCTGGTGCAACATTAGTGACCTCATCATCTTCAGCAAGCACTTCATCCTGACTGAGTTTCTCATCAGGCGTCGCTACATCTTCTTCGGTGATTTCTTCACTACTATCATCTCCTGTCACATCGTCACTTGTAACGTCATCGTCAACAGGAATGTTTTCTGTCGGCTCTGCATCTTCTAACGCTTGCCCTTCTTCACCGTTGATCAGCGCGTCAAGTTCTTCGGCGCTTATCGTGAAGCCTGCTTCCGCAAAGGTGATCAGGCCGTCTTCACCTATATCGTCAGCGGCAAACGAAGCGACCAACTGGCCGTCAGCAAATAGCTCAACGATATCGCCTTCGTCAAAGCTAAAGGCTCCATTGGCAAGCTCACCTGTCAAACCACTGCTGGTTTGGTAGGTCAGCCCTTCTAGCGCTTCATGAGCCAGCACGGCAGTTTTGATGGAGTCATTGGTATGCTCATCAAATTGGGTGACACCCGCATGTTTCTCCAACATATCGCGGACGTGCTGCATGGCCTCTTCTTCGTTGACATAGTTAGCGCCTGCCTCCTCCAGTGCAGCCTTGAGATCAGCCTCGGAAGTGTTACGCAAGTCGAGCGTACTGCCTTCAAATGCAGCATGCATCGCCGCTGTGATGGTAATGCCGTTGTAGGCGTTGCCATCGGCGTCCAGCGACTGCAGGAAAACTGCCATGTTCTCAACGTACTCATTGTTGAGATCAGCCAGCTCGGTATTCGCTATTTCCTGTAAGAAGACTTTTCCGTCGGAAAGGGCTTCCGCGGAGGCGGTACCAATCACTACATCGCCGACCATAAAGGTGACCGAGTCACCCTCACGATACTCAAACGAGCCGTTTGCCTCGGTAGTGCCGCTAAGACCGGACGAGCTAGCGTACATCGCACCTTCTACAATGCCGTCAATTAACTGGCCTTTAGTTATATCATCTCCGCTTTGAGTTACATTCACTACGCCTGTAACTTGCCCAGCATTATTTACTTTCCATTCAACAGCACTAACATTCTCATATTCATTTAAATAATCGAAAGTTGAAGCATCATGATTGGAGTTCTCACTTCCACCTTTAGCTCGAATGGCTCTCCATTCGTAACCCTGACTTTCAACATATTTAATTATAGCTTGGCTATCATTAATTCCAACGTCGCTTAAAACTCCCTCAAGTTTTACGAAATCTAGTGCACCATCATCATTTTGAAAAGCGATAGCAAGGTGTGAAACCCCAGGATAATCCCCGTACTCCGATGCTGTCACAATGATAGTTGCACTATCTGAACCGTCTACAGATGTCGATGCACCAGGGTCATTCGCCGTCGCAATAGCTTCAACATTGAGTACACCTGTAAAGTCATCTGGCACGGACAATATCAGACCTTTGACTGTGACAACGCCAGTGACAGGGTTCACTTCTACCGAGTTTGTATGCCCGCCAGTAGAATCCAGCGCAATGCCCCAAGTCGTTACACCATTATCATTTCCCAGATTCTCCGCACCGGATAAGGTCGTACCTACCGGCGCTTTAACGACTAGGTGTGTGATGCTTTCAGAGAAGTCAGCATCAGTTGGCTCAGCGGTAATATCCACGGTGTAAGTCGTTGCAGTCGACTCGTAAGAGAAGCTATGTAACAAATAGTCGCTAGTAGATTCATTATGACTACCAGTTCTAAAGTCAATTCCTGTAATAGCCTTACCCGCTGGCGCATCAACAGTCATGGGAGGATCAATACCATCACTACCGCCGTAGACTGAAAATGTCTCCGACGATCCATCGTCATAATGAACTTCGTAAACAGCCGTTTCGTTGTAACTATTCAGCCACGCCAACTGGAAGGCAACCGAAGATGCCGGTGTATCAAGCTCTATATGCAGCTTTTCACCTTTACCAATTTCCGAATCTGCACCATTGCTGGCTGAACCTGCCACCCCGAACCCAGTCGGTGAGCCGGTATCTTTGATAGAAATATTGCCTATTTGCCCATTTTTAAATGCGGTGACAGTGAAGCCAGCCGGATTACCGGATTGACCATCTGCGTTATTCAACACATTGGACAGATCCACGGCATATAACGAGCTTGTGGAACTCTCGGTCAGTGTCAGCTCGACATCGGGGGTATCGGTCACTGGCGTTACGTCAACAGTCGCAGTGGCTGGGTCTGATTGATTACCATCAACGTCAACGGCTATATAATCAAAAGTGACTTTTTCATCCCCGTTGTTATCACTCCAGTCAGTTTCTGGAACAAAGGTTAAAGTCGCACTGTTGTCAGTGGCATCAATGGACATATTCGCTGTGACCATTGTATTGCCAAAGTACAAGGTGCCATTAGCAGGCAGAGTCTGAATAACGAAGCTTTCCACGTTGCCATCGCCATCCAGAATGCTTCCTGACAGTGTGATATCAATGCCGTCACTGTCTTCTGGGCCTTTCGCTTCTGGTAGCGGTTCAGGTTTCTGCGGCGCAGCCTCACCGGTAATATTGATGTCGAGAGTAGACTCAACACTATCACCGTCGGCGTCTTTAAGAGTGTAAGCAAAGGAATCTACTTCCGTTTCGCCAGCGGTTAACTCATCGTACGCAGCCTGATCCAGCTGGTAACTATAGTTACCGTTGGCATCGACAGTTAAAACACCAAACTCACCCTGTACTTTAACGCCATCGCTTCCATCATCAGTCACACCACTGCCATCATTCCAAACAATAGCGTCTTCATCGGCGGGGCCATCCGCACCAAAGCTATAATCCACCTGACCAGTGACATCAGGCGCATCTGATGAGACCAGCTGCCCCATTAGTTTGTAACTGTTGGAAGCATCCTCCTCTGTAAGAACCCGATCGACAATCTTACCGTCCTGATCAACAAAACCAATGATCTGGAAATTATAAGTTTCGGTAACACCCTCCGCAGTCGTTATTTCGACCGGTACAATAGTACTGGCATTATTGATAGTAACAATATCGCGCGGATCAGAACCACTGTTTGGGGTCTCATTGTGATCAAAGTTAATCGTATGGTTGATGGTAGCACTATAACCATTAATCACTATATCTAGTGACAAATCTAGATTGACTGAATCTATCCCAGAACCACTCGATATAGAGAAGTTATTGTGGGTAAACTCTCCCAGTTCAAACATCGAATTTACCGATACTGACTGTGTACCGGTTAAGTTGTTATTATCATCAAAGGTATAGTTACTAGTACTATTACTATTACTACCATCCCAGCGGACTACATCATCTTGCCCAGCTGGCTGGTTATTAATATTAACTCCGCGACCGCCAGATACATTAGACCAACCAACGGACAATCCGCCAACTGCCAGGTCGTTTACAATCACGTTTAGATCTTGTGAACCAACGCTGGATACTGGCATGTCGTCTTCAACTGTAACTGTAACGGTTCCAGTATCAGGATCATTGATTCCATCGCTGAGAGATACATCAAAAGCAAAGCTTAGGGTATCTTCCACACTATTTACCGGATGATCCACGGGCTGGGTCAGTGTTACCTCATAGTTAATGCTCGTCGCACTTCCAGAGTTAGCGACGGCTTCAACTCCACCGTTCAACTCGATGCGAATGACCTCTTGGCCGTCAGCGGAACCAATTGCAACCGCTTCATTGCCACTCTCGTGAGACCAAGTTATATCATTACCACCAGATGTAAGGCCATTAGGCAAGGTACCCAGTTCGATCCCAACCGAGACAGGCGCATTACCGTTACCAGTGATTGCCAAAGTACCTGAAGCAACCGTGGCATTGGTCGTATCGTTATAGCCTACGCCTGCGTCACCATCAGGAATTCCAACTTTATTATCTCCTGGCAGATCAATGCCTTCTTCATAAACCACCACAGAACCATCACCGATTGTCAAACTGACATCATTGTCAGTAATCGTGCTGTCAACACTGTTCGCCGACGCATCCGCTTCGATGTTCTCGAAGTTGCTGTCGGTGATGTCGCCAATCGTAATGGTGAAGCCTTCCACCCCTTCGGCCAGCGCATCGTCGATGGTGTCGAGGGTAAAGGTGGTGCTGTTGCTGCCCGCGGGGATCGTAACGCTGGCCACCCCGTTAAAGTCGGTGCCGTCTTGGGCGGTACCGCTGTAGTTCAACGCCACGGTCACCGCTGTTCCATCGGCGGGAATCGCTTGGGACAGGCTGACGGTGTAATCCGTGGAGGTTTCACCTTCGACGATGTTTTGTTCGCCATTGATCGACACCAGCACGGTGTCTTCTTCACCGGGAGGGTTATCGCTACCCGTTTGGTCGGTGATCGTGGAGTCAACACTGTTCGCCGACGCATCCGCTTCGATGTTCTCGAAGTTGCTGTCGGTGATGTCGCCAATCGTAATGGTGA
>NZ_JAWJUW020000012.1:0-132718 GCF_033052795.2 Halovibrio sp. HP20-59
CAGGCTCTGTGAAGCGGTCAACAAAGTGTGTAGGGGCTACGGTCACGAATATTCGATTACTTTTGGGTAATCACTTAACGAGCCTCCTATTGTTACACCTAGCGCAACAGGTTTTGACCCTGTTGAGATAGATGCTGGAGATTCAACCACTTATAATTATTCGACAAATGCATCTATTTATGATTCTCAGGGCAATGCTAGGAACTTGAGTCTATATTTTCAGCGTCAACCATCATTAGATGGTGCTGGCGACATTGAAACTGACGCTGAGGGAAATGTCATTTCAAGCAATACTTGGAAAGTTCATGCTCGTATGAGTGGCGGGCCTGATGGTGCCGGTACATATGAAGGAGATTTAGGCACTTTGTCGTTTGACAAGAGTGGTCGCTTTACAAACCTTACTCTAGACGATGCCAATGATTTAGTGACAGATGTGGACGGAGAGAATCTAGTTTCTTTTGCCACTGATGAGTTCGCCGATGCTGACGGTTTGTTTGAGCCACTTCAGTTTGGCTTCTCTATTAGCAATGAATCTTCACAATATGCTGCTAGTTCGACGGTTAATGATGTGAGCCAAAACGGCTACACCTCTGGCTCTCTAGTAGGTATAACCATCGAAGACGACGGCACGGTAATGCGTAACTATTCCAACGAAGAGTCACGCGCTGCTGGCCAAATCGCGATGGTGAGCTTCCGCAACCCCGAAGGGCTAAGCCCTGCAGGTGATAACCTATGGACTGCTACCGGTGCCTCCGGTCAAGAGCTGGTGGGCGCTCCCGGCACTGGTCAGCGCGGCCTGATTGAGGCAAGTGCTATTGAGACTTCCAACGTCGACATGGCTAGCGAACTAGTCGATATGATTATCGCTCAACGCGCCTACCAGGCCAATTCACAAACCATCAGTACCCAGGACGAGCTCCTGCAGACCATTATTAACCTTTAATAATCGGTCATTTGAGTAAGGAGTAAGTACCGTGGATCGAATGCTCTATACCGCCATGAGTGGCGCCAAAAACAGTATGGATCAGCAGTCGGTGGTGAGTAATAACCTATCGAATGTCACCACGACTGGTTTTCGCGCCCAGCTACAGGCCGCTCGTTCCGTGCCCGTGCAGGGCGAAGCGTTACTGGCAACGCGTACCTCAGCGGTGACGACGACGCCGGGTAGCGATTTTTCCCAGGGCCCCGTTGAGTATACGGGGCGCACCCTTGATGTCGCGATGCAGGGCGACGCGTGGATGGCGGTCCAGGCGGGTGACGGTACCGAAACTTACACGCGGCGGGGCGATTTGCAGATCGACAGCGATGGCGTTCTGCTCAACGTCGGGCGTCCCGTAATGGGCGAAGGCGGTCCCATTGCTGTGCCTCAGGGCGCACAAGTCTCCATCGGTGCTGACGGTACGATTAGTGCTATTCCTGAAGGCGTGGGCCCTGAAGCGCTGGTCGAAGTTGGTCGTATTAAGCTGGTGACACCTGACGAGGGAGCGCTATCGCGTGGTGAAGACGGTCTGTTTCGTGCGCCACCTAATGAGGAAGGCGAGCCTGGGGCCTTGCCCGCTGATGAAGATGCCAAGCTGGTGAGTGGTGCATTGGAAGGCAGTAACGTCAGCGCCATTGATGCCATGGTTTCCATGATTGATGTGGCCCGTCGCTACGATATGCAAATGAAGGTACTGAGTACCGCTGACGAAAATGCTCAGCGCGCCAACGGTATCCTATCTATCCAAGGTTGATGTTGGCCATTCAGCGCTGATGTAAGTCAGTCGGTCAAGGGAGCAAATATGATTAAGTCCTTGTGGACTGCTAAAACGGGTTTGGAATCTCAGCAAACCAAGCTCGATGTAATTTCAAATAACCTAGCCAACGTGAGCACTAATGGTTTCAAGCGCTCACGCCCTGTGTTTGAAGACTTGTTGTATCAGAACATGCGTCAGCCAGGCGCTCAGAATAATATTCAGGACCGCCTACCCTCCGGTATGCAGATTGGTACCGGCGTGCGCGCTGTCGCCACTGAACGCCTGCATACCCAAGGCGGATTAGAACAGACTGAAAATTCACGCGATCTGGCGATCAATGGCGAAGGATTCTTTCAGGTACTGATGCCAGACGGTACGACGGCTTACACCCGTGACGGCAGCTTTCAGCTAAATGAAAATGGCCAGATGGTGACTGCCAATGGCTATCCGGTTGAACCCGCGATTTTTTTGCCTGAGAACGCTTTGTCGGTGAACGTCGGCGAAGACGGCACGGTAAGCGTTCGCCAACCCGGCGTCGCGATTGATAATGAGGTGGGGCAGATAACCGTCAGCACCTTTATTAACCCAGCCGGCTTACAGAGTGTGGGTGGCAACCTCTATCTAGAGACGGGGGCTTCAGGTGCGCCTAACGAAAACATGCCCGGTATGAATGGCGCCGGACGGTTGTTCCAAGGCTACGTGGAAACCTCCAACGTCAATGTGGTTGAGGAAATGGTCAATATGATCCAGACCCAGCGCGCCTATGAAATTAATAGTAAAGCGGTCTCTACCAGTGATGAAATGTTGGCGCGGTTGAGCCAGCTGTAACGGTTTTCCAATATAGTTTACTAACAGGTTGCGTCATGCTGGAGTTGCACCCAATGTTACGTCGTATTGCACTAGCTGGCTTGGCGCTCTTAATACTGATGGTTGCCGGCTGTGCGCAAATTCCGCGGGCTTCTGTGGTGGGGGAGCAAGAGCAGATCAGCATCGCGGATCGCCCTCCGCCTATTCCCAATGGCTCTATTTATCAGGCAAGACAAGGCTATCAGCCGCTTTTTGAAGACCGCCGTCCGCGTGCCATGGGCGATATCTTAACGATTGTGCTGGATGAGGAAGTCAGTGCGAGCAAAAATTCGCAATCCAATGCAGGGCGTAGCGGTAGCGCCAGCCTTGACTTGACCCAGCTCCCAGATGCACTCGACACGCTTGCAGAATATGGCTTTGATCTTTCTGGTGCGAACGACTTTACCGGCAGTGGTGGTTCCCAGGCCAATAATTCCTTTACCGGAACCATCACGGTCTCGGTATTAGAAGTCATGAACAACGGCAATTTACGCGTGCGTGGTGAGAAGCAAATTGCCATCAATCAGGGGACGGAATTCATTCGTTTTTCCGGAGTGGTTAATCCGCGCACGATTACCGCGCAAAATACCGTGCCTTCCACCCAGGTGGCGGATGCGCGTATAGAGTATGTGGGGGACGGCTATATCAATGAAGCGCAACACATGGGTTGGTTACAACGTTTCTTCTTAAATATCTCGCCGTTCTAGCGCTATGCGAGCGACCAATGACAGCCTCGATAGTGGCCAAAACCCCTTGATAACAAGTCGTTCAACAAGAGAGCGACGGCGGGCAATAGTGATGTCGGCAAGTAACGTGAGGATCAGTAAGTTGTGGATAAATAACTATCGAGTACTCCGCGCTGGAGTGATTCAGCTGGGTGTTTTATTGCTGGTGTGCGCATTGGCATTCCCTGCCCGGGCGGAGAGTGTCCGCGAGCTTTCGAGCTTTGCAGGTGTCCGTGATAACCAACTAGTGGGCTATGGTTTAGTCGTAGGTTTGGATAGCACCGGTGACCAAACGACCCAAGCACCTTTCACTAGCCAAAGTCTGACCAACATGCTCTCCCAGCTTGGAGTGACCGTTCCTGCAGGCACAAATTTACAATTACGCAATGTAGCAGCGGTGATGGTGACGGCTAACTTGCCGCCGTTCTCCCAGCCAGGCCAGCGTTTAGATATCGTGGTTTCGTCGATTGCCAATGCGCGCAGTTTGCGCGGTGGTACGCTGCTTATGACACCTTTAAAAGGTGCCGATGGGGATACCTATGCGATTGCCCAAGGCAATATGCTAGTAGGTGGGGCGGGCGCCCAAGCCGGTGGTAGTAGCGTTCAGATTAACCAGCAGGCATCGGGGCGGATTCCCAACGGCGCCCTGGTCGAAAAAGAAGTACCGCTTAATTTGGGCGGCAACGGCGGCATATTAGAACTACAGCTCAACGATTCCGATTTTGGCACCGTCCAGCGAATGGTAACGGCGATTAACAATGAGTTTGGCCAGTCGGTTGCCTACGCACGCAATGGTCGGGTAATCGCCCTTGATGGTCCTGCCGATGACAACGCAAGGGTCAACTTTATGGCCCGGGTCGAAAACGTTCAGGTGACGCCCACGCAAGCACCTGCACGCGTTGTGATGAACTCTCGTACTGGCTCAGTCGTAATGAACAGCGCGGTCACCCTGCGAGAGGCGGCGGTAGCCCACGGTAGCTTATCGATCATGATTGATACGCAGTTCGGCGTTAGCCAGCCTAGTCCCTTTGGGGAGGGCGAGACAGTAGTAGTACCTGACACGGATATTGATATTGAGCAGCAGGAAGCTTACCTGCAGATTGTTGAGGGCGCGCAGCTTAACGAAGTGGTCAATGCGTTAAATGCATTAGGTGCCACCCCTCAAGACTTGATGTCAATTTTGGAAGCGTTAAAAGCGTCGGGTTCGCTGCGCGCCGAGCTGGAGGTCATCTAATGAATGCGACGGATATGAGCAATCAATTCGCGCTTGATGTGCAAGGCTTTCAGCGGCTGCAACACACGGCAAGAGTCGACCCGGAAGCGGGTGTAAATGGCGCAGCCCAGCAGTTTGAAGCGCTCTTTGTGCAGATGATGATGAAAAGTATGCGCGATGCAATCCCGACATCCGGATTGATGAACAGCAGCGCGACGGATACCTACCAACAGATGTTGGACCAGCAGTGGTCGCAGGTCATTTCGTCCAAAGGCGTGGGGCTCGCGGATGTTTTGATTGAGCAACTCAAACGGGAAGGGGCGATTTCCAATAGTGACGGTGCGCCCTCTGCCGACCAACAGACGCAGGCGTTAATCGCGGGCATTCCGCGAGGCACGCCGCGCATCTTGGATAGCCCTCTGAACCCTGGGGATGGACCCGTTCCCGAGTCAGCTTCGGAAAGTCGCTTCTTGACAGAGCTAGCGGCTGTGCGCCAAGACCAAAGACCGGAAGCAGCGCCTGCACAGCCGGAGACAAAGCGCCCCGTGGGTAATCAGCCGCCCCACGTCGACCAGTTTATGCAAACATTAGCATCTCCCGCGAAGGCGGCCAGTGCGACCACTGGAGTGCCTGCTGAACTTATTTTGGCTCAGGCGGCGCTTGAAACAGGCTGGGGGCGCCATGAAATCGCAACTCGCAGCGGTGCTAATAGTCATAACCTGTTTGGCATTAAAGCCGGCAGCCAGTGGCAGGGCGAAACAACTGATATCGTGACCCACGAATACATTGACGGGCGTCGAACGCAGGTAGTCGATTCGTTCCGTGTTTACGATTCGTATGAGCATGCATTTACCGACTATGCCAGCTTAATCGGAAATAACCCGCGCTATGCCGGTGTGGTAGATGCGCCAACTGCTGAGCACGCCGCGCGCGAGCTGCAGCGTGGTGGCTATGCCACGGATCCTCTCTATGCGGACAAATTGGTAGCGGTAATGAACAGTATTGGGCCGCTCAACGCTGGTGGCGATTTCCTGGCGGATTCTCGCTAGCCCTTTTCTCAAGTTTTTCTGCGCAGTGCCGATACTTATAACATAGATAGGTAATGGCCTAAGGAATTGAACCATGAGCATGTTTTCGATCGGCTTAAGCGGCCTCAATGCCGCGCAGAATGCCCTTAATACCAGCAGCAATAATATCAGTAATGTCTACACACCTGGCTATAACCGTGAGCTACCGCAGCTAGGTGAGGGGCGTGCGAGCGGCGGGGTCAAGGTCAATAATATTGAGCGGCAATTTAATACCTATGTGGCCGATCAGCTAAATAGTGCTAAAACACAATCGAGCGCTTTGGATACTTATTACAGCCAAGTTACCCAAATTGATAATCTACTCGCAGATCGTGCGGCGGGTCTGGCGCCACTGATGCAGGGATTTTTCTCATCGCTAGAAGATCTGGCGGCCTCACCCTCTGACCCGGCGGCTCGCCAGGGCGTACTGGGTCAAGCCAATACGCTGAGTTCGCAGTTCCGCTCTTTTGATGGCTACCTGCAAGATATGCAGGGCAATATTAATGGCCAAATTAAAGATGAAGTGACGCAAATTAATAATACGACCGAGCAGATCGCGGGCTTAAATAAAGAAATTGCGCTGGCCAGAGCGCGTACAGGTGAAGCCCCCAATAGCTTGTTGAATCAACGCGACCACATGATTTCCCAACTTAACGAGCGTATGGACCTGCGCCTGAATATTCAGGATGGCAAAACATACAACGTTAGCCTGCCCAATGGCCAGCCGCTGGTGACAGGCACCAACTCGTTCCAACTAAAAGCTGTACAGTCTGATAATGATCCCCAGCGTACCGTTGTCGCCTATATCGACGGCGGTAACAACGAGGTTCAACTAGACGAGTCGACAATAACGGGCGGGGCATTGGGCGGATTGATGACCTTCCGTTCAGAAACCCTGGATAAGACGCAAAATCAGATCGGCCAGCTAGCCGTGTCTCTCTCGACTGCTTTCAATGAGCAGCATAAGCAAGGGGTGGACCTTAACGGTGACCAAGGTGAAAATTTCTTCACGATCCGCTCTCCGCAAGGTTATGGTCATAAAGGCAATAGCGACCCTGACCTATTAACGTCGGTGGAGTTTGATCCAGAAATGGTTGATAAGCTGCGTGCCACTGACTACACCGTCTCGTTTGATGCGGGTCCTACTCCCGTCGTGACACGTAACGACAACGGTGAAGTGCTCAGTGGTACAGATTCTGAAGCTGCCGACTTTGTTGACACAAGTGGTTGGGACTCAGGCACAGGTAAGGGTGAAATCACTTTTGGTGGTGTGACGGTTTCGTTTAATAGTGCCAATCCTGTCGAGGTAGGTGATAGCTTTGAAATCCAGCCGGTGCGACGCGCGGGCGCAGGCATGGATACTAATATTGCCGATGTAGACAAGATTGCAGCGGGTCTTTTTGATATTGACCAAACTGGCGATATGAATGTGAGTGATGTTCGTGTAGATGGTGCCAATGCTCTTCCATTTGAAAGCCCTGCGTTAAATCTTGAGCTAGCAGGTGGAAATTTGACCATCAGCAACATTAGCAGCGGTAGTACCATACTCGTCAATGGCGAAGAGCGAGCCCTTGATGCCGGAGGGGTCGTGCAAGATTCATTAACACCAGGGACTGCCCTAGCTATGCAACCTGGAGATGTTATCACAGTCGATGGCATTAGCCTGTCCCTTGGAGACACTGCCAACTCAACGCTAAAGTTAGAGCAGGGAGGAGCTTCTTCTGGCGATAACCGTAACGCTTTGACGTTGCAAAACCTGCAGTCCCAATCAATAGTCGGTGCTAGCGCGACGGTTACCGGTGCCTATGCATCCATGGTCAGCGACGTGGGTAACCGTACCAACATTACAGAAGTTAATTTGGACGCGCGCCAAGGGCTGACCGATCAATTGCGCGCGGTACAACAGTCAGAATCAGGGGTTAATTTAGACGAAGAAGCCGCTAACTTGATTCGTTACCAACAGTACTATCAGGCCAATGCGCGTGTGATCGACACCGCAGGAACGCTGATGGATACCATCTTGAACCTGCGCGGTTAATTGGGGAGCTTAAGTCATGCGTATTAGTACTGTCACCATGTTCGAGCAAAGCACGGCGTCTATGAATCGCCAGCAAAGCGACCTGATGAACATAAGCCAGCAAATTGCTAGCGGCCGGCGCGTGGTTAACCCCTCCGACGACCCCCAGGCAGCCTCGCGCGCGATTGGCGTTGACCAAGCCAAGGCGGTGATCGAGCAGTATTCAGATGCACGGGTTTCGGCGCGAAATTCGCTGTCGCAAACGGAAAGCATTTTAAACAGCGTCAGTGATGCAGTCACCAGCGCCAAAACGCTCTTGATCCAGGCATCAAGCGATACGTTGAGCGACGTCGACCGCGAGTCAATCGCCAGCGAGCTTAAAGGCGTTTATGAAACGATGTTGGGTCAGGCCAATGCCACCGATGGTAACGGTCGTTATCTTTTTGGTGGTTATAAAGATAATGCCCCGCCGTTCGTTAAGTCAGTCGATGGCAGCGTGGAGTATCAGGGCGACAGTAATGTACGCGAACAGCGTGTGGACGCATCGCGGCTGATGCCGGTTAATGATAATGGCGAGACTATCTTTAAAAGCGTGCCTAGTGGTGCGGGTTATATAGCTGAGTCAGGTAAATACACCTTTGACGCAGATACTGATAAATTTGACCGTTCTGATCTTAATAGTGGCAATGTGACATTTCGCGGGCCTCAGATACGGGATGTGAATAACGAAGATTATGGCAGCGACTACCGGGTCAGTTTTGGTGGCGACGCGGATGATCCTACGTATCAGGTTGAACGATTTAACGGTACAACGTGGGATTCCAACGATACGGCGGGAGATACTTTACCTTCAGGTAATTGGACCGCTGGTATGAACGAAGAAGGCTCTGTCTCATTAGAGTTTGGTGGTTTGTCGATTGATCTTGAGGGAACGCCAGCAATTAATGATTCAATTCTGGTAGCAAAAGCCGGTAGCGAGCAGCGCGAGCCAGATCTCTTTCGCACCATGGAAGAAGCCATTCGTGTATTGGAAAGCCCTGCTGATGATGCCACCAAAAAGGCTGACTTGCGCAACACCCTGAACACATCTATGCGTGATTTGGATAACGCACTGGATAACGTTCTAACGGTACGTGCTTCGGCGGGCGCGCGGCTCAACGAACTTGACGTGGTTGACGCTGTGGGTAGTAATAGAATGCTGAACTACGAGCAGACCCTGTCAGACTTGGTAGACCTTGATTACAATGAAGCCATCTCTGAGTACAGCTTACGTCAAGTAGGTCTTCAAGCGGCTCAAAAGGCGTTTGTTGATATTAAGGGCTTGTCGCTGTTTAACTACATGTAACTACTGTCATTTAAATACCGTCGTACTTTGTATGCCTCGCTATCCCCATGCTTCTTCGTGAAGCATGGGGGTTTTAGCTTAAGGGCGCCATGGTTTCGATTAACCCCTGCATAAACGCTACTCCCTGGCTAAACAAACGTTCTAGAAAGCGGCTAAGGTCGGTCATCAGTACCATCATTAAGATCAGCCCCACAATCAGAGAAGTGGGGAAGCCAATATTAAAGACCGTGAGCTGCGGAGCCGACCGGTTAAGTATGCCCAGTGCCAGGTTGATGGTCAGCAGGGAACCGACCAGTGGTAACGCCAATAACATACCCGAAGCGAATATCGTGCCTGCATAGCGGGCGATCAACTCAAAAGCGCCAGGGTTAAAGGTGCCAATACCAATGGGTAACGTCTGGAAACTCATTATTAGCGTTTCCAGCACCATGAGATGACCATTCATGGCCAAGAACATAAGCAGGGTGATCATATAGAGGATACGCGACAGCACCATGATATTAGTACCACTCGCTGTATCAAAAAAGCTGGCAAAGGCCAGGCCCATTTGCAGCCCGATAAAATCGCCCGCCGCTTGAACAACCGCAAAAATGATGTGCATAACCATGCCCATGGCTAAGCCGATCAGAATTTGTTCGATGATAACGCCGACCCCCGCCCAGGACATAATGGCGATATCCGGCATGGCCGGTAGAATAGGCGCAATGACAATGGCAATAAGGGCAGCAAGACCCACTTTGGCTTGGTTAGGTACACTCGAGTGCCCCCAGAGGGGGGAAGCGGCCATAAAGGCTGTGATGCGCGCAAACGGCCATAAAAAAGCCACTAGCCAACCTTGTAGCTGCGCGAAAGTGACTTCTACCATCGCGTTACATCACCATATTGGGGATGTTGGTAAATAACCGGTGGGTAAAGTCGGTAATCAGTCCAAGCAGCCAGGGGCCAGCAAATACCAGCACCGCAAAAACGGCTAGAATTTTTGGAATAAACGTCAGCGTCATTTCATTAATCTGGGTCGCCGCTTGAAATAAGCTGATAATAAGGCCGGTAAAAAGCGCTGCCAATAGGATAGGGGCGCCAAGTAAAAGTGTTACTCGCATGCCCTGATAAGCAATGCTCATCACCATTTCGGGTGTCATAATCGGTTCCTTTGCGGCGTTAGAACGACGCAGGTCTGATATAAAAACAATCTTATGGAAAGCTATATCATGTAAAAGCTTTCGGCCATTGAGCCTATAATCAGCTGCCAGCCGTCGACTAAGATGAATAGCATCAGCTTGAAAGGTAATGAAATCGTGATGGGGGGCACCATCATCATCCCCAATGCCATCAGCGTGCTAGCCACGACAAGGTCAATGATCAAAAACGGAATAAAAATAGTGAAGCCTATTTGAAAAGCCGTTTTCAGCTCGCTGGTAACAAAAGCAGGCAGCAATACCCGCATGGGTAGCTCTTCCGGACCTTGCATGGGGCCGACCTCGGCTAAGCGGGCGAACAGCGCTAAGTCAGGTTCGCGGGTTTGCGCAAGCATGAATTCGCGAAATGGATCCTGGGCGAGGAGCAAAAACTCTTCAAAGTTAATCGTTTCATCAGTCAATGGTACCCAGGCATTATCGTAAACTTGCGCCAATACGGGTGACATAATAAAAAAGGTTAAAAACAGCGCGATGCCTAATAACACTTGGTTGGGGGGCGTTGCCTGGGTCCCCATTGCCGTACGTAGTAGGCTAAGCACGATGATGATCCGAGTAAAACTCGTCATCATCAGCAGCATCGAAGGCAAGAACGCTAGCGAACTTAAAAACAGCAGCGTTTGCAGAGAGAGTGACCACTGCTGACCACCGTCTTCTAGCGGCCGAGTCGTAATGCCGGGTATCTGTTGAGCGTGGGCAGGGCCGGCTACCAAAATAAAACAAACGCCCAGCGCCAACGCCAGCCATAGCCAGCGCTGACCATCGCTCTTTGAAGCCTTGGAAGCGGTAGGGTGCATAGAAGAAGAGCAGGCTTTAAAAAACCAGGGCCAAGAAAAGTGCATCCATTGCCTCATGGCGTCTGGTGTGGATCGGAGGGCGCGGATGAGTCGCTGCGACGACCAGAAGCCAGTGCTTTTGATAAGCGTTGTGCAAAACGAGAGGAAGAGGGAGGCGCCGTGGTTGGTGAGCGTTCCTCTGGCGCTGGGCGCTCGTGCAATTTAGTAATACGACCACCGCCAACGCCGACGACCAGCCAAGTATCTTCCACCTCGACAATCACAATGCGTTCACGATTCCCCACCGCAGTGCTGCCCACGACGCGCAAGTGGGCTCCATGAGGCGAGCGAAGGTTGCCCCAGCGTTTTAGCAGCGCAGTGCAAATTAAAATGATCGCAATAACTAAGGCTAATGCGGCCGCCGTTTTACCTAAAACGGCCATGCCGATTAACGATTCACCGCCGTTACCTAGCGCATCAAGCGAGCCATTTTGCGTTGATGTAGTTGCAACGCTCATCGGTTCAGTTTGTGAATACGTTCAGAAGGCGTGATGATTTCAGTAATACGAATACCATACTTGTCTTCGATAACAACGACTTCCCCTTGAGCTATTAAGTAGCCATTAATCAAGATGTCCATTGGCTCGCCAGCTAGGCCTTCAAGCTCAATTACAGACCCCTGGGCTAACTCCAGCAATTGTTTGATGGTTAGCTTAGTACGGCCTAATTCCACGGTGAGTTTCACCGGGATGTCCATGACCATTTCTAGTTCGCGTGCCTGTGAGCTGCCGCTATTCGGAGTCAAGGGGCGAAAAACTTCGTCACTCGCGGCTTTTGCAGCAGGTGCCTTACGCTCGGGCTCGGCAGCTTCTTGCTGGCTTTCTTCAACGGCCTCCTGTTCAGCCATAGCGGCTGCCCAAGGGTCTTCTTCCTCTTCACTGGCATCAGCACCCGAAGAAGCCTCTTCTTGCTCAGCCATAGCGGCTGCCCAGGGATCTTCCTCTTCGCTGGCAGCGTCGGCACTTGAAGATGTCTCTTTTGGCTCAGACATGGCATCCGCTGAATCGTCGTCAGAGACGTTCTGATCAGGTTTATTGGGATCAGTCATGCTTTGGATTCCTTGGCTTTCTGTCGCACAGAACCTTTAATAAAGTCCTTGGACGATGCGTTATTCATAGCAGCATGGTCGATCATATGTAGCACACGCAGGGCGTGTTGCTGACGTTGGCTACCGTACTCACACTGCATGACAGGCACGCCATCGACACTTGCGGTAATCGTGCTGGGTATATCGAGAGGCAGTACATCGCCTTTTTTTAACCCCATCACATGGGAGATACGGCTGGGTATATGCGCAAACTCCGCGACTAATTCGACTTCCGATTGCTGTAGTTCGCTCGCCATGCGGCGCGACCAACTACCATCCTGGTCGTGGTTACTATCGTTAATGGGGTTCGCCAACAAGTCCCGCAGTGGCTCAATCATGGCGTAAGGCATACATATCTGAAAGTTGCTAGATAAGTTGCCCACTTCGATATTAAATTTAGTGTTCACCACAATTTCATTAGGTGAATTAGTGATATTGGCGAATTTTGACTGTACTTCTGAGCGCAAAAAGCTAACTTCAAGCGGATGAACCACTTTCCAGGCTTCTTGGTAAGCATCAATAGCTAGATTGAGCAGCCGCTGAATAATGCGCTGTTCGGTGTTGGTAAACTCGCGACCATCCGATTTTGTTACAAAGCGGCCGTCGCCGCCAAACAGATTGTCAACCACCATAAAAACAAGATTAGGCGGGAACACCACCAGTGCTGATCCGCGCAGCGGCTTCATCGAGACAATGTTTAAGTTCGTGGGTACGGGAACATTGCGTGAAAAATTACTAAAACTTTGATAGCGAACCGACTCTACGGTGATATCCGCACTGCGACGTAATAGATTGAACAGGCCGTTACGGAAGTAACGTGCAAAACGCTCATTAATAAAATCCAGTGCATGCAGACGCTCACGGATCACGCGATGCTGAGTCGAGGGATCGTAAGGCCGGATTTTTGACTCGGCAGGCTCTTGCTGCGATGAACCCGACGGCTCATCGTCACCACTAACGCCCTTCAGTAGGGCGTCAATTTCGTCCTGGGACAGTAGATCGTCCTGCGACATGAACGGCTCCAGTTCCCGAGGTTATTGCACAATAAATTCGGTGAATAAAACTTCACGCAAATCAAGCGGTGGTTGATTTTCTGTTAGCGGCGCATTCAGTCGATCAACAATCGCTTGGGCAAGCTGCTGCTTACCCTCAGACGAGGTAAGTTCTTCAGCCTGTTTGCCAGATAGCAACATCAGTAACCGGCTGCGCACCTGGGGCATATGTTCTTCCAGAATCGTTTTGCTCGCTTCATTACCCACGCGGAGAGTGATGCCCGTATAGAGTAAACGTGAGCCATGGCGATCATCGGCGAGATTAACGGTAAAGGGCTCGATACTCATGAAAATCGGCGCTTCTGGCTCCATTTCTTGCGCCACATCGCCCTCAGCCGCCGTGTCATCACGCTGGTCGATAACCATATAGATAGCCGCTGCCGCTCCTGCTGATGAAAGCAAGACGAGGATAATCATTATCCAGAGCAGTTTCTTGGACCCACCGCTTGTTTCTGCCATTTGCGATTCCTGTGAACTCCATGCGTGTCGCTTGCAAAGTATTATGCCTAAAGCGAATGCGGGTGATGAAATGAACAGGCTTACTAGGCAAGCCTATCTTTTGGTTTAGCTATCTAGTACTGGTAGCGCTAGGGATAGCATTAAAGGGTAGCACTCAGCGCTTAGGCGTAAAGATCAACCCGTCCGTCTAGGGCAAGGGGTCTGCTTTCAATACCCTGATTGAGCGGTTCATCGGCATTGATATCGCCGTCGCCTAACCCACTCCCTTGCTGGCCCCCTGTTTGGGCAAAGCCCTGTTCATTGGGGTTACGCTGTTCGCCAACGGAGGTTTCGCCTAGCGAAATGCCTTGTTCAGCCAATGCCTCGCGCAGCTGTGGGATGGCCTGTTCGAGCACTTGGCGTACCTGTGAATGGGCTGATAAGAAGTGTGCCTGTGCTCCCTGCTCGCCAAATTTTAGTGAAATAGACAATGGGCCAAGCTCGGCAGGGTTTAACTGCATCTGGACATGCTGTTCGCCGCCACGCTGTGAAATCTGTACCAGTTGCTGGCCTAGCTGCTGTGGCCATGCGGTGCTCGTGATGGGGGTAGTTAAAATAGCTTGGCTCGGCGGTACCGAGGGGGCAAAACCTTGGGCAGGTTGGGCCGTACCCTGCGAGCTATGACCCGCATTTAATGACAGCCCAGCCAGCAAGTGTTCACCCGTGGCATTTCCTCTAGGAGTTCCCTCTGCCGTTAGTAGAGCCCCCATGAGAGCCTCGCTACTGATCTGCGTTGAGGCACTATTAGCACTGACTTGAGTAAAAATATTATCAGCCTGAGTGCGCGGTGCATTGAGACCAGCGGAAGCCGCGCTAGCGCTGGTCAAGCGAGCTGTATCAATGGCTAGCGGCGGCTGTGTGCCTTGTGGCTGGGACACGAGCGCGCTCAATGCCGAAACCAGCTGAGCCGCTTCACTTTGATCAATATTCAGCTGATCGGCGATGGCCTCAAGGGCTAGGCGTGGTTCGGTTTGTGACTGACTGATGCCGAGTTGTTCGGCAAGGGCTTGCAGCGCTTTAAGTTGTTCGCCCTGTAACGATTGAGTGTCCAGCTGTCCTGCGTGGGGTTGCGCCGAAAAGCTGCTATCGGTAAACGATGAGATTAACGTAAGGCGTGAGGCTATCTCGTCAAGCGGTGTCGACGTCTCAGGGTCACCCAGCGCTAGCGCAATATCAGTCATATCTGAATTTGACGTTTGCAACTGGGTTAACAGCGCAGATAAGTCTTGTTGACTGATATCGATGCCGAGTGCCTCTAGGGCGGTGCTCAACTTTTCACTATCTATCTCGCCCTCTTTAAGTGAGGCATTATTCAGAGCGTTGAGCCGTCCTTGCAGTGAGTCGGTCTGCGACGCTCCTTGCGCACCAGAGGCTTGTAAAAGCGCCTGTTTAAAAAAACCGTTGGACGAGTCTTGGCGGCCAAGAGCACCTTGAGGCTGGGCCTGAGGTGAACTTGAGCTAGCCGATAGCAACTGGTGAATATTCATATACAGTTCCTTGACACCGCTACTGCGGATTGTCGTTATATTGACGAGCCAAGCGGCTAGTCACCAGATCATCGTTCGTTTTTTGTTCATTACGCTCACTGCGGCGGTGCTCTTCTAACAGCCGACGCGACGCCAGTGTATCGTAGGAAGAGAGCTTGCGCTGCTCTTGTTGCCAGTTCTTTTGGCTTTGCTGAACGCTTGCCTGCTGGGCCGCTAACGCTTGGCGTGCCCGGCCGAGTGCAGCATCTAACGAGGCTAAAAATTGCTGGTAGTTGTACATCGTCGCAGGATCAATGCCGTCGCGCATTGCCTTCTGTAGGCGCTCGGCATATTCGGCACGGTAGCCTAAAAGCGACTGTAACTGAGCGCTGGTTTGCTTTTCAGTTTGTCGCTCTTGGGCGAGCAATTTGCCTGCTTCGTCGCGCGCGCCTCTGGCTAAATCCGTTAACATTTCGAGCTGCGATGTACTCATTTACGTGCTCCAACCAGTGCGTGTAACGCCTGACGAGAATCCGTAAGCGTTGCACACTCTTCGATGTTTTGTTGCAAAAAGCGCTCTAGCGATGGGAATCGGTTAACCGCTTCGTCTAACTGAGGGTCGTGACCAGGGCTATAGGCCCCTACGCTAATAAGGTCCCGATTGCGCTGGTAGCGAGAAAACATCTGCTTGAAAATACGCGCTTCCTGTAATTGCTCAGGGCTGGTAATAGAGGTCATGGCGCGGCTAATCGAGGCTTCGATATCAATCGCTGGATAGTGGCCAGCTTCCGCTAAGGTTCGCGACAGTACGATGTGGCCATCAAGAATGGCGCGAGCAGAATCAGCGATGGGATCCTGCTGGTCGTCGCCTTCCGTCAGAACGGTATAAAAGGCGGTAATTGAGCCGCCACCACGCTCGGCGTTGCCAGCACGCTCAACTAAGCTGGGTAGCTTGGCAAACACAGAGGGTGGATACCCTTTCGTGGCGGGTGGCTCGCCGATGGCTAGAGCGATTTCCCGCTGCGCCATGGCATAGCGCGTGAGCGAATCCATAATCAGCAGGACGTTGCGGCCCTCATCGCGGAAGCCTTCGGCAAGGCGTGTTGCGTAGGCGGCGCCTTGCAGGCGTTGTAGCGGCGAGGTGTCGGCGGGAGCGGCGATCACCACCGCGCGACGACGACCTTCTGGGCCTAAAATATTGTCGATAAAATCCTGTACTTCACGCCCCCGCTCGCCAATCAAGCCCACCACAATGACATCGGCCTTGGTGTAGCGGGCCATCATGCCAAGCAGTACCGACTTGCCGACCCCCGAGCCAGCAAATAGCCCCATCCGTTGACCACGGCCTACGCTTAGCAGCGCGTTAATGGCGCGAATGCCGACATCGATTTGCGCGTCAATCGGGGCCCGCGAGAGGGGGTTGAGCGTCGGTGCACTCAGCGTGGCACGGGGGGCTTCTTCAACGTTTTCTCGATCATCCAGGGGATTGCCGTTACCGTCCAATACCCGCCCCAATAAGCTATCGCCCACGGGAAAGCGACGCGCGCTACTGCCATTGCCTTCATCAAGCGGTGATACGCGAGCGCCAGGCATCAGGCCTATGACTTCCTCAAGCGGCATCAGAAACAGTTTGTCACCGGCAAAGCCAACGACCTCGGCTTCAGCATGTCTGTCACTGTCGGCTAAACGGCCATCGCTACCCGGTAGTTCAATCCGGCACGCGCTACCCACGGCGACTCTTAGCCCCACCACCTCAATGACCATCCCCGTCGCGCGGACCACGCGGCCGCTGTTGCGGTAGCGGGGCAAATAGCTAACTCGCTGCTGTGTGCGCCTTAGCGCCTTGTGCCAGCGATGTTGGTGAGGGCAGATGGCCTCTGACATAGCGTATCCCCTACGATGACGGAGCATTTGACGGTGGATAAGCGCTGACGCCTCTTTTGCGTGATTGCGCTTGAATCGTATGCCAACGACTTTCAAAGGTCGCATCGATTTCACCCTGGGCGCTGGTGACCCGGCAACCCCCGCGGGCAAGCTGATCGTCGGGCTGCAGTTTCCAGTTCGCCGCATGCAGCTCGCTGCCTAAGTGCTGTTCGACTAAGGCGTGATCCTCTGGATTGAGCCATAGCCGTTGTTGGCCGACCAGCGGTGGCTCAGTGTGCAATAACTCACGCACAATCGTAAGAACCTGCTCGGGCGATTCCTGCAAGGCCTCGTTAGCCAGCTGTTTGCCCGTTGCCAAGGCCAGCTCAACGAGGTCATGGGCGATCGTTTCGTCGATACGTTCAAGCGCCTCGGAAAACTGTTTGGCCAGCGTTTGCAGCGGTGTCACGGTCAGGCGAACTTGTTCTGCTAACTCAGCTTGCGCTTGGGTGGCACCTTCATCCAAGCCCTTAGCCAAGCCGTCTTGCTGGCCGCGTTCGAAACCTGCTTTGTAGCCTTCTTCCTCTGCCTTCTGGCGAATGCGTTCGTACTGGGCTTGACGCTCTTGCTCTTCACGCTGGCGAGCCTGTTCGGCCGCTTTTTGTGCGGCCTGAACCTTACGCTGATGGGCCGTCGGTACAGCGTTATCGCTAGCATGCTGGCTTGTGCTGCTGCCCAGCTCTTCCATTTGCCAACGTCGCCAGTCGCCATGGCGATCGAATTTTGGTGAGTGAGTATCAGACATACTCATCATCTCCGCCAGCCAGAACGATTTCACCCGAGTCAGCTAAACGCCGCACGACTTGCAAAATGGTTTTCTGCTCTGTCTCGACTTGGGAAACCCTGATGGGGCCGCGGGCTTCCATATCTTCGCGGACTAAATCAGCGGCACGCTGTGACATATTGCGCAGGAATTTATCTACCAGCTCATCTTGAGCACCCTTGAGTGCCACCACCAGCGAATTGGTCTCGACTTGCTGCAGCACCATTTGAATTGCCCGGTTGTCGAGGTCGAGCAGATTCTCGAACAGAAACATTTCGTCGATAATTTTCTGGGCCAAATCTTCGTTGTGCGCGCGGACAGTCTCGATGGCGGTTTCCTCTTGGGAGGAGTTCATCAAGTTGAGTATCTCGGCCGCAGTTCTTACCCCGCCCATTTTGCTGCGTTTTAGGTTCTGGCCGTCTAGCATGCTGGTGAGCACTTCGGTCAGCTCCTGCAAGGCAGCTGGCTGAACGCCGCTAAACGTGGCGATACGCAGGACCACGTCGTTGCGCAGTTTTTCTTCAAACAGCTCAAGGATGTCGGAAGCTTGATGACGCTCTAAATGAACAAGAATGGTGGCAATAATCTGCGGGTGTTCATCGCGAATCAGCTCGGACACCATGGAGGCTTCCATCAGGTTGAGCGTATCAATACCCGAGTTGTTGCCGGTTGTTTCGAGAATATCTTCAATGAGACTGCTAGCACGATCACTGCCCAGCGCTTTGGTTAGCACCGATCGGATATGATCACTAGAGTTAAGGTTAAGTGCTACAAACTCTTCATTTTCTTCGTGGAATGCTTCAAGCACTGCTTTCATATCGTCATGGGAGACCTGGTTCAAGCGGGCCATTTCCATGCTAATTTCTTGTACGTCACCAGCGCTGAGGTATTTAAAGACCTCGGCCGCACTGTCTTCATCAAGGGCAAGCAATAAGATAGCGCTCTTACGAGCGCCGCTCATTCCAGTAATTGAACTACTCATTATTATTCATCCAGCCACGGAGTATCATCGCGATCATGCGGGGGTCTTCTTGGGCCATTTCGCGCAGATCGTTAAGGTTATGCTCGTACAGTGACGTTTTACGGCGACGCTTAGGCTTGTTGTAGGTCTTATCGGCCTCTTCGGAGGGCGTCTCGCTTTCGTCTTCATCATCGCTACCCACGCGAGCCTCAAGCATGCTGCCGGGTACTGCCGCTGCCATGGTCGGCGACTGGGTGTAGCGCTTAATGAGCGGGCGTAAAATCAACAAGTAGAGCAATAAGATAGCAAGTGCGACGAGTAGGTAGCGGCCAACGTTGGCTGCCAGTGAAAGAACGGTCGGGTCTTGCCACCACTCAACTTCCTGCGTTTCCTCAATGCTACGCGCAAAGGGCGTATTGACGACTTCAACTTCATCGCCACGGAGCTGAGAGAAGCCCATCGCTTGTTGAACCAAGCGTTCAATTTGCGCCACTTCATTGTCGGTCAAGGCAACATCGACCCACTCGCCCTCGTCATCCATTTCTGTACGAAAGTTCACCACGACCGCGGCCGACAGGCGCTCTATCTGGCCGAGGCGGTGCTGAACATGCTCAATGCTGCGATCAACTTCATAGTTAATAACATCGTCTTGGCGCAGGTTGCGCAGCGCCTCAGGGGGAGTTTCCTCTTGTTGGTCTTCGGCGTCTGGCTGGTTGATTGGAGACGGGGCGGTGCCTGGTGGTGTGTTGCTGAGTGCCCCCGGGATCCCCGTGGCCAGAGGGTTTTCACCATCATAAGCGAGGCTGAGCTGACGACTACGTACTGCCGCTTCATTGGGCGGTTGATTAGGGCCGTAGCGTTCGGACGTTTGCTCGCGCCGCGAGAAATCGATTTGTGCGGCAACCTGGGCGCGCACGTTATCGGCGCCTAAAATCGGCGTTAAAATGTTTTCAATACGCTGCTGGTAAGAGCGTTCTACCTCAGCGATATACTCAAGTTGGGAGCCATCCAGATCACCACCATTGCTAGTCTCTGCCGACAGCAAGCGGCCATCCTGATTGACGACGGTGACATCATCAGCAGCTAATTCAGGCACGCTACCGGAAACCATATGAACGATGGCGTTGACCTGGCCTTGACCCAGAACGCGGCCGGGTAAAAGGGTGAGCACCACGGATGCTTTAGCCTGCTCGCGATCGCGTATAAAGACCGACGGCTTGGCCATCGATAGATGAACCCGCACTCCTTCAACGGGACCTAACGACTCAATTGAGCGCGCCAGCTCGCCCTCCAAACCGCGTTGGTAGTTAATCTGTTCGGCAAACTGACTAATTCCAAACGCTTGGCTTTCCATCAGCTCCAAGCCAAGATTGCCGCCACGCGGCAAACCCTGTTCAGCAAGCTGCAAACGTAGCGTGTGAACTTGGTCGCTAGGCACCATTATCGCTTGGCCATTTTGGCTAAACTGATAAACAACGCCGCGGGTGTCGAGTTCAGCGATGATGCTGCCGCCATCCGCTTCGCTTAGATTGCTGTAGAGAACACGGTAATCAGGACTGCTTGCCCACATAAAAAGCGCTGCCACAATAGCAATAGAGGCTGCGCCCGCAATAAGCAGGGCGACTAACGGATTGCCACGCAGTTGTTTCAGCGTGCGCTCAACGGGAGAGCCGCCAGCGCTATCTTGCTGAGTGTTTCCACTGCCTGAGTTGCCACTACGGGGAGCGGTTTGAGACGTGCTGTTTTGACGGCCTGCCGTTGCACCGGTTTCGCTCATGCATCCCTCCAAAGGGGCAGGCAAATCAGGTGTCGGCCCAGGCGCATCACCAAAGAAGGCATAGGCTATATCCGTCTATCGCGGTTGTCCGCCCCAGAAAATGGGTCGGAATTATGATGGGGGCCATTATCCGGTGACAAGTCGAGCCTAAAGGAACGATAAGCTTGGCTTTTTATGCTTATTTGTCCGTATGAGGCGGTGCTGTTCGATGTTAAGCTTTTTGTATTAGTTAATTTTTTGCGAAAAGGTACGCTTATGAGCACTCCCGCAATCCAGTCCACGCTGCAGCAGATGCAGGGCTTGGCGAATCAGGCGGCGTCTGCGCAGCCAATTGGTGGTGCCCAGGCTTCAGCGACAGTGAGGCAGGGCGGTTTTGGTGGCGAGCTTCAGGCTTCTATTCAGCGCATCAACCGGCTCCAACAGGCGGCTAATAGCCAGGCAATGGCTTTTCAGGCGGGCGACCCTAATTTAGAGCTAAACGATGTGATGGTCGATATGCAGAAAGCTAGCGTGGCGTTTCAAATGGGGCTCCAAGTTCGCAATCGCTTAGTATCTGCATATCGGGACGTTATGAACATGCAAGTCTAACTGTTTATTTTTTTGAGAGCCATGTGACGGTGGGGCGCCATTGTTTAGACTTCTAGGGAAATCATTTGTCCCTGCATCTCCTCCAGGCGTTCAGCAACTTTAATGACTTCCTCGGCAGGGATCTGGCGAATGACATCCCCTGATTCCCGGTCAATAACGCGAGTAATGACGCGCGATGTGTCTTCGCTTAATTCAAACTCTAAACCGCGTGGGCGCATTACTTCATTGATGCGCTGTATAGGTTCCACAAGCTCGCCATGGGTAATTTCCCGGTCTTCTTCGCCAATGTTTGTCAGTTGGCTATTTGGTGTGGCTAGTTGAACCAGAGTGCTGTCCAGGCGTTGTTTGGGTGTCAGGTTCATTAAACTCGACGACAAGGCTGTTGCTGTTTCTGCGGGTATAGAGCTCATGGGCACGTTCCTCTTTGGGGTCAGCCTTGGCGCCAGATTCTAGTCCAACAGAGCAAAGCGGCAGCCATGGCTTGGATTTCTAACAATTAATTTACTCTTCTACGATCCTATCGGCGGGGCTGTGAAAAACTTTACATCACTAGCAGTCAACGTGTGTCTTCTTAATAGTATCGGATACGTAACGAACTTTTCCTCTCGCCTGAACCTGCGTATTAAGCATCGTAATGATGACTTATTGTGTCTACGCCCTGTTGCTAGCTTCTGATATGCTTCTTCGCTTTGCGATGGGCTAATTAACGCGTTAAAGCGAGTGAGGCTAGCAATGGTAGCGCAGCAGGATGAGTTTGAAACAATAGCAAACGCAGCAATGATTGAGTCCCTGCTGAATACGTTAATCGAATCGGGCGGCGTTTCGCTGTGTCTTGCCACCGCTGATGCGCGTCCAGAGCCTATCGTCTTGATGGAGCAGCATTTAGCCCAAACGTTAGTGATGGATCTTTCCTCGGTCGATTATTTGCTCCGTCATCTTCAATCGGGTGCCGCTTTCTATCTGCGTGGGCAGGCGCAGGGTAAGGTGATAAAGACGCCGCTATTGCAGCTGACCGAAACCCGCCAAGCAGGAGGGCGTTTTCTCTGTTGCAGTGATTACCCAGCAACCTTAGATGTGCTCCAGCGCCGGGAGTCTTTTCGTGCCGAGCTGCGTATGGGAATGCATGTCCCTGCCCGTTTAGGCGTTGGCGATAATGCGGTGGAGGGGGAGTTGTGTGACCTGTCTCAGGATGGCTGTCAACTGGAGTTGCCATTAGCGGCCAGTGGCTTGTTGTCTGAAGCCTCAGACCCCTTAGAATTAGCTTTTACTTTCCCCAATGGGTCGTCTTTTGAAGTGCTGGCTAATGCGCGCCATCAAAAGGCAGATGCCGAGAAGCATCTGCTCCGCGTAGGTTTTCGCTTTACTGGCTGCAGTGCCGAGCAAGAGCGGCAAATCTGGTACTTTGTGTGCGAGATTGAACGTGAATCGGCCCGTTATCAGGAAGAGCAGCAGGGCGAGCGCCAGCCTTCACCACTGTTCGCCCGGCCGAGTAACCGCAAGGGAGCAAAGGAGCTCCTGGGTAGGCGCGATATCCAGCGCTATGCGACGCCCATGGCGCGTCGATTGGTTAAAGTAGCTGCCTATTTAGACGCTCAGTTGTTGTCGCTACAGCAAGGTAGCGACATCGATGGTCGCCAACTTTCTCGCTATGCCGACCGTGTGTTGGATTTTCATGAAGAGGATCGTGAGGCGCTATTATTCGCTTCGCGCTGCTTGTTTCCTGAGCCTTTAGTGGTGCGCCACGGTATTGCAGTGGCTATTTACCTGCTCGACTTCGTTGGGGGAAGCATGCCGCGCGAGTTGCGTAAGGCGATTGTTGCCAGCGGCCTCATTCACGACCTTGGTAAAGCACTGGTTCCTCAAGTTTTATTCAAGGCCCCTCGCTTTGAAGCAGGTCATCGCGAAGCAGTTAGTGAGCATGTCCAGTTGCTGCTTGGCCGGCTAAATAGCTGCCAGTGGCTGTCGGCGGGGATTGTCCAGGCCGTTGTTGGGGGGATTAATGAGCGCCTGGATGGTAGCGGCTATCCCGCTGGTCTCAGTGGGGCTGATCTTAGCGAGCTGGCCAAGGCCAGTGCCATTGTTGACGTTGTCGAAGCAATGCGACGTGACCGTTCTGATCGGCCAGCGAAGACGGTGCAGCAGATATATCGCCATCTATTACAGCATCCTCACCAGTTCGATATGCGTTGGATCAAACGTTATATCGAACACTTCAAGGTACTGCCCGTGGGATCGCTGGCGCGTTTTTCCAGTCAGCAGCAGGGCTGGATTCTGCGCCTTGACACTAAGGGCAATCCCACCGAAGTGCTGCTTACGTCGCAGGTTGAAGCCCCCATGCGTGACAATGTGGGAGAAGTGGTGAGCAATAACGTGACTGAGCGGCTTGGGCGATGCTTAAGCGAGGTTGCTGTGTCTACCTGAAAGTGTAAAGACCGCAAGGCGCGAGCGCCTAAGCGGCTAGCTTTACGGTTTCAGGTTTTCGACATAAAAAAGCGCCGCACGGCATTAAAGTCAGCCGACGTTACGCCGATACATAAAGATAGCAGAGGGCAGTTTGCCACTCTTTTGATTGTTTAATATCCGTGGCAACCCATTGATAAAGGGATAGCAAAGCCACGCACAGGAGTTTCGCTTATGACTTACTCTCGCGGTGGCGCCGCCTATGGTCGAGGGGCAAATGCTTATGCGCGCGTTGGCGTAGAAAGCGGAGTGATGTCGGCAGATCCTCATCAGCTTATCGTCATGTTATTTGACGGTGCCCAGGCCGCTATTCGTGCCGCGCGCATTCATATGCAAGCAGGCAATATCGGCGAGAAAGGGAAATCGATCTCTAAAGCACTGGATATCGTTAATAACGGTCTTTCTGCCGCTCTTGATCAAGAAAAAGGCGGAGAAATTGCCGAACGCCTCGCCTCTCTCTACGATTATATTGTCCGCCTGCTGTTGGCTGCTAATCTGCGCAATGATGAAGAGAGCCTGAATCAGGCTGAGTCCCTACTTGAAGACATAGCGTCAGCATGGCGCGATATTGGTCAACAACAGAGCGCGTGAGGCAATAATGTCATCTGAAAACGCTCAAAAGGCATTGTTAGATAGCTATGAAACGCTTTTGAGTCGCGTTACACATATGCACGAACTGGCCGATGCCGAGCAGTGGGCGGAACTGATTGATCAGCGAACTCACTATGTTGTACTGGTTGAGCAACTCCGTGAATTGGATGCAACCGCGGTGCTTGACGGACCTGCCCAGCAGCGTAAGGCAGAGCTGTTGGAGCGTATCCTAGAGCACGACGTGGATATTCGCCGCCGTTTAGTCTCGCGTCGCGATGAGCTGGGTAAGCTCATCAGCGTCACGCAGCGTCAGCGTGATTTGCATCGAGCGTATGCCCCTCAGCAAGGGCCCGAGGGTCGCTATTCAACGGATGGCACTGACGACGAGGCGAGGTCGACGTGAGCGGTATTAACCCGCTTATTGATACGCTCTTGCACCAAGTGCTAGGGCGTCAAGGCGAGGTGTCGTTGCAGCGGGTGCTTGAACAGCCCGTGAAGCCTATTCCGCCAGGCGAAGGGCCGCGTGCCTTGAAGGGCGACGCGAACTTGGATGGACGCCCCTCGACCTCACCGTTAAACGATTTAAAGCGTCTACCTCTGCCGGGAGAGGGTGGGCGAACGTTACCCCGCGGTGATGCGCTGACATCTCCACCGGGCTCGACGCAGACGCACTTTAGTCCCGCTGCACGAACTATCGCCGACGTTTTGTTACGGTTTCCCGCTCCCCCTTCGGTGATGCGACCCGAGGCGCCTCTCGTTACCAGTCAGGAAGCGCCGTCAGCGAGTGCTGTCGCGACACGCCTAGAAGCGAGCATTCGCGACAGCGGTTTGTTTTACGAAGCGCATTTAAAGCGTTGGTTTCAAGGCGCTGGCACTCGCCAGCAGCTCTTAAATGAGCCGCAAATGCAAGCTGGGCCACGCCCACCCGCTCCGCCCGCGTCTCTTTTGCCTACTGGTTTGAATGTCTCGCAGGCACTCAATGGGTTGGCGCCCTTGGCTACGCCGGGCGCGTCAATGAGCGGTCAAGGGGGCATGTCTATCCTTCCGAACGTACCGTTAGTACCGATTGCCAGTGAAGCTGGCTTGGTTTCTCGGGCGGGGATTGCGACAGCTTCCACTCAGCCGCCTGCTGGCTCCACCCAGGCGCCTGCTGCTGCGCCCCAAACAACCGTTTCTATGGCAGGGGAGGGGCGTGAAAATGGTCAATCAAGAGTCGATCTTAGTCATCCAAGGGAAATGACCGAGTTGATGGCTAACCGATCGGGTCGCGACGTTGTGCATGAAAGTCTGCAGAGTTTGGTGCGCCAGCAGCTAGAAATGCTGGTAATGCCTACTATTCGCTGGGAGGGGGATGTATGGGCCGGTATTTTTATGGCTCTAGTGATTAACCTGCCGGCTCGCGAGGAAGGGCAGGAGGGAGGGCAGCAAGAAGGTGAGCCAGATGGCGGTTGGCGTTCCGATATGCAGCTGGAAGTCCCTAATCTAGGCGCCTTCAACGCGTCGTTGTGGCTGTATAAAAATGCGTTAAGTATCGATTTTACTACTGAAAGTACCAAAGCGTATGAGCGTATCGATGCAGGTCTACCGGCGTTAGAAAAACGCCTGGGGGCTTTGGACTTACAAAAAGTGCAGCTGCGGGCTCGCTATCTTGAGTCGGAGGATGTGCATGGCAACTTCGGGTGAGCGTCGACGCCAAGCAGTAGCCTTGGCCTATCAAGACAATGACAGGGCGCCCCGTGTCGTGGCAAAAGGTTACGGCGATTTGGCCGAGCGCATAATGGCTGAAGCTCAGCGCCAGGGTATTTATGTGCACGACGCCCCCGAGCTGGTCGCGCTGTTAATGCAGCTTGATTTGGACGCGGAAATTCCCGCGGGGCTCTACCAAATCGTCGCGGAGCTTCTGGTATGGGTGTTCGAGCTATCTGACGATGGTATAAGTTATCGTGATATGCCCAAGTAGCCAATTACAGTTGATCTATGCAACCATAAGGCTAGGCAATAAAAAGTCATTAATGACGCCAGTACAATGGTCACTATGTCGCGTCTAAGTCTTCTATGGAACATCATGAGTCAAACTAACTTTCTCGACGAAATTCAGGAAATAAATTTAGCTTATTTGCTGCTTGCGCAACGATTGCTCGATGAAGATCGTGAGGCTGCTATGTTTCGCTTAAAAATAGATAGCGAGGTCGCCGAGCTAGTTGTGTCGCTTAATGCTCGTCAACTGACAAAATTAGCGCGAACTAATCAGCTATTGTGCCGGTTTAGTCAGGCTAGCGCCGAGCGGCTGCGTCAACTCACCGATAATCCCCGCGATCAGGGGTTGTCAGGTTTGCATGCCTCACTTTTATTCGCTTGCGACTCGCTAGAGCCAATGCCGCCAGGAGAAGAGACGTGAGCCAGAAAAGCTTGGTTGATGAAATGCACCAAGTGCAGCTGGCCATTGAATTAATTGAGCTCGGTGCGCGTTTGCAGGTGCTTGAAACGGAAACTGAATTAAGCCGAACACGCTTAATTAAGCTGTATAAAGAAGTGCGTGGAGTGTCACCGCCTAAGGGCATGCTGCCATTTTCCACCGACTGGTTTATTACTTGGCTACCGAATGTCCATTCGTCACTTTTTTACAATATCTATGTAAGTTTAAAAGACCTAGCTGATTGCGATCGCATCGATGCGTTTGTAAAAGCATATCGGCTTTATGGCGAACAAATGGCACTTGAAAATATGGAGCCGGTGCTCGGCCTCACACGTGCTTGGACGCTGGTGCGTTTTTTTGAGAGCGATTTGCTCCAACTAAATCGCTGCACACGCTGTAATGGACAATTTGTGGCGCATGCGCATAGCCCTGCCCAGCATTATGTATGTGGCATATGTCAGCCACCTTCGCGGGCAGGCAAGACGCGCAAAGCACAGCAAGATAGTGAAAAAATGTAACATCGTCAGCTCGAACAGTACGCCTGCCTAGCATTGAGGTATAAGACATAGCAGTGAGCGCTTAACGATTACGAATGAGTGCATTGGCATAGATAAGCGCAAAAGCCAGTGATACTTTTTCATTAAAAAGCATCTCAGCCCTAGTATGATAAGGCTAAGTAATGCTGAGGCTGGAGCAGCCCCGAATCATCAGGACGGATGACCGAGGTTTGGTTCCCTTAATTATACTGATATACCGTAAGGACTCTGCGTGTGCTGATACCACTAGGCTATGTAATTGTGTTGCTCTCCGTCTTTGGTGGCTATGTGCTGGCAGGTGGCAGCCTAGGTCCTCTTTACCAGCCGCTAGAGCTTCTTATCATTGGCGGGGCGGCTGTTGGTGCATTTATTGCCGCTAATAATGGTAAAGCGATCAAGGCGACATTTAAAATCCTGCCCAGGCTCAAGCGTGCCAAAAAATACGACAAAGCGCTTTACATGGAGTTAATGGCGATGCAGTACAAGCTACTGTCCAAAATTCGCCGTGAAGGGATGTTAGGTATTGAGCGGGATATTGATAACCCGGAAGAGAGCCCTCTGTTCCAAGAGCATCCTACGGTACTGGCCGACCCTCATATCATGAACTTCCTAACCGATTACCTACGCTTAATGGTAAGCGGCGGGATGGAGCCCATGGAAATTGACGAGCTGATGCTCCATGAGATTGAGGTCTTTGAGCAAGAGGCGCATATCCCTATCGATGCTATCGCCAAAGTCGGTGATGCTATGCCCGCTTTCGGTATTGTGGCGGCAGTAATGGGGGTGGTTAAAACACTCACCTATGCCGACGCTACGCCGGCTCAGATGGGCGTAATGATTGGTCAAGCGCTGGTGGGTACTTTCTTAGGTATTTTGCTGGGTTACGGCTTTGTAAGCCCTCTTTCAAGCTACATTGAACGGCAAGCTAAAGAAGCCGAAAAAATGTTGCAATGTATTCGCATTACGTTGCTGGCAAGTTTACACGGCTACGCGCCTCAGTTGGCCGTTGAATTTGGTCGTAAAGCACTCTTCGCCGCAGAACGGCCAAGTTTTATAGAGCTTGAAGAGTACGTGAAAGATGCCAAAAAGGGCGGTAATGCATGAGTAAGGGCGGTGACAAGCGCCCGATTGTCATTCGGCGCAAAAAAGTCGTTCATTCACACCACGGCGGTGCATGGAAAATTGCTCTTGCGGATTTTATGACCGCTTTGATGGCCTTTTTTTTGGTCCTATGGCTTTTAAGTGTTTCCAGTGAGGAGACGCGCAGGGGCGTGGCTGAATACTTCAGCACCCCTTTGGTAACAGCCATCACCGGCGGCGATAGATCCGGCAGTACTAGCGTGATTCCCGGCGGCGGGCCGGATCCGACGCATAGCGATGGAGAGCGCGCGCGCATTGATGCCCTGCAGCGTACGCGTCCTAGCATGCAGGAGCGCAACTTCTTCAGAAACCTGCAAGAACGCATTGAACGCGCCATTGAACGTGATCCCGAGTTACGACAGATGCGTAACCAAATGCGTTTTGACTTAACCCGTGAAGGGTTACGCATACAGTTATTAGATACCGACCAGCGTCCCATGTTTGAGCTCGGCGGTGATCAAGTTGCGCCCTATATGCGTAGTTTGTTGCGCACTATCGCACCGCTTCTGAATGAGCTTCCCAATGAGCTCAGTATCAGCGGCCATACCGATAGCATTCCCTATGCCGGTGGCTATAGCGGCTACAGTAACTGGGAGCTTTCAAATGACCGTGCTAATGCTTCCCGGCGCGAGCTTATTGCCGGCGGATTTGATCCAGATCAATTGCTGCGGGTATCGGGCTTTGCAGACAGGGTGCAGCTACCTGACACTGCACCCACGAGTCCTATCAATCGGCGCATAGAATTGGTCGTACTGTTTCCTGAAATTGCTGACACTATTCGCAATCCAGTCATTATGGAATCTGATAATTCTTTGCCGGAAGAAGCTGAAGCCGACACGTTGCCTGAATTACCCGAAGCGCTAATAGAATCAACACAACAAGACGAGCCTCAGGCGCAAGAAGCACAATAGTCTGAGTTTGTCACAAAATACGACGTTAAGGTGGAGCGGTGTATGGATATAGCGGATTTTTATGACACCTTTTTTGAAGAGGCCGAAGAGCTGCTGTCGGATATGGAGCAGCACTTGTTGGAGCTGGATGTGGACGATCCGGACAGTGAGCAGCTGAATGCCATTTTCCGTGCCGCCCATTCGATTAAAGGGGGAGCGGGCACGTTTGGTTTTAGCGTGTTGCAAAAGACCACTCACATTTTAGAAAACCTGCTTGATTACGCACGTAAAGGCGAATTGACGCTGCGAGCCGACCTCGTAGATACCTTTTTAGAGGCTAAAGACATCATGCACGAGCAACTCGATGCCTACCGCAGCGAAGAAGAGCCTGATCAAGAGGCGTTTGAGCGTATTTGCCAAACCCTGCAACAGATTGCCCTCGATGAAATTGGTGCACCGTTGGACGCACCGCCGACACCTGCCGCTCAACCTAAAGCAACCCCAGCGGCCTCTTCTGGTACTGAGGGTGACGAGCCGTCGGGCGGGAACCACCTCGTGGTGGCGCTGCTGAATGTCGTTGAAAAAGATCGCACCCTGCTGGTCGAAGAGTTAGAGCAGTTAGGCGAAGTCCTCGCCCAGTCGGGCGACGAAAAGCGCTACGAAGTAACCTTGAAAAGCAGCGACAGTGCTGACGATATTGAAGCCGTTATGTGCTTTATTATCGAGCCGGATCAAATTGAAATTAATGCTACTGCGAGCGTCGCGGCAGCGCCAAGCGTTGTTGACACCGCCAGCCCAGAGCAAGAGGCTCCTGAAGCCGCCGCTGCCCCGGCGCCCAAAGCTCCCCAGCCAACCACTGAAGCGAGTCCAGCAAAGGCGGCCGCTAAAGAGAAGCCCAAAAAAGCCGCCGCTGAGTCGTCATCCATTCGTGTGTCAGTGGATAAAGTCGACCAAATTATCAACTTGGTAGGTGAGTTGATCATCACCCAGTCGATGCTTGATCAAACGGTCAGCGATTTGGAAGACCAGTCGGTGGGCAATAGTTCACTGCAAAACGGCATGAGCCTACTGCAGCGCAACGCGCGAGATCTCCAAGAGTCGGTCATGTCGATTCGTATGATCCCTATGGAGTTCGTATTTAGCCGTTTTCCCCGCGTAGTGCGGGATACCGCCGGTAAGCTGGGCAAAGAGATCGAGTTGATTACCGAAGGTAAGTCGACCGAGCTGGATAAAAGCCTGGTAGAGCGGATCACCGACCCGCTGACTCACCTTGTGCGCAATAGCCTTGACCACGGCGTTGAGATGCCGGATGTACGTGAGGCGATTGGCAAACCACGGGTGGGTAAGTTAACCCTATCTGCACGTCATCAGGGCGGCAATATCCTGATTGAAGTGCGTGATGATGGTGCTGGCATGGACCGTGATCGTTTGCTCGCCAAAGCGCGTGAAAACGGCCTCAATGTTTCTGACACCATGTCCGACGAAGACGTTTTCCAGCTGATTTTCGCTCCCGGTTTTTCAACCGCCAACGAGGTAACCGACGTGTCGGGCCGTGGGGTGGGAATGGACGTGGTGAAGCGAAACATCCAAAGCATGGGGGGGCGCGTCGAAATTCAGTCGAAGCTAGGCGAAGGCACCAATACACGTATTGTACTGCCGCTGACATTGGCGATTCTGGACGGCATGTCGATTAAAGTCGGTGGGGAAACATTCATTCTGCCGCTATCAACCGTGCTTGAGTCGCTCCAGCCGTCTAAAGACGATATGTATGCCATGGCGGGCGACGATGTGGTCATCAAGGTTCGCGACGAATACCTGCCCGTCATCGCTATTCATGAAGTGCTGGACGTCGAAAATGCGATTACTGATCCAACCAAAAGTATCGCCGTCATTGTTCAGGGGGAAGGACGCCGCTATGCCATGTTGGTGGACGAGCTGATCGGCCAGCAGCAGGTCGTGGTTAAAAACCTGGAAGACAATTACCGTAAAGTGCCAGGCATTTCGTCCGCGACGATTTTAGGCGACGGCAGTGTTGCGCTAATTCTCGATATTACCGGCCTACATCGTTTAAGTCGGTTCAAGAAAGAAGCGGGTAAAAAAGTCGTCAACAACCAGAATTTTTCATTTTATAAGGAGGCTGAGACGTCATGAGTCAAGCCAATAGTGGGGCGGTATTAGCCGCAGAAGCAGAAAGCCGCGAATTTTTGGTGTTCTCTTTGGGTGAAGAAGAGTACGCCATCGATATTTTAAAAGTGCAGGAAATTCGCGGTTACGAAAATGTAACTCGGATTGCCAATGCGCCCGATTTTATAAAAGGCGTCACTAATCTACGTGGCGTTATTGTGCCGATCGTTGATTTACGCATTAAGTTTCACCTTGAAAGCGTCGAATACGGTGGCCAAACGGTGGTCATCGTCGTCAACGTCGCCGATCGAGTGGTCGGTATCGTAGTGGATGGCGTTTCCGACGTGATGACGTTGACGCCCGATCAGATCAAGCCCGCACCGGAATTTGGTGTCACCCTCTCGTCTGACTTCTTGAGCGGCTTAGGCAGTTTAGACGACCGCATGCTGGTCCTCGTGGATATCGATAAGCTGTTGACTAGCGAAGAGATGGCGTTGGTTGATAGTACTAGCAGCCACTGATTCAAAGTACCTTGGCACAAGGAACGTGCCTGATCCGTCCTACCTAAAGAATGCATTCTCGCGCTAAGGAAAGTGCTGGCGAGTGCCGTTCGTGCGTGGAGAAAAGTGCGTGAGTCAGCGTATACGGCAATTAATGAACAATATGACGGTGCGCCTAAGCTGGGGGCTAGTGTTAGCGACGCTTTCGATACTGGTGTTAATTGCCAGCGGTATTGGCCTTTATGCACTGCATCATGGCGCCGCCATTGTGCAGGAAACGAGCGATATACAAGCCCAGCAGACGGCTTTCAGCGCCTTTGCCGCCACGATTCGGTGGGCGTTACTGGGCATTGTGATGATGACGGTGGCGACGGTTATCGTGGTTATTTGGGGTGTAACGGCGAATGTACTGCGCCCGTTGGATCGCTTGGTGGGCCATTTTGAGCAGATGGCGCAGGGCGATTTAAGCCAAATCATCGCATCGCCGGGTAACAATGAGATAGGGCGGCTTTATAGTGCTATGGCGCATATGCAGCACTCTCTTTCGCAAACGGTCGGCACTGTACGTAGCAGCGGCACGTCGATTTTTGAGCGCTCCCAGCAAATCGCCAGCGGTAATAACGATCTTTCCTCGCGCACAGAGCAGCAGGCATCCTCACTGGAGGAGACGGCTTCCAGCATGGAGCAATTAGCCTCCACGGTAGGCCACAATGCCAATAATGCTCGCCAAGCCAGTCAGCTGGCAGACAGTGCTACGTTGACAGCACGGCGCAGTGGTGAAGAAGTCGGGGCAATCGTTGAGACCATGCAGGATATCAGCGCCAGTTCTAATCAAGTCGCTGATATCATTACCGTTATTGATAACATCGCGTTTCAAACCAATATTTTAGCGCTCAATGCCTCGGTAGAAGCGGCGCGAGCCGGAGAGCATGGCAGAGGGTTCGCCGTGGTTGCTCAAGAGGTACGCAGCTTGGCGAGCCGAAGTGCCGGGGCCGCAAAAGAGGTACGTACGCTGATTGACTCCTCGCTTAGCAAAGTTGATGCGGGCACCCAGCGCGTTAACCAAGCCGGGGAAACCATGCAAGACTTGGTGGCGGCTGTCCAGCGGGTTAATGACATTATGGACGAAATCGCCTCCGCGTCTGAGCAGCAAAGCAGTGGCATTGGCCAAGTGAATCAGGCCGTCGCGCAAATGGATCAAGTTGTCCAGCAGAATGCCCAGCTGGTTCAGCAGGCAGCGCGCAGTGCCAATGAGCTGGAAAGCGAAGCGGCTCGTTTACGCGAAGCAGTCGAGCGCTTTCGTATCGCAGCCCCCTCTAGCCAACACGCCAGCCACCACTCTTCTTCCTCGACTGCCTTGCCTCCCGCAACGTCACCCCCGCGCGCAATACACAAGCCGCCAGCAGAGCAGACCACCGAGTGGGAGTCGTTTTAATTTGTTTGCTAGGCCCGGGGAATTCTTTTAGATAAATAAAACACTAAAAAAGGCAGCTCATGCGCAACAACCAGCCAGTCACTCAGCGTGAAGTCGAGTTAAAAGAAGACGATTTTTTAGTCTCACGAACTGATACCAAAGGGCGTATCACCTATGCCAATCCTGCTTTTATCGCTATTAGTGGCTTTGAGCACGCAGAGCTGATCGGTGCGCCACATAACTTGATACGTCACCCCGATATGCCTCCCGGGGCATTTGAGAACCTCTGGCACACAGTCAAGACGGGGGAAACCTGGCGAGGGCTGGTTAAAAACCGCTGTAAGAATGGCGATCACTACTGGGTAGACGCCAATGTGACGCCAATTATCGAAGACGAGCAGGTCGTGGGCTATACCTCTGTTCGCGTGCAGGCAAGCCGCGAAGCTATCGAGCGGGCAGAGCAGGCTTATGCTGAAATACGCGAAGGCCGCAATAAGCGCCTGTATTTAGATAAAGGTCGGTTGCGCCAAAAAGGGGTGATCTCACGGTTGTCCCGGGTACGTCTCGATACCATCCGCGCCAAGTTGGCAGGCATGATTGTCGTCGCCGGGCTACTGCTGTTGATTAGTAGCGGGTTGGGGCTGTATGGCCTGAATGTGGCGGGCGAGCGGTTAGGACAGTTGAATAATGATGGCCTGGGCGATGTTATTCGTTTGCAGCAAATTGATCAGACCATTGCTCAAACTCGTCAGGCGATGATCGAGCCGGAGCGCATGGACCTGATCAATCAGCGCTTTGAAATGGGCGAGAGCATTGCCCAAAGCGCCGAGGAAATTGCCGCCGTCTGGCAGGCTTACTACTCACGCGAGGTAAATGCTACCGAACTCGCCGCAGCGTTTGACCAACAGCTCCAGGCCTTCCTGAAAAATGGTATGGGGCAAGCCGCCAGCGTGCTTCAGGCCGAAGAAACCTACCAGGCGTTTACCGGTTTGGACGCGGTTATCCAGGTGATGACCAACGATGGGCGCGCCCTGTCAGGCATGGTTAACCAGCTGATTGCCCAGAAGCAGCAAGCCGCCGAAGCAATGGCTGATGAAGCACAACAAGGCCAAGCCACCATGCTGGGTGCGCAAGCCATTGTACTGGCGATTGGCTTACTGCTGCTTATTCTTATTGGCGTCGTTACGCTGCGCGCCATTGTGCGTCCGTTAAACAGTGCGGCGCGTTTCACACTGCAAATTGCAGGCGGCAATTTAGCCGCTAAAGTCCCGGCTCGGCGGCGCGATGAAGTGGGCCAGCTGATGGTGTCACTAGATACCATGCGTAAAAGCCTCAGCAGCATCATTGGCGATGTTAAAAGTGGTATCGATGTCGTTACTCCCGCGGCACAAGCCATTGCCAACGGTAACGAAGAGCTATCGTCGCGTACTGAGCAGCAAGCCGCGTCGTTACAGCAGACCGCCGCCAGCATGGAAGAAATGACCGCGACGGTAAGGCAAAACAGCGATAACGCTCAAGAAGCTCGTCGCCTAGCCGATAACAACGCTATGCAGGTAACGAACACGGGCGAATTGATGACACAGCTAGTCGACAACATGCAGCGGATCACCCAAAGCTCCCAGCAGATGACCGACATTATCAATGTGATCGATTCAATTGCGTTTCAAACCAATATTTTGGCCTTGAACGCATCAGTAGAAGCGGCGCGCGCTGGCGAGCATGGTCGTGGCTTTGCAGTTGTTGCCGACGAGGTGCGTAATTTGGCAGGACGCAGCGCCGGGGCTGCCCAAGAAATTCGTGGCTTGATCGATGGCTCTAACAAAGAAGTGAACTCGGGTGCTGTGACCGTGAAAAAAGCCGAAGTCGCGATTGCCGAGGTGGCCGAAGCGGCGCGCAGCGTGACGCAAATTATGCACGAGATTTCAGCGGCCTCCGAAGAACAGAGCAGTGGTATCACGCAGGTCAATCAAGCCATCGCCGAAATGGATCAAGCCACCCAGCGCAATGCCGTGCGTGTGCAAGAAACGGCCCGCGCAGCAGGCTCTTTGGAAAAGCAGGCTGGCCTATTAGCGCTATCGGTAGAGGCGTTTCGGTTAAACAGTCAGGGGGCGCTACGTCCACCTGCAGCGAGTGTAGCAAGCAGCGTGGCACAAACGCCCAACAGGCTTGCTCCTCAAGCGCAGGGTAAGACGTCGCCAAATCCGCCCGTTAAACGGCAAACAGCCTCTGTAGAGGAGTGGGGAGAGTTTTGACCGAACAACGAGAACGGGCTGCCGATACAGGCCAGTGGTCCTCTGGTAATCAGCTTGAACGTGATTTGATATTAACGGATGCGGATTTTACGCGTATCCGCGAGCTGATTTATCAGCGCGCCGGTATTGTGCTGGCCGAACACAAACGTGAAATGGTTTACAGCCGTTTGGCGAAGCGTCTGCGTCACCATGGTATGACACGCTTTACCGATTATTTAGTACGCCTGGAGCGTCAGCCAGAGGCTAAAGAGTGGGAGGCGTTTACCAATGCGTTGACCACCAACCTAACGGCTTTTTTTCGTGAAGGGCACCATTTTCCGCTGTTGGCTGAACACATTAAAAATGCTCAGGAACCGGTCACTATCTGGTGTTCGGCAGCCTCGACGGGGGAAGAACCCTACTCGTTGGCCATGACGCTACTGGAAACGCTGGGGCCTAAAGCATCACAGGCCAAAGTGATTGCCACCGATATTGACACCGATGCGCTGACCAGGGCGCGCGCTGGCGTTTACCCCCAAGAGCAGGTGCGCAAGCTCGACGACGCGCGCGTTAAACGCTTTTTCCAAAAAGGCACGGGTCAGCACGCGGGGTTTGCCAGAATTCGTCCAGAGGTGTCGGCACTTGTCGAGTTTCTACCGCTTAATTTGTTAGCGCCGCAATGGTCGATTAAAGGCCCTTTTGATGCGGTGTTTTGCCGAAATATTATGATTTATTTTGATAAAGATACTCAAGCAAAGATTCTTAAACGGTTTGCGCCCCTGATGAAACCCGATGGCTTACTGTTTGCAGGCCATTCAGAAAATTTCTCGTACATAACGGACGCATTCAAATTGCGCGGCCAGACCATCTATACGCTGGCAAAAAAATGAACAATTTACGTGTTTTTTTAATCGCGATAGGCGCTGTAGCTCCGGCGGTTGCAATCACACATCAGTCGTCTAGAGCCATAGGAGGCGTGCTTTGAGCGCAGCCAAGATCAAAGTACTCTGCGTCGATGATTCGGCGCTAATCCGTGATTTGTTAACGGAAATTATTAATTCTCAGCCTGATATGGAAGTCGTTGCAGTGGCGCCGGACCCCATTGCAGCGAGGGATTTAATCAAGCAGCACCATCCGGATGTGTTAACGCTAGACGTAGAGATGCCGCGTATGGACGGCCTGGATTTTCTTGAGCGTTTAATGCGTCTGCGTCCCATGCCGGTGTTGATGGTGTCATCGTTAACTCAAAGTGGCTCGGAAATTACTTTGCGTGCGCTGGAGCTGGGGGCGCTCGATTTTGTCGCCAAGCCGAGTCTCGGTATCCGCAACGGCATGATGGAGTACGCCAACGAGATTGCCGAAAAGCTTCGTGCCGCTGCACGTTCACGACCCCGTCAGGCGCGTCACAAAAATACCCCGCCGCCTACTGCCTTAAAAGCGCCGTTAGTCTCGAGCGAGAAGTTGATTATTATCGGCGCATCCACTGGCGGTACCGAAGCCATTCGGGCGGTGCTTGAGCCACTGCCCGCTAACGCGCCGGCGATCTTGATTACCCAGCACATGCCCGGTGGTTTTACCCGGTCGTTTGCCGAGCGATTAGACCGACTGTGTCGCATTACCGTTAAAGAAGCCACCGATGGGGAGCGGATTCTACCCGGGCACGCTTATATAGCCCCTGGCGATCAGCACCTTAAATTAGCCCGGAGCGGTGCAAACTATGTAGCACGCTTAGATGATGGCCCCCCGGTGAACCGCCACCGGCCGTCTGTGGATGTATTGTTTCACTCGGCAGCTCAGCACGCCGGAAAAAATGCCATTGGTGTGATTCTTACTGGCATGGGTAAAGATGGCGCCGCCGGGCTGCTAGAAATGCGCCAAGCTGGATCGCCCACCGTGGCACAAAACGAAGAAACCTGTGTGGTCTTTGGTATGCCGCGAGAAGCAATCGCCGTGGGTGGCGCCGTTGAAGTGGTGGCGTTGGACGACATTCCAGCACGCATGATGGCGCTTATTGCTGCCTCTGGCCGCGCGCAGCGTGTTTAGTGTTAGCTATAAATATAAACAATTGTCGATGACACAGGGGAATTCACCATGAATCGTTTGCTGCGCAACTTGAGTATCCACGCCACTGTGGTTTCTGCACTGGCTTGCTTTGCCGCCCTGATTTTAGTGATCGCAGGCTTGGGGGTTGTGGCTGATCGTAGTGTCCAAAATAACTTAGCAACGCTCAGTAATATTAGCGATGCGCAGCTAAATGAGGTTAACCGTGCCGACTCGCTGTTAAATCAGGCCATGCTGGCAATGGAAACGGCCACGAACCATCTTATGGTCGGCAAAACACAGCAATCAAACGAGCAAATTACCGCCGCTGGTGAGCGCATTGAGCGCGCCGAACAGCACTTTGAACGCTTTGCTGCGCAGCCGCTTACCCCCCAAGGTAAGGCGCTCGGGGATGCTTTGGCTGAAGATTTTCGAGTGGTGCTGGATTTGGTTAAACAGCAGTATGAAACTTTTGAGTCTATGAACTTAACCGCCTATAACTCGCTGCGCGATGAGATGGCTGAGCCATTAAGCCGTTTATCGGCCAGCATGAGCGCGTTTGTTAGCTACGGTTTTGAACGGGTAGATACCATTCGCGCCGACGTTGAGGCGCAAAGCACGCTATTTGCCATCATCAAAGCGGCGTTGGTTATCTTTGCGCTGCTAATGACTTTGGTGATTTACGTGGGCTTACGCCGCGTAGTCATTGCCCCGCTCAAAGGCGCCATTGATCGCCTGGATGCGATTGCCGAGGCAGATTTAACCGATCCATTGCCAGAGGCGGGTCAAAACGAAATTGGCCGTTTATTGGGTGCCATGGGCACCATGCAACAGAACCTGACCAATATTGTCGGTCGTGTGCGTGAAGGCAGTAACGAGATTCACCACGGCACCCGCGAGATTGCCAGCGGCAATGCCGACCTCTCTTCGCGGACCGAGCAGCAAGCCGCGTCGATTCAAGAAACCGCGGCCAGCATGGAAGAGATGACCGCGACAGTAAAACAGAATGCCGATAACGCACGCCAGGCGAGTACCTTGGCAGCGGATGCCTCTACCACGGCTGAACGTGGCGGCGATGTGGTCGCGCAAGTAGTGCAGACCATGCACGGCATCTCGACCAGCTCGAAAAAAGTCGCCGATATTACCAGCGTGATAGACTCAATCGCTTTTCAAACCAATATTTTGGCCCTCAACGCCTCGGTAGAAGCCGCCCGCGCTGGAGAGCAAGGCCGTGGTTTCGCGGTAGTAGCGGGCGAAGTACGTAATTTAGCAAGCCGCAGCGCGGATGCTGCTAAAGAGATTAAAACCCTGATAGACGCCTCGGTGACGCAGATTAAGCAAGGCTCTACTCTGGTCGAGCAAGCGGGCACCACGATGTCGGATGTGGTCACCGCAGTACGCCGGGTAACCGATATCATGGATGAGATTTCCGCTGCCTCCCAAGAACAGAGCGATGGCATTGAACAGGTTAGTCAAGCCGTGGGCCAGATGGATCAAGTTACCCAACAAAACGCCGCGCTGGTGCAACAAGCCACCGCAGCGGCGGCCTCTCTCGAAGAGCAGGCCAATCGTTTAGAGCAAGCGGTCGCTGTTTTCAAGTTGGTAGGCACGCAGCAGGCAGCGTCACACCAAGCGCTAGCGCCTGGGTCGACAAGCCCCAAGGCGGTGTCGCCGCCCAGTGTTAACCACTCGCAAGCAAGGCCGCCTGCCGCCAAGCATAACGACCACGAAGAGTGGGAAGAGTTTTAAAGAGCGGTTTTAATACCAAGATTTAAGTAAACGTTTTAAACCACCTGACTGTACTTTTCAGTCTCCCCCGTGCCATTTACTGATTAGAGGATGACCGATGGCAGATAAGAATATGAGTTTCCTGGTTGTAGACGACTTTCCTACCATGCGTCGGATCGTACGTAGCCTACTGAAGGAACTAGGTTTCACCAACGTGGATGAAGCGGAAGACGGGCAAGATGCGCTCAATAAATTGCGCGCTGGCAACTTTGAGTTCGTCGTGTCGGACTGGAACATGCCTAACCTTGATGGTCTGGAGATGCTCAAGGAGATCCGCCAGGATGACGCCTTGAAAGACCTGCCTGTTCTAATGGTGACCGCTGAAGCCAAGAAGGAAAATATCATTGCGGCTGCACAAGCGGGCGCCAACGGCTATGTCGTCAAGCCTTTCACTGCCGCAACCCTAGAAGAAAAGCTCAACAAGATCTTCGATAAAATGGGCAAATGAAGCGGCTAGGCCCGGGTGCCTGGTTAGCGAGGAGACAGCAAAATGAGTCAGAATGAGCAGTCCGATTCTGCCCAGTCGTCTGAAGAAACCGCTGAAGACCTGCTTCACCGCATTGGCAAATTGACCCGTATGCTGCGCGAAAATATGCGCGAGCTAGGGTTAGACAAAGAGATTGAAAAAGCGGCAGTCGCCATTCCTGATGCACGTGACCGCTTGCACTACGTCGCTGCTATGACAGAGCAGGCGGCTGATCGCTCACTGAATGCGGTCGATCGTGCTCAGCCAATACAGGATCAGTTAGCGGACCGTGCCAGCGGGCTGGACAAGCGCTGGGCCGAGTGGTTTGAAGCCCCGAAAGAGTTAGATGAAGCCAAAGCGTTGGTCAAAGAGACGCGGACATATTTGGGCGATGTACCCGATATGGCGGCGGCTACCAACAAAGAACTGATGGAAATCATGATGGCCCAGGACTTCCAAGACCTGACCGGCCAAGTGATTAAGAAGATGATGGATGTGATCCATGAGATCGAACATCAGCTGGTTCAGGTGCTAATTGACAACGTGCCGAGCGCCCATGCACGAGAAACGATGCAGCGCAAGGCTGAGGATCAGTGGAAAAGCGACAGTGTACGGCGCAACGAAGAGCTTTTGAATGGACCCCAAGTGAAGGACAATGGACCCGATACCGTCTCTGGGCAAGACCAAGTGGACGATTTATTGGACGAGTTAGGCTTTTAACGCTCTTTTTTAAAAGCCCTGTGGGCAAGAAAGTACGCCATTCAGCCGTCCCTATGGACGGCTGAATACGTGTTAAGCTTCGCTTCACCTGGCCGGATGACCACATGGCAGAGAACGATAGCGACCAGGAAAAGACCGAAGAGGCCACGCCCAGGCGAATGGAAAAAGCGCGCGAGGAGGGGCAGGTTCCTCGCTCCCGCGAACTGAACACGTTTTTACTTCTCATGGGTGGGGTGATTGGCCTGTGGAGCATGGGCAGAATGCTCTACAACCAGCTGGGCATCGTCATGGAGCAGGCGTTTTTGTTCGAGCGTCGTGAGGCCATGGAAAGCACGCCGATGCTGGTGAACGCGCTTGATTTGGGTCAGCGGACGCTGTTTGCCATGATGCCGCTATTTTTACTGTTAGTGGTCATCGCAATTGTCGCGCCAGCGCTGCTGGGAGGCTGGCTGATATCGGGTAAATCGATGCAGCCTAAATTATCCAAGTTAAACCCCATTGCGGGGGTAAAGCGCCTTTTTTCCAGCCAGGCGTTGATCGAGTTGGCTAAGGCCATTGCCAAATCGGTCTTGGTCGGGGGGATTGCAGCGCTATTTCTGTACTTCAACATCGGCAAGTTTATGGCGCTGATGAATCAGCCGATTCAGCAAGCGCTCGCCAATGCGCTGCAGATGGCGGCCCAAGCGGCAGGGCTAATGATATTGGCGCTCATCGTGGTTATTTTGATCGATGTACCTTACCAGCTGTGGAGCAATGCCAAGAAGCTGCGCATGACTCAGGAAGAGGTCAAGCGCGAACATAAAGAGTCTGAGGGTGACCCTCAGGTAAAAGCTCGCATTCGCCAGCAGCAGCAGGCCATGGCGCGCGGCAGAATGATGAGCAAAGTGCCCCAGGCGGACGTGATCATTACCAACCCGACCCACTATGCAGTAGCGCTGAGCTACCAAGAAGGCAGTATGGGTGCGCCGCGGCTAGTGGCAAAAGGCGCCGATGCGGTGGCTGCGCGGATTCGTGAAATTGGTGAAGAAGCCGGTGTTGCCCGTTTGCAGGCACCGCCGCTGGCGCGTGCCCTGTATCATCACGTGGACCTAGAAGCAGAAGTGCCCGCTGAACTGTATACCGCCGTGGCGGAAGTAATGGCCTGGGCCTACCGCCTTAAGCAAGTCGCTCAACAAGGAGGCGAGGTGCCCCCAACCCCTGATAATCTGCCGGTTCCGCCGGAGCTGGAAAACCCTGGGCACAGCCCCGGTGGTAATGAGGCGCAACCATGAAAGGCTTGAGTCAGCTAGTGGGTAAGCGCGACTGGATGAACGATGTACGCATGAAGCTGCTGGTTGGGCCGCTGCTTATCCTCATGATCTTGGGCATGATGATTGTGCCCTTGCCGCCTTTCGCGCTCGATTTACTTTTCACCTTCAATATCGCGCTGGCCATTATGGTGCTAATGGTCAGCATGTTTACCCAGAAGCCGCTGGATTTTGCGGCGTTTCCTGCGGTGTTGCTATTTACCACGCTGCTGCGCCTGTCGCTTAACGTCGCGTCTACCCGCGTGGTGCTCATGGAGGGCCACCAAGGCGGCGCCTCTGCGGGTAAGGTCATTGAAGCGTTTGGGGCGTTTCTGGTCGGCGGCAATTTCGCCGTTGGTTTGGTGGTCTTCCTGATTCTTGTCATCATCAACTTTATGGTGATTACCAAAGGTGCCGGCCGTATTGCCGAAGTCGGTGCCCGTTTTACGCTGGATGCGATGCCCGGTAAGCAAATGGCCATCGATGCCGACCTGAACGCCGGCTTAATCGGTGAAGACGACGCCAAAAAGCGCCGCGCAGAAGTCGCCCAAGAAGCCGATTTCTTCGGTTCCATGGATGGCGCAAGCAAGTTTGTCCGCGGTGACGCCATCGCCGGCTTGGTGATTATGGTGGTCAATATCATCGGCGGGCTGATGATCGGCATGCTTCAGCACGATATGAGCTTTGGCGCTGCTGGCCAGACCTATATGCTATTGGCGATCGGCGACGGCCTGGTGGCGCAAATTCCTGCCCTGGTGATCTCGACCGCCGCGGGTGTCACGGTATCGCGGGTAAGTACCGACACGAACGAAGACATTGGCCAGCAAATGATCAGCCAACTGTTCGTTAATCCCCAGGTACTGATATTGGCTGCTGTCGTGATGGGGCTATTGGGCATGGTGCCCGGCATGCCCAATTTCGTGTTTTTATTCTTTACCGCGCTGTTGGCGGGTCTGGCGTGGTTTATTATGCGCCAAAAAGAGCGCTCAATGGTCAAGGAGGAAATCGCCGCCGCGCCGGTGCCTTTACAAGAGACCCCCGAAGCGAGCTGGGAAGACGTACAGCTGGTCGATACACTCGGCTTAGAGGTGGGGCACCGCTTAATACCGCTGGTTGATTCGCGCCAAAAAGGCGAGCTGCTCGGGCGAATTAAAAGCGTGCGTAAGAAGTTTGCCCAAGAGGTCGGCTTCCTGCCGCCGGTGGTGCACATCCGCGATAATTTAGAGCTGCCGCCTAACGCCTATGTGCTGTCGATGAAAGGCGCTGAAATTGGCCGCGCCGAGGCGCAGCCAGGCAAGTGGCTGGCGATTAATCCCGGCCAGGTCTCGGGTGAATTGCAGGGAACCCATACCGAAGACCCCGCCTTTGGCCTGCCCGCTATATGGATCGATAGTAACCAGCGAGAGCATGCCCAGGTGTATGGCTACACCGTGGTCGACGCCAGTACCGTGATAGCGACCCACTTAAACCACCTGTTGCATCGCCATTCGCCAGAGATGCTGGGCCGCCAAGAAGTCCAGAAGCTGCTGGATAAAATGGGCGATGATCAAAAAGCGCTGGTCGAAGAGGTGATTCCCAAAGCGATTTCGCTGACCGTGTTACAGCGTATTTTACAAAATCTGTTGGACGAAGACGTCTCTATCCGCGATATGCGCACTATTTTGGATACTCTAGCGGAGTACGCCCAGCAGCAAAAAGATCCCAACGAGTTGACGGCGCTAGTGCGCGTGTCGCTGGGGCGCGCGATTGTCCAGCAGTGGTTTGCCGGTCAGGAGACGCTCAACGTCATGGGATTGGATGCCCAGCTGGAACAAGTGCTGGTGCAGGCCATGAACGGCAACGGCGCGATGGAGCCAGGCTTGGCAGAAACACTAATGACCCAGGCGCAGCAGGCGTTGGAGCGCCACGAAAGTTTAGGCGAACCACCGGTGCTGGTCGTGCAACACTCACTGCGTGGGGTGCTGTCACGCTTCTTACGCCGTCGTCTACGTCATATGGCGGTATTGTCTCAGGCAGAAATTCCCGATGACCGCACGCTAAAAGTGACCACGGTGGTGGGCGGTAGGTAATCACACACCGTGCTAGGGTCATGCTAAGGCATAGCTTAGAGCGTCGACCATTTCTAGAATAGGTAAAGGGTGAGTCATGAGTGTGAGACGTTTCGTGGGAGTCAATAGTCGCGATGTAATGCGCCAAGTGCGCGAAACGCTCGGTGAAGATGCTCTGATCGTGGCCAATCGGCGTACCGAAGGCGGCGTAGAAATTCTGGCCATGGCGGACGAAGCTATTGACCATTTTGATCCCTCACCCGAGCCTTTGCCGCCCGAAGCCCCGGCAGCGCCGCCGCAAGATACGATGCAGGCAATGAGTGAGCGTTTACTGCGCGAAATGCAGGACATGCGAGAGCTACTGGCCAGCCAGCCTGCAAAAGCCGCTGCGCCCATCCAGGCGGCGCCAACGGGCACCGTTGAACGACTTCGCCAATTGCTATGCAAGGTGGGCTTTAGTAGCGAGCTTGCCGATGAACTCCTAACCGGGCTTCCCGAGCCGCTGGCGGGCTTAAACGCCGATAGCCAAGCGCCGCTGGATTGGCTGCGCAAGCAGTTAATGCAGCGGCTTAGTGTGCTTAGCGATGAAGCGAGCTTTTTTGATCAAACCGGTATTGTGGCGCTTGTAGGGCCAACGGGCGTGGGTAAAACCACCACCACCGCCAAGCTAGCCGCGCGGTTTGTGATGCGCCACGGCACGCGCCCGGTGGCGCTGGTGACCACCGATAGCTTCCGGATCGGTGCCCACGAGCAATTGCGGATTTATGCGCGCCTGCTGGATACCCCCATGTACGCGCTGGATGCCGAGCAACCCATCGACGATTTACTGGGACGCTTGCAGGGCAAACAGTGGGTAATTATCGACACCGTGGGCATGAGCCAGCGTGACCAGCGGGTGATTGAGCAAATCGCCCACCTTCAGGGCGGGCGTTCGCGGGTGCGACTGGTGTTACTACTCAACGCCGCCAGCCAGCCGGAAACCCTCGAAGAAGTGGTGCTGCGCTACCGGCAGGCCGCGCGCTCAGCGGGCGCTGAATTAGATGATTGCATTATTACCAAGCAGGATGAGGCGGGTTGCCTAGCGCCAGTGTTGGATATCGTAATGCGTCATGGCATGCGGGTGTTGTTTGGCTCCTACGGGCAGCAGGTGCCCGAAGACATGGCCCTTGCCGCCCCCGGTGCACTAGTGGATCAAGCGCTGAGTACCGCGACACCACAGCGTGAACGGGTGCAAGCTGCCGATGCGCCGATGGGCATGCCGCGCTGGTCGCGGGATGTGCTGGGCCAAGGGCGGCGTTTATCGTCGCTGCTGGCACGGCTGCGCCAGCGTGTGACGGGATTTGCCGCACTAGAAGAACTTTGGAACCTAGCCGCACTGCCGAGCAGTGTGCAAGACCAGCGCCTTAATGCCCTGCTGGCGGACTACCCACCGAGCGACGCCATGCTGGGCATGGCGTGGTCAGCGCGACGCAATGAGCGTGGCTGCGACTGGGCAATGCCCGATATAGGCTTGGACACAGAGGGCGCGTGGCTGGCGTTACCGTGGCTGCAGCATCGCCATGTGGCCGGTTGGCAGCCGCGCTTGGCCGCGCTGTCAGCCTCAAACGGCGTCGCGGTGCACTTATTGCCACGCTTGCCCGAGGCGGATGCGCTCGGGTGGCTAGAGGCCCAGCATTTGACCTGGATCAGCCAGGTCGCTGCCAGTCAGCGTATATTCGCTTACCGCGAACGCCAGACGCTGCGCCAACTGTTTCACGACAGCGTGCTAACCCATCACGTAAGTGTGCGTTTTCGTGGTCAATCCATGCAGTTGTGGACCGCCTATGCTGAAGTTGAGGACGCCTCTGGCCTCGCGCTTTTGGCGTGGTATGGCGAAGTACGTAACCCTGAAAGCGCCAAGGTGGTAACGCGCCGCTATTGGCTCACTCCCGCACGCCTGGGCTCGGAGGTGCTGTCGTTACTACTTACCCAGCTACACAGCGAAGGGCTGGCGCCGTTGACACGGCGCGCTTGGCAGCAGCTGAAAGACGCCGATAGCGGCGATGTCAACGCCGACGTGCGCCTGCTCATGGCCAGCGGTGTGGCAGCGGTCGCCGGGCACCTTGATGTGGCTGACGATGACGACGCCCAAACGCTGCGCGGGGATCTGCTCAACCTATTGGGTGCCCGTCGGCGGCGTCGCGATAGCGGTATGCTGGATGCATTGGTCTACGTGTTTATGGCCCGCGATGCGATTCGCCAAATGGGCAGTATCAGTCGAGAGGGTGTGGCGTGAGCGAACAAGATCAAGCCTCAGGGCTGCGCAAGTGGGCAAATTTGCAGCGTCAACAGCAGCAGGCCGATGCGCCTGGGGATGTTGCCGCGGCGGAGTATGTCGCAGAAAGCGTCCAGGAGCCGTCGCTAGTTGCGGCGGCGTCTGCGGCGGTGACGCCTGTGGCAGCCAAACCGCCCGGGCCCAAAATTCCCCTGGTGGTGGTCGGGCTGTCCGGTAGCGGTGCGGCGCAGGTGAGCAAGGTCAGGGCTCGCCTGGGGCAATGGTCAGTGCTAGGTCGCAGCTGGGCCGGTGACCCCGACGATTGGGACATTCATATCGTCAAGGCCGAGGCTGCCAATCTCGCCCAGTTGCGCGATGAATACAGCCGGTGGGCGTTGTGGATCGATAGTGACGCCGACGCTTTTGCCGCGATGTACCGTACGTTGCGCTTGCTGCGTGAGCACGGCGGGCCGGACCGTGTACTGGCTCTTCACGAACCGCACTTGCCGCGCCAAGGATTGCTCGATAACTTGCGGGAAGCTGCCGACTATTACTTAAGTATGAAATTACTGGTACTGGCACGATGAGCTCACTCGGCCGAGGACAACAAGCATGCTAAGCTGGCCTGTCAAAACGCTAGGTTGGGTTGTGTTATTGATAACACAACTGGGTAACGCACACGCGGTAGCGGGGAGCTGGAGTACACAGGTCCCCGGGCTGATGGTGGCGATGAGTGATCGGGCCAGCGCCACACAAGAGGTCGCGCCACCGGCAGCGGCCAACGTAGAGGCCAGCCAGATTGAACGTGTTCAGTGGCAGTTTCAGTACCCTCCCGGTGCGCGCTTAAACGCCTGGCTGTGCCACCCAGAGCAGTGTGTTGCGTTAACCGGGATGCGTGGTTCTACCCGCGCACTAGCGGGACAAGTAGCCGATGCGCCGTTACATTTTCGCTTCGCCTTACACCCAGGTCAGCGGCCTGTTCGGGTGCAGGGGTTGCAGATGATTGTGAACTATCAGTGAAGGCTGTTTAGCCGCGAGGCGAGAGAATGTACACAGCACAGGGTAGGATCAAACAAAGCGAGCTATTGACGCAGTATATGCCCATGGTGCGACGTCAGGCCTTGACGCTACAGGTCCGATTGCCCGCCAGCATTGAGCTCGATGACCTTATTCAAGCGGGGATGGTGGGGTTGCTGGAAGCGCTTGGTCGTTTCGATGCCAACCAAGGCGCCACCTTCGCCACCTTTGCCAGCCAGCGTATTCGTGGCGCGATGATGGACGAGTTGCGCACCCGTGACTGGCTGCCGCGCAGCGTGCGCCGTTCAGCACGTGCGGTCGATGGCGCTGTTCGCCAACTAGAGCAGCAGCTAGGGCGGGCACCGGAAGAGCAAGAAATTGCCCAGCACCTTGAGATGCCGCTGAGTGAATACCAACAGCTTCTCAACGACACTAACAGCGGCCAATTATTGCCTTTTGAGGAACTGGTCGCTGAGGGTGGAGAGCCCATCAACCATGAGCCGGGTAACTCGCCGTTTGAGCAATTACTGGATGGCCAGCAGCGACAAACCTTGGTTGACGCGATTGAAGCGCTGCCCGAACGTGAAAAGCTGCTAATGGCGCTGTACTACCAAGAGGAGCTTAACCTCAAGGAAGTCGGCGCGGTGCTTGGCGTGACGGAATCGCGCGTTTCTCAACTGCACAGTCAGGCCGTGAGTCGTTTACGCGCGCGGTTACACGACTCGTTGGAATAGCAACTTTTACTCACTTGTGACCGGCAAGGAACCGTGAATGAACCCTTCAACGTTGATTGGCATCTTTGCCAGCATATTACTGCTGGTTAGCGTGCTGTTTTTTACCGCAGAGTCTCCCGAGAGCTTTGTCAATTTACCGGGCCTGGCGATCGTGATCACCGGCACCTTGGCGGCTACCTTTATCAGCTACCCGCTGAGAGAAGTGCTGCGCGTCGTGCGCTTGGTGGGGTTGGTGTTTCGGCGCGAAAATACCTATATGCGCGACGATATCCGCGAACTGGTGGATATGTCGCGGCTTTGGTTTAAAGGCGACGTGCGGGCAGTGGAGCGCGAGCTTGAGCACACCCGCAACCCTTTCCTGCGCACCGGGATACAGCTGGTCATTGCCAACACCAAGGAAGACGAAATTTTTGACATGCTGCGCTGGCGGATTGCCCGCCTTAAAGCCCGCGAACATGCCGAAGCGCAAATATTTCGCACCATGGCCACCTACGCGCCCGCCTTTGGCATGATCGGCACCCTGGTAGGGCTTGTGAACATGCTGGAAGTGATGGATGCGGGCGACCTGCAGGTTATCGGACCGCGCATGGCGGTGGCGCTGCTCACTACCTTCTACGGTATTTTACTCGCTAACTTAGTGTTTAAGCCGATCGCCGTAAAACTAGAGCGCCGCACCGAAGAGCGTCTGATCACCATGAACATGGTGCTCGAAGGAATCTCGCTGATTACCAAGCGTCGGTTACCGTCGTTTATCGAAGAGACGCTCAACTCCTTCGTCGCCAACTACCACGATGAAATTCGGGATAATAACGTCAAGCCGAGACCTGATTCTTCGGTGAGCTCGGCAGCGAAGGGATAGCTATCATGTTAGACCGTGATACCCGTCATGCTCTGGAAATACCGGTCTCGGCCAGTGAGGATGATGGTTGGCTAACCAGCTACCTGGATGTATTGACGCTGTTAATCACGCTGTTTGTACTGCTGCTTTCACTGACCCCGCCGGGTGGCGGTGAAGCCGCCGATACGGCGTTCATGCGTAGCGCCAGCGCTGTGTCATCACTGCCGCTGGCGTCCCTGGCCACCGGCATACAGCCGCGCCACGAAGGATTGCAGCCGCAGTTTTCAGGGCTCAATATCCCCGGGGTGAATGTTTCGCAAGGGCGCGAAGGGGTCACGTTGCGAATTGATACCAGCCTTCTGTTTCCCAGTGGCCAAGCCGTGCTCACTACCCAGGGGCGAGGCGTTGTAGAAAGCCTGATTGAGGTGCTGGCCAGTTTTGGCGGTGAGATCTCAGTGGAAGGCCATACCGACAGCGTGCCTATTTCAACGGCCCGCTTCCCCTCTAATTGGGAACTTTCAGCCGCTCGGGCGATTGCCGTTGTGCGCCATTTAGAGCGCCAAGGGTTCGACGTTTCGCAGACCCGGGCCGTAGGCTACGCCGATACTCAGCCCATAGAAGCAAACGCAACGGCAGCTGGGCGAGCGGCCAATCGGCGTGTGGAGCTGTTGCTTAGGCAGCAGGTCGAAGGCGAATAGCCGAGGGCGCTTTAAGTCGTTGACCCGCTGCCTTCACACTGGCTAAGCATCCGGTTAATTGCCGCGTCGGCGCCTTGCAGGCTAAAGGTCATGTACCACGGTTCCCGCTCTTGTTGGTCAAAACTGATAAACAGCTGCTCGCCTTCACGCATACCCGCCATCAGCGACTGCATGTCAGTTAAGTAAAAATGCGCATAAAAGCCGTCATCGCCGCGCTCGGTGATAAATTCCGCCATGGTGTCGATCACCGGCTGTTGATCAATACGCAGCCGGGCGGGCACTAGGTTTACCGTACGGCTCTCCCCCTGGTGCTGTTCAAGGGTGACGCGCATTTCCAGCCAGGGTAAGTCGCAAACTCCTGCGGTAGCATTCAGGCTCAGCGTGGCGTCCGAGTAACTGTGGGTTTCTATCGCGCGGTAGTGGCGTTCGTCCCCCAGTGAGAGCACCATTGACTGCCAATGGTCGTGGCTAACCACATCGTCGTTATTAAACGTGGCGGCGTTAGCCATGGGCGCTATGACCATCAATGAAACGGCCACTGCCATTGTTCTTAACATCGTTACTAGCATAGTGATTAACCCAAATCCTCAGTGTATAGCGAGTGCGAGATTGGCAGAAGAGTAACGCGCTGATTTTTCTATATCTGGTAGAAAAATTCCCAAAAATAGCCGCATATTGTGTAAAGCCGTGTCTATACTGCACTCCAACGCCATCAAAAGTGCGCCTGTTTGAGCGCTATTGTCACCCCGTTGTGAAGGAGTTTTGCGACATGAGCACCGCTGCTAAGGCTGTGAAGACTTCGAATGATGTCCCGATGCAGGCCCCCTCGCGGGAGATTTGGGATGCCAAATACCGCCTTAAAGATCGCCATAGCCAACCTGTCGATCAGGATGTCGGCGCCACGTTTGAACGGGTTGCTCGCGCCCTGGCAGCGGTCGAAGGTGATAAAGCCGAAGAGTGGCTGCCTAAATTTCGCTGGGCGTTGGAAAACGGCGCCATTCCCGCCGGGCGTATTCTTTCCAACGCGGGCGCTGAGGCCTACAAGCCCGCGGTGAGCCTGATTAACTGTACCGTCTCGCGCACCATTCGTGACTCGATGCGCGATATTCTCGATTCCGTCGTCGATGCGGGCATGACGCTGAAATCCGGGGCTGGTATCGGCTACGACTTCTCGACGCTGCGCCACAAGGGTGCCTTTGTATTTGGCGCTGGTGCGGGCACTAACGGCCCGCTGGCGTTTATGGATATCTACGACAAAATGTGCTTTACCGTGGCTTCTGCCGGTGGCCGCCGTGGTGCCCAAATGGGCACCTTCGATGTCGGCCATCCGGATGTGCACGAGTTTATTCAGGCTAAGCGCGAAGCGGGACGTCTGCGTCAGTTTAACCTTAGCTTACTGATCACCGACGAGTTCATGGAGGCAGTGAAAGACAATACCGACTGGCCGCTGGCCTTTCCGCTACACCCCGGTGAGAAAGACGACGTTAAAGCGGAAGACCTGATCTACCGCGACTGGCCGGTGGTTGAAGAGGGCTACACGGTGGATGCCGAAGGCCGCGTCGCCTGCCGCATTGTCGAAGTGATTAAAGCGCGGGAGTTGTGGGACACCATCATGTCCTCCACCTACGACTACGCCGAACCCGGCTTTATCCTGATCGACCAGGTTAACCGCATGAACAATAACTGGTTCTGCGAAGATATCCGTGCGACGAACCCCTGTGGCGAACAACCCCTGCCGCCGGAAGGTGCCTGCCTGCTAGGCTCGGTCAATCTGACCAAGTTTGTGATTGACCCTTTCGGTGCCGAGCCGCGCTTTGACTGGGAGCGCTACCGCAAAGTGGTCGCGATCTTCACCCGTATGCTCGATAACGTGGTCGAAATTGCCGGGCTTCCGCTACCCCAGCAGCAGCGCGAAATTGAAGCCAAGCGCCGCCACGGGATGGGATTTTTGGGCTTGGGGTCAACGCTCACCATGCTCAAAATCCCTTATGGCTCTAAGCAGTCGCTGGTGTTCACCGAGGAAGTCAGTCGCCATTTAGCGATAGAAGGTTGGCAACAGGCACTGGAGCTCTCTAAAGAGAAAGGCATGGCACCCGTGCTTGAGCAGGAGCACACCATTACGCCCAAAATGCTGCGTGAGCGGCCACAGCTGGCCAATGATGGCTACGAAGTGGGCGATCAGGTGCCGGGGCGTATCCTGCACGCCCGTTATAGCCAGTACATGGCCCAAGTGGCCGCGCTTGAGCCGGAGTTGGTGGCTGCGCTTTCCGAGCACGGCGCGCGCTTTACCCACCACAGCTCGATTGCACCGACCGGGACGATTTCGCTGTCGATGGGTAACAATGCGTCCAATGGCATTGAGCCTTCGTTCTCGCACCGGTACTTCCGCAATATTATCCAGTCGGGTAAGAAAACCAAGGAACAGGTCGAAGTCGTCTCCTTTGAGCTGGCCGCCTACCGTCACTTTATTGCATCTGATGCGGTGGACAGCGATCTACCCGATTATTTTGTCACTGCCGATGCGGTCTCTCCCGAACAGCATGTGGCCGTTCAGGCTGCCGCCCAGCACTGGGTGGATTCGGCGATCTCGAAAACGGTCAACGTACCTACCGAGTTTCCCTTTGAACAGTTCCAGGACCTCTATTTGCAGGCCTATGAAAGCCGCCTAAAAGGGTGCACTACCTTTCGCTTTAACCCCGAAGCTTTCCAAGGCGTGCTGGTGCGCGAAGACGACCTCAAAAATACCACCTATGTATTTGAGCTGGAAAACGGCGAAACCCTTGAGCTTACCGGGGATGAGACGGTGATTTACGACGGGGAAGCGCATAACGCCGCTAACCTCTTTGATGGCTTAAAAGAAGGCACCTACGGCAAATGGTAGCGGTGGGCTGCGCTGACGAATACACCTCTGACTAACTTGGCATTGCCGTCGCTTTGTGGAGAACACTATGGCTGTAGAAATTACTTCAAAAATAGTGGGTTATCGTATCAAGCAGAAGGAGCCGGCCGCGCCCGCTGCTGAGCTGCAGGATGAAAACCCGCTGACGGTGCGCATTCCGTCGCGCCCGGAAGGCACCCTGGAAGCGGTGTCCGAAAAGATCTCTTACGTGGGCGCGGAGGGGCGCAAGAAAGTCTATCTGCTGGTGTCATTTATGCCGGTGGAGGGGGTTATCGGTGGCAAGCGCGTGGTGATCGAGCGCCCGGTGGAGTTCTTTTTTCCGTCAGGGCAGCTCTCCAGCGAACACCAGTGGATCACCGCCACCATGCGCAATCTCTCGCTAGCGGCCCGCGGCGGTTATGCCACCCAGGCGGTGGCGGACCTGCGCAAAGTGGCCTGGGATAAAGGCTTGGTACGCTGCGGGATGAATCGCTGGAACAAACCTATGTTCCACGATTCGGAAGTCGCGGCGATTGCCTGGTCGATTCAGCAGATCCTCTATCGTCGCGGCTTTTTGGATCAGGACGGTAATCAGGTGCCGGTTGAGCAGTTGGTCGAGCGCTACGCTCACCGCATGACTCATGGCCACGCCTGGCAGCCCAGTAGCGATGAAAATAGCGCCGATGCAACCGTGGGAGCAGACGCAGTAGCGCCTATCAGCGGAGCGGCCGCAGCGCAAAAAAAGCCTGAAGGCAGTGGCCCGGCCATTGTGGGCCACTGCCCCGAGTGCCGCGGCGAGCTCATCATGATGGATGGCTGCCCCACCTGTTACGCAGGCTGTGGTTGGTCAAAGTGCGGTTAGGCTATTTCGCCTAACAGTGGTCTAACGTTGTCGGTGAGGTAGCAGTCGTCGAACTCACCTTCGGTCGCCAGCGCCGCCAGGTCGGGAATGGTAACGTGATGGCGGTCACGAAAGACCAAGCCATCTTCGCTCAGTGACGTGAAGGTGCGGCTCACATGCACCGGGCTTAAGCCAAAGATATCAGCAAGTTGCTCTTGGGAAAGGGGCAGTCGAAACTGGCCGCTAATATCGACGTTGGTTTGGCGCAGCCGCAGGTACATCTCATGGAGAAAATGCGCTACTTTTTGGCGAGCGCTGCGCCGAGCCAAGTTGACCAGCCGTTCGGTAAGCAGCGCCTGCTGGCGACTACCGATGGCAAACATTACCGACGTTAGGGTCAGCGACTGGCGGAATATGTCTAGCATGCGCTTATGGGGGAAGTGGCAGATTACGCCATCGTCAATCATGCGCACGTTCTCAAGCCGTTGCGAGAAGGCAAACTCGCGCAGTCCAATAATATCGCCTGGCAAAAAGACTTCGAGGATTTGCCGGTTGCCATTTTCTAAGTGGCGGTAGGAGTAAGCCCAGCCGCTTTTTAGCGTGCAAAACTCGTTGGCCGCATCGCCCATCTCCCAGAGCAGTGTGCCTGACTTGATCTCAGTGGGGCCGTTCTCAAGCGTAATAAGTAGTTCTTTTTCCTCCTCGGTTAACGAGCAGTAGTGACTAAAGTGTTTAATAATACAGCTTTTTTCGTGGCCCACGGCTTACCCCTCCAGTAGAGGATTGCATAATATTGCTAACTATTCTCTGTTCGCTACTATAAACACAGTCATCGTCTTTTGTGTTGGCTATCTAGACTTAAATGCGTGGTTATTTAGTCTGGGGTGAACTCTCACTCACCCCAGCTATATTAGCGTTTAGCCGCGCGTTTTTGGCTGCGCGCCAGCAGTGGTGCTAAGAAACGGCCGGTATGCGAAACGTCCTGCTTGGCGATCTGCTCTGGGGTGCCTTCGGCAATAATCTGCCCGCCGCCGGAACCACCTTCGGGGCCGAGATCGACAATCCAGTCGGCGGTTTTGATCACGTCCAAGTTGTGTTCAATCACCACGATAGTGTTGCCGTGATCGCGCAGGCGGTGGAGGACCGTTAGCAGCTGGCGGATATCCTCAAAGTGCAGGCCGGTGGTCGGCTCATCCAAAATATACAGCGTCTTGCCGGTGTCGCGTTTGGCCAGTTCACGGGCAAGCTTAACCCGCTGCGCTTCGCCACCGGAAAGCGTCGTAGCACTCTGTCCCAAACGAATGTAGGAGAGGCCTACATCAAGCAAGGTTTGCAAACGCCGGGCGATGGCGGGCACGGGGCTGAAGAATTCAAGCGCGTCTTCCACGGTCATAGCCAACACTTCGTGGATGGTTTTACCCTTGTAGTGGATATCCAGGGTTTCGCGGTTGTAACGCTTGCCTTTACAGACGTCGCAGGGCACGTAGATGTCGGGTAGAAAATGCATCTCAACCTTGATCATACCTTCGCCCTGGCACGCCTCGCAGCGCCCGCCTTTGACGTTAAAGCTAAACCGGCCAGGCTTGTAGCCCCGCGAGCGCGCCTCTTGAGTGCCCGCAAACAGCTCACGAATCGGCGTAAAAATACCCGTATAGGTCGCCGGATTGGAGCGCGGCGTGCGGCCGATGGGGCTCTGATCAATATCGATCACCTTATCCAGCTGGTCGAGCCCTTCGATCTTCTCGTAGGGCGCGGCGGTCAGCGTGGTGGCGCGGTTGAGTTCGCGGGCGGCAATCGGCATTAGCGTGCCGTTAATCAGCGTCGACTTGCCGGACCCAGAGACACCGGTAATGGCAATAAATAGCCCCAATGGCAACGACAGCGTTACGTCTTGAAGATTATTGCCAGTGGCGCCGCGTACCACCAGCTGCTTTTCCGGGTTGCCGGGAATGCGGTAGGGGGGCACAGCAATTTCCCGCGTGCCGGAAAGATATTGGCCGGTCAGCGAGTTAGGGTTGTCCATTACGTCTTTAGGCGTGCCCTGGGCGACAATTTCACCGCCGTGAACGCCAGCGCCGGGGCCAATATCCAGTACGTGGTCGGCAGCGCGAATAGCCTCTTCGTCGTGTTCTACCACAATCACGGTATTGCCCAAATCGCGCAGCCGCTCAAGGGTTTTTAACAGACGGTCGTTGTCGCGCTGGTGCAAGCCAATTGAGGGCTCATCAAGAATGTACATGACGCCGACCAGGCCCGCGCCAATCTGGCTGGCCAGGCGAATGCGCTGCGCCTCACCGCCGGAAAGCGTGTCGGCGCTGCGCTCCAGGTTGAGATAGTCCAGCCCCACGTTAACCAGAAACTCCAGCCGGGCATGAATTTCGTGGACGATTTTATCGGCGATCTCGCCTTTACGTCCCGGCAGTTTCAAGTCGGCAAAGTAGCGCCAGGCATCGCCGATAGGGAAGCGCACGATCTCGGCGATATTGTGGTCATCGACATAAACGTGGCGCGACTCTTTACGCAGCCGTGTGCCGCTACAGGTCGCGCAGGATTGCACGGCGATGTACTTGGCCAGATCATCGCGCACCATATTGGATTCGGTTTCCCGGTAGCGGCGCTGCATGTTGGGCAGCACGCCCTCAAAGGCATGTTCACGGGTCACCTTGCGGCCGCGGTCGCCGACGTAGACGAACGGAATCGTCTCGTCGCCGCTGCCGTTGAGAATAATTTCTTGCTCGTGACGGGCAAGCTCATTCCAGGGCGTTTCTAGTTCAAAGCGGTAATGCTTGGCGAGCGCCTGCAGCTGGGTAAAGTAGTAAATGTTGCGCCGATCCCAGCCCTTGATCACGCCTTCGGCCAGTGAAAGCTCCGGGTGGCTGATTAACTTCGCGGGGTCGAAGTACTGTTGGACCCCCAGCCCGTCGCAGGTGGGACAGGCGCCCGCTGGGTTGTTGAACGAGAACATGCGGGGCTCAAGCTCGGCTAACGAGTAGCCGCACACCGGGCAGGCAAAGCGTGACGAGAAGGCGATATCCTCATGGCCACCGTCCATGAAGTGAATCATGGCGGTGCCGTCAGCAAGATTGAGCGCCGTTTCAAACGACTCTGCTAGCCGCTGAGCCAGGTCATCGCGCACTTTGAAGCGGTCAACCACCACGCTGATATCGTGCTTTTTGCGCTTATCCAGCGGGGCGATGTCGTCAAGCTCCAGCACTTGGCCGTCGATCAGCGCGCGCACAAAACCTTGGGCGCGCAGTTCTGCCAATAGCTGTAAATGTTCCCCTTTACGGCCTTTGACCACCGGCGCCAGCAGCATTAGCTTGGTGCCTTCTTCAAGATTCATCACCTGATCGACCATCTGCGAAATGGTCTGGGCTTCAAGGTCTTCGCCGTGCTCGGGGCAGCGAGGCGTGCCTGCACGGGCAAACAGCAGGCGCAGGTAGTCGTAAATTTCGGTGATGGTACCCACGGTTGAACGCGGGTTGTGGGAGGTAGACTTCTGCTCAATAGAGATCGCAGGCGAGAGCCCTTCGATGTGATCCACATCGGGCTTTTCCATCATCGACAGGAACTGGCGCGCATAGGTGGAAAGCGATTCCACGTAGCGGCGCTGCCCTTCGGCATACAAGGTGTCAAACGCCAATGACGATTTACCCGAACCCGAAAGGCCGGTGATCACAATCAGCTTGTTACGGGGCAGCTCCACATCGATCTGCTTGAGGTTGTGGGTGCGGGCACCCCTGACCAGAATGCTGTCCATCAACACCTCGAATCGCGCGGCAAAAGCGTGATTATACGTTTGCGGAGCCCCTCCCGGCAAAACCGCTTTCATAACCCTGTATAACATGCGGCAACCTGAGCCGTTTCCAGCGCCCGCCCAAACCGCTAGAATAGACAACTGTCTTAGGCCATGCTTATCCATCCAATATTTATTCTTCATCATACACAGGGGCATTATGCGCAAGGCTTTAGCACTTTTGCTGGCCTCTGAACGTCGTGCAATCAGCGGGTTAGCCGGGCTTTATGCATCGCGCATGCTGGGGCTATTCATGGTGCTGCCGGTGTTGGCGCTGTATGCCGACACGCTTGAGGGCGCTACCCCGCTATTGGTGGGCGTGGCGCTGGGTATCTATGGATTAACCCAGGCAACGCTGCAAATTCCTTTCGGCTTACTGTCGGATCGCATTGGCCGTAAGCGGGTGATCGCCATGGGGCTGGTGATTTTTGCCCTGGGCAGCGTGGTGGCGGCGCTCTCCGATACTATTGCCGGCGTGATAGCCGGACGAGCGCTGCAAGGCGGGGGCGCCGTCGCGGCGGCTATTATGGCGTTGCTAGCGGATCAAACCCGCGAGGAAGTACGCACCGCCGCTATGGCCACCATTGGGCTCTCTATTGGAATGTCATTTGCCATCGCCATGGTGCTGGGGCCATGGCTTGCTGCCTGGGCGGGGCTTGCCGGAGTGTTTGGCTTTACCGCGCTGTTGACGCTGGTGGGTTTACTGGTGCTATGGCGCTGGGTGCCAGCTGCGCCCCGGCGGCGACGCCATCGTGATGTGGGCATGGACCGCCAGCAGTTCAAAAGCGTGATAACCCGCCCCGATTTATGGCGGCTGGACGTCTCGATTTTCGCCCTGCACCTGGTACTGATGGCGATCTTCGTGGCGGTACCTTTTCGGTTGCTCAACGCGGGAGTTGCGATTGAGTATCACGGGCTGGCGTATCTTGGCATTATGGCGCTGTCGTTTGTCGCCATGGTGCCGTTGATTTTCGTCGCGGAAAAAAAGCAGCGTATGCGCTCGATGTGCCTACTGGCAATCGGCGCTATTGTGATTAGTTTAGCCGGGCTAGGGTTGCCACTCTCGCCAAGCTACTGGCTCTTTGTATGGCTGTTTGTATTCTTCACGGGCTTTAACTTGCTGGAAGCCACGCTACCTTCCATGCTCAGCAAGCTGGCCCCGGCGGGCGCCAAAGGTACCGCGATGGGGGTGTACTCCACCAGCCAGTTTTTAGGCGCTTTTTTAGGCGGTACGCTAGGCGGCTTATTGGCGCATTACGGTGGCCTCAACGCGGTCTTTATTGGCTGTGCTGGGCTGGCGTTGTGCTGGTGGGTGGCTATGTGGTGGATGCCTGCACCGCCGCCTTTATCCAGCGAAGTTGTCGTGTTGCACGATACCCAGGCCGACGCGCTTGAGTTGCTGATGGAGCGCTTAGCTGATGTCGTCGGTGTCGAAGACGTGATGGTGGTGCCGGAAGAGCGCTTGGTATATCTAAAAGTGAACCGTCAACAGCTTGATCAGGCGGCGTTGAACAAACTGATGGCACCGCCAAAATCTTAACCCAGCGAGACCGTCAACGCGATTCTGGCTGGTTACTAACCCTATTAAACATTGAGTAAAGGAGCACCTTATGGCTCGCGGTATTAACAAGGTCATTTTGATTGGTAACCTCGGGCAGGACCCTGAGGTGCGTTTCACACCCAGCGGCACCGCCGTGGCAAACTTAAATTTGGCGACCACCGATACGTGGATGGATCGCCAGAGCGGCCAGCGTCAAGAGCGCACCGAATGGCACCGCGTGGTGATGTTCAATAAAACCGCTGAAATCGCCCAGCAATACCTGAAAAAAGGCTCTAAAGTCTATATTGAGGGGCGTTTGCAAACCCGCAAGTGGCAGGATCAGAACGGTCAGGATCGTTTCTCGACGGAAATCGTCGCCAACGACATGCAAATGCTGGATGGCCGCAGCGGTGATTATCAGGGCGGTGGGGCACCGCAGAATAACTATGCTCAGAACGCTCCGGCCCAAAATAACCAGGGTGGCGCGCCTCAAGAGGCAAATAACTACCCCGGCGGTCAGAGCTCGCAGCCGTCTCGCCCCGCGCAACCAGCGCCGCAGCAGGGTAATCAAGCTCCCCAGCCCAACCAGCAGAACAACAGCTACGGCGCGCCGGACCCGGGTAACTTTGATGACTTCGACGATGAGATCCCGTTTTAGCGCGACAAGGAGAGACCGTCGTGAAACTGTTGATATTGGATGCCGGACACTGCTTAAGTTTGGCCTTGGCTCGGGAAGCAAGCCGTCGTACCGATACGGAGTTGGTGATCGAACAAGGCTCGCTTATTTCGCCGGCGCGCCTTGAGTCGATAGCGCCTGACGCGGTGATCATTCCGCCGCTGGCGCACCCGTTGAGTATGGCGCCCGCGGATGTCACTGCACACGCGGATGCGGTTGATGGCTGCTTAAAAGCCTGCCAGGGGCAGAACGTGGCATTGGTATGGTGCGTCTCTGATCAACTCTACGAAGAGGGGCTGGAAGTCCCCATTGATGAACCTGTGGTGCCTACGCCGCGGGATGATAGCTTGCGCCGTCTAGTGCAGACCGGTGATCGCATTCGCGCGGGATTTCAGCGTCATTTGATCGTACGCCTGGGGCCGTTGTTTGCTTTGGAAGGCAGCCACGCCTGGCTCAATGAAATCATCGATAGTTTAGTGGTCGGCAAAGCGGTGCGCGCGGCAGAAGATGTGATTTTTTGCCCAACATCAGCGGACGCCGTCGCTATGGCGTTGATTGGTATGTTACAACAGCAGGGCTGTGGCGCCAATGCTTGGGGGGCTTATCACCTTGCCGGTACCGAGCCCGTGAGTGACTTCACCTTTACCTCTATGATTCGTACTCAGCTGTTAACCCATCTTGAAGGCCGCGGTGAGCAGGTCTCCCTCGGCGAGGTGCAGCCGCTGACCCATCATCATGATGCCAAGCTGCGTCGCGTTTTAAACTGCCGGCGTGTACTTGATGTCTTCGGCGTTCATCAAAAACCTTGGCGGCTAGAGGTTGGGCGGATGCTCGATACCTGGTGTTTAACCCGCGAGAATAACCGTGTCAGCGATAAAGGAGCATCGGCTTGATAAATGTGGTGCGCAGTTTGGTATTTTACGCGGGCTACTTTCTCGCGATGCTGATGATCGGTATTCTTTTTTTGCCCATCGCGCCGTTTCTGCCCTTGGCGGGCCGCTACCGCTTACTCAACTTGTATAACTACTTTTTGATGGTGTGGTTTCGTATCGCCTGCGGCGTGCGTTACGACATACAAGGGCGAGAAAACCTGCCCAGCGGCCCCTGTGTGATTCAGGCTAATCACCAGTGTGAGTGGGAAACCGTGTTTCTACAGGTAATGATGCCGCCGGTATGTACCGTGCTAAAACGCGAGTTATTGCGCCTGCCCATCTTTGGCTGGGGGCTGCGTTTGCTACGCCCGATCAGTTTAGATCGCTCTAAACCGGCACGGGCAATGCGGCAGGTACTAACCCAAGGCGTTGAGCGTTTGGAAACGGGGCTTTCGGTACTGATTTTTCCTGAAGGAACGCGTGTCGACCCAGGTATCCGCAAGCGCTATAACAAAAGCGGTAGCGTTGTGGCCTGCCGTGCAGGGGTGCCGGTCTTGCCGGTGGCTCACAACGCTGGTGAGCGCTGGCCAGGGCGCCACTGGGTTAAGCGGCCAGGCGTGCTGCGTGTGCGTATTGGTAAGCCGATTGAGACAGCTGGGCGCATGCCCGATGAGGTCCTTGCGGAAGTGGAAGTATGGATCGAGGCGCAGCTACAGGAAATCTCTGAAGTACCGCGACCGACCTCACGCTAACAGCGTTATGTTTTTCCTCTCTTGATACCCAAAGCTGGTGATACAAAAACGGCGCCCAGTGGGCGCCGTTTCGATCAGCTTCATGTTAAGCGTCAGTCGTTAAAGCGCTGGAAGACTAAGCACGCATTGGTGCCGCCAAAGCCAAAGCTATTCGACAGGGCGCGCTCAATGGTCACGTCATCGCGGCGTTCGGTGACGATATCGAAGCCATCGGCCTGCTCATCCAAATCGGTGATATTCGCCGACGCAGCGACAAAGCTGTGCTGCATCATGAGGAGCGAATAGATCGCCTCCTGCACACCGGTGGCCCCCAAGGAGTGGCCGGTGAGCGATTTGGTCGAACTCATCGCAGGCGTCGTGTTGCCAAACACTTCACGGATGGCTTTGAGCTCGGCGACATCGCCTACCGGTGTCGAGGTGCCGTGGGTATTGATGTAATCAATGCTGCCATCAACGGTGGCCATCGCCTGGCGCATGCAACGCATGGCGCCTTCGCCTGACGGGGCTACCATGTCGTGACCGTCTGAGGTTGCGCCGTAACCGACTAGCTCGCCGTAGATTTTGGCGCCACGCGCTTTGGCGTGCTCAAGCTCTTCAAGCACCAGCATGCCACCGCCACCGGCAATAACGAAACCGTCGCGGGCCTGATCATAAGGACGCGAGGCATGTTCGGGGTTATCGTTATAGTGGGTTGAGAGCGCGCCCATGGCATCAAACAGACAAGACAGGGTCCAGTGCTCTTCTTCGCCACCACCGGCAAACACAACGTCCTGCTTGTTGAGCTGAATTTGCTCCATGGCGCTACCGATGCAGTGCGCGGACGTTGCACAGGCAGAGGAAATGGAGAAGTTCACACCTTTGATCTTAAACGGCGTTGCCAAGCAAGCAGAGACGGTACTGCCCATGGTGCGTGTGACCCGATAAGGGCCAACGCGGCGAAGTCCTTTCTCGCGCAGTACGTCAGCGGCTTCCACTTGGTTGGCGCTTGAAGCACCACCTGAACCGGCGATTAGGCCAGTGCGCTCGTGGGATACGTGTTCTTCGCTGAGCCCCGCGTCTTCGATGGCTTGGGCCATCGAAACGTAGGCATAGGCTGCCGCATCGCCCATGAAGCGGCGCAGTTTACGGTCAATGAGTGCGTCAAGGTCAATATCGACGCTGCCGGCTACATGACTGCGGAAGCCACGCTCGGCGTACTCTTCCTTAAAACGAATACCGCTACGCCCAGTTTTGAGCGCGTCCAGGACCTGTCGTTGGTCATTGCCAAGGCATGAAACAATACCAAGGCCGGTGACTACCACTCGTCGCATGGGAGCCTCCTGTTCAGAAATTCGCAGTGGAGGTAAATAGGCCAACGCGCAAATCATTAGCCTGATAGATGTCGCGTCCGTCGACGGTGACTGTACCGTCGGCGATACCCAAAATAAGGCGTCGGGTAATAATACGCTTGATATTAATGCTATAGGTCACTTTTTGCGCATCAGGCAGGATCTGTCCGCTGAATTTGACCTCGCCGCAGCCAAGTGCGCGCCCGCGCCCAGGATGGCCTAGCCAGCCCAAATAAAAACCGACCAGCTGCCACATGGCGTCTAACCCTAAGCAGCCGGGCATAACGGGGTCACCGGGAAAGTGACAATCAAAGAACCACAAATCTGGTGTGATATCCAGCTCGGCGATTAGTTCACCTTTGCCGTGCTCACCGCCTTCTTCGTGAATGTGCTTGATGCGATCAAGCATCAACATGTTAGGCGCCGGAAGCTGTGCGTTACCGGGGCCAAATAGTTCGCCCCGCGAGCAGGCCAGCAGTTCTTCGCGATTAAAGGAATGTTGCTTGATCACTGAATCTTTCCGAATTTCAAATGGTGGTTGGCCGCGTACGGCACTTAGAGCCGATGCATGGCATCGGAGCATAGCACTTAAATCAGCACTCGCGTCTAGCGCCGAGGCACGGCCCGCAAAGCCTAGTCTAGTCTACTTCCCGAAACCGTCGAATGCACGCAACTGGCCATTTATCGCCTGCGCCTACAGTTTTCAGTGGCTTGGCCGATGACACTATAACGACACATTTTGTTCGATAAAGACCAATTATGCACAAAAATTGGCGACTGCAGTAATATAGACGACCGGAGTTTTTCATTAAGCGGCATGATCAGCATGGCGCCTAGCGCTAATTTTTTATCGAAAATGTTAAATAGGATATAGCAAATCACCATGTGGTTGCCCGTTTCTCTTAATCGTCCATTAATTTGGGTGGCGCTGATAGCGCTGCCTGCCTGCGTGTGGTTACCCGATAGCGGCCTACGCTTGGTGGCCGCCCTGTTAGTCGCGCTTGGGCTGGGGAACGCCTGGAAGCAAGTGCGCCAGCAGCGGCTTCGCTTGCAGCTAACGCAAGATACCTTAGGGCTGGCGAGCGATGCGATGGTGATCAGCGATGAGCAAAACCGTGTCATTACCGTTAACCCGGCGTTTACCGACATTACCGGTTACACAGGTCCTGAGGTCCAAGGCGTTAAACTTGAAACCCTGGCTGCGCCGCGTCATGACAAAGCCTTCTACCAAAAAATGTGGGGTACGCTAAAAAGCACCGGCCGTTGGGAAGGCGAAATGTGGAACCAACGAAAAAGTGGCGACGAGTACCCCGAGTGGCTCAAAGTCCGCGCTGTGACCGATAAACGCGGCAAGATTACCCATTTTATCAACCTGTTTAGCGATATTTCGGCACAGAAGGCGCGTGAAAATGACCTGCGCCGTATCGGCTTTGAAGACCCTCTGACCGGTCTGCCCAACCGGCGCCGCCTCCACGACTTGCTGGCTTCTCGACTGCGCCATATCCGTGCGGGGGAAAGCCTGGATATGGCGTTGATAGACATTGATGGGTTTAAGTCGGTCAATGATAGCCTGGGAGTTGAACAGGGCGACCGCTTGTTAGCGCGCTTTGCCCAGCGGCTTACCAGCTATGTAGCGGGAAGTGTGGTGGGCCGCTTGGGGGGCGACGAATTTATGGTCATCCGCACGACTACCTTCGACGATCACGACCAATGGATCGCTACCCTGCGCGAGCACATGAGTCGGCCGTTTGAAATCAATGATCACTCGTTGCGCCTGGGGCTGACGATTGGCAGCTGTCGCGTGCCCGAAGATGGTAACGACTCAGGGGTACTCTTTCAGCGCTTGGAATCGGCGCTCTACAGCGCCAAGCGGCTCGGGCGAAACCTTAGCCAACGCTTTCGTCCTGCGCTAGATAAGCAGGACAACCCTCAATTGGCATTGGTTAGCGACCTACGCGCGGCGCTGATTTCCGGTGATCAGTTAGAGCTACACTTTCAAACCCAGCATCATCCCAGTACCGGTGCGATAGTGGGTATGGAGGCGCTGCTGCGTTGGCGCCACCCACGGGACGGTATGATTTCCCCCGGCGACTTTATTCCACTGGCTGAGCGCCACGGCTTGATGTCGCAGCTGGGCGCCTGGGTGATTGAAAAAGCCTGCGCTCAGCAGGCCCATTGGCGTCATCGCGACATGCCCAAACTGACTATTTGGGTCAATATTTCAGCATTGCAGCTGTTTCAAGGCGATCTGGAAAGCCAGCTAGCGACGTGTTTAAAGCGCTATCAATTATTGCCTTCCCAGATTGGTCTAGAGTTAACTGAATCGGTGTTGCTCGATGAGCGAGCGGGCGAAATGCGGCCGCGCTTGCAGGGGTTGCGCGACCAAGGTTTTGCGATTGCGATTGACGACTTTGGTACAGGATACTCATCGCTTGGCTATCTGAAACGCCTGCCGGTGGATAAAATCAAGCTCGACCGGGCGTTCATTAAAGACTTGCCCCACGATCAAGCCGATGCTGCCATCGTCAAAGCGGTACTAGCGATGGCCGAGGGTATGGGGCTGGAAGTGATCGCCGAAGGCGTCGAAACGAAAGAGCAGTGCCAGTTCTTGGTTACCGCAGGGTGTGTGAGCGTTCAAGGGTTTTACTTTTCTAGACCGACGCCCGCCGATGAGCTGGAAAAACGCCTGGCACCTGTGCCACTCGCTAGCCACTCTGAGTCATAGCTGTCTTAACGGCGGGGATCAGCCGCCTATAATAACGGCTGATCCCCGCGCATAGCGCTGCCCAAATCAACGCCTGAACGGGAAGCAAGCAGGGCGCAAGGCTAACCTCTGCCAGCAACGCGCCGCCATAGTAGGAGAGCGGGCCGCTGACCGCCCCGCAAAGCGCGGCGATCAGCGGGTAACGCCATAACCAGCCCAGCGAGTGATAAACCAGGGTGGCAAACAGCGGCCAAAGCATCCACAGCCACAGTGGTAATAACCCCAGCACGAGCGTTTGATCATTAAAATCAAAGCCTCCCAGTAGCTGCAAGCTGCCGTCAATCACCAGCCCGAGCAGTGCAAAGCCAGCGATAAAGCGCCATTCCCCGGAAAAGCTGCAGCGCCAGAGGTGCCATGCAAGCAGGCTGCTCCCTGCTATGGCTGCTACCCATGAGCCGCCGAGTACGCACAATAACCAGCCAGCTTCAAAACGTAGCGCGTTCAGCACCAACGCTTGCCATTTGCGTGTTGCCATCTAGAGTGCGCCCGTGAGCGGTATCGGCTTAGCCGCTGGTTTAGCCAGCAATAGGTGGCAGGTGCCGATAGAACGCTCTATAAAGCCGCCCTCGCAGTAGCATAAATAGTAACGCCACATACGGATGAAGCGCTCGTCGTAGCCGAGTGCGCGCACCTGCTCCAAGCTGGCTTCAAAACGGTGACGCCATTCGCGCAGTGTACGAGCATAGTGCGGGCCTATTTCATCCAGCGCGACCACATTCAGGGAGGTTTTACGCATCACGCTGTTGAGCATGGCGTGGTGGGAGGGCAGGAAGCCTCCCGGGAAAATGTAGCGTTTGATAAAGTCCATATCGCGTTTCGCCTCTTCGAAGCGCTGGTCGCGAATGGTGATGGCTTGAAGCATGGCCTGGCCATCGTCGGTCAACAGGCTATCCAGCTTATGCAGGTAGGTATCCAGGTACTGGTGTCCCACGGCCTCGATCATTTCTATCGAAATCAATCGGTCAAAGCGGCCGGTCAGCTCGCGGTAGTCCTGCTTGAGCAGAGTGATTTTATCGGCGAGGCCTTCTTCGTGGATGCGGCGTTGGGTATGGGCATACTGTTCTTCAGAAATAGTCGTCGTGGTGACACGGCAGCCGCGGGTTTTTGCGGCGTGAATCGCCAAGCCGCCCCAGCCGGTACCAATTTCTAACAGGTGGTGCGCTGGCTGCACGTCGAGTTTTTCAAGCATCAGGTCGAGCTTGTAGGTAGAAGCTTCTTCCAGGCTGGCTTCCGGGTAGGGAAACACCGCGCTTGAATACATCCAGTGGCTGCGGTCTAAGAAAGTTGAGAAGAGATCGTTACCGATATCGTAATGGGCAGAAATATTGCGTTTAGAGCCGCTTAGGCTGTTGCGCTGAAAACGATAGGTGGCGCCCAGCAGCCAGCGGGCAAAGCGTGCGCTGCCGTTCTCAATATTGCCGTTGACCTGCTCAAGGTTTGAGGCAAACAGACGTATTAGCGCGACAAGGTCATCGGCATCCCAATCGCCGTCCATATAGGATTCAGCCGCCCCAACGGTGCCGCCAAAGGCCAGCCGTTTCCAGGCACGGGAGTGGCGGATCACTACGGTGACCTGCAGTGGCCCCTCTTGGCCCAGGTGGTGGCATTGGTTGCCTTCAATGAGCGTAATGCGGCCACCATTAAAGGTGTCCAGCTTGGCCATTAAGCGAGGTTTTAGCCACCGGGTTAAGCGGTCTTGCTTGGCCGGTTGAATACTGGGCGGGGTAGAACGCAGGGTCGTCACTTTGAAGTCTCCTTGCGCTTGGGGTGGTTATAAACGGGGACGCGCTTAAGCCACAGGCGTAGCGCTTCAAAATGAATACCCGCGATGGTTTTCAAACTCATCCATGGTTGGCGTGCCAAGGTTTTTACCAGCACGGAGCGAGTCGCCGGTAAGCCTTCAAGGGTCAATGTGGCATCGAAGTGGCACTGTTCGTCCTGCCAGTTCTCCATATGCAAAAACAGTTTTTCGCCTGGAGCATTAAATTTCCAGCGATAATCCATGTCCATGGGATTGAAGGGCGAAACGTGCATATCTTTAGCGAAATGCGCTTGATGACTATGCCGTGATGGGTCTACCGCGCTGGCATAACGGGTACGCTCACGCCACGGCATGTTGGTCACTTCGCTCAATACCGCCGCCAGCCGTCCCAGGTGGTCGTAGGCGTAATAGACCGAAATAGGATTAAACATGGCGCCCAGCGTGCGTAGCTGGGTGAGCACGTAGATACGACCGTTGGGGGCGCTGCCAAGCTGACGAATTAACTCTTCGCGCACGGCTGTTTTTAGCGGCCGGTCGACCGGGCCCAGGTAGTCTTCGCGCCGAAAGCGCGCTAGCGCCGGGCGCCGAGCGCTAAAGCCGGGTACCTGATCCAATAGGTCGGGCAGCTCGTCAAGGTCAAACCACGCCATCCACACCCGGTAGCTAAAGGTGTGGGTCTTGGGGGTAAAGCGGCGGTGGCGTAAGGTACCGCGATAAATACGCGAGCGCGGATTGGCGATCATCCCAACCCCTCGACGCCCTGGGGCGTCAGTAGCTCATGGGCCGGCAGCGTGGTCGGAGGCGCAGGGGGCGGGGCAGCCTCATCGCAGCCCAGCGCTTGAGCGACTCTTAGTGCACTCCATACGCCGTCTTCGTGGAAGCCATTGCGCCAGTAGGCGCCGCAAAAGTGCGTGCGTTGTGCGGTGGTCGATATCTCCGCGTGGCGCGCCTGAGCGGCCTGACCTGCCAGGGTGAACTGGGGGTGTGCGTAGCTATAGCGGCCGAGAATTTTGCTGGGATCAATGCTGGCGCTGTCGTTCAAAGTGACGCAAAACGTGGTGTCGCTGTCGATTTGTTGAAGGATATTCATATCGTAAGTGACTGATACCCGCGCGCCGCTATCGCGTTGGTCCAGGCGATAGTTCCAGCTTGCCCAGGCGCGGCGGCGCCGTGGGAGCAGATGGGTGTCGGTATGCAGCACCACTTCGTTATCCTGATACGGCATGGCGCCGAGCACCTCTTTCTCAACGCTGCTGGCGTCGCCGAGCATAGCCAATGCCTGGTCGGCGTGACAGGCAAGCACGACCTGGTCGAAGCGCTGGGTACCAGAAGGCGTCGTGATGTTGACGCCCGCGTGCTCGCGGGTAATCCGCGTCACCGGCGTATTGAGATGAATACGTGACGCATAGGGCGCCGTCAGGCTGGGAATATAGCTTTTCGAGCCGCCGACCAGGGTGTACCACTGCGGGCGGTGGCTAATGGAAAGCAGGCCGTGATTACGGAAGAAGCGCACAAAAAATGCCAATGGAAAGGCGCGTAAGTCGCTGATGCTGGCTGACCAAATGGCGGCGCCCATGGGCAGTAAGTAGCGCTGCTGAAAATCACGGTTGTAATGGTTTTGGTCTAAATACTCGCCCAGGGTCATATCATTGGGTAGCTGCTGGCTGTCTAGCGCTTTTGTGGCCTGTTTGTTAAAGCGCAGGATGTCGCCAAGCAAACGATAGAAAGCCGGGTTAAACAAGTTGCGCCGCTGAGCAAACAGCGAACCTAAGGTATGGCCGTTGTACTCAAAATCCCGCTCTGTTTCATGCACCGAGAAGCTCATCTCGGTAGCTTGTGAAGCGACGCCGAGGGTGGCCAGCAGGCGCTGGAAGTGGGGGTAGGTCCAGTCGTTGAAGACGATAAAACCGGTATCAATTGCGTAGCGGCGGCCTTCGACCTCCACATCCATCGTGGCTGTGTGGCCACCCAGGCGATCATCGGCCTCAAATAGCGTCACCTCGTGTTGTGCTGACAGGTACCAGCCAGCGGCCATGCCGCTAATGCCACTGCCGACAATGGCGATACGTTGCGATGCCATCGACATTATGACGTCTCCTTGGGCGGGCGGGTCAGGCGTAGGCCGATTTGACGCCGCAGGGCTGGCGGCAAAATACCCAGTAATTTGACGATATAGGTAAAGCGGCGTGGAAAATGAATATCTAAACGCCCCTTGATCAGCCCCGCGATAATGGCATCGGCTGCTTGCTCTGCCGTCACCTGCATCGGCATAGGAAAGTCGTTACGCTCGGTGAGTGGCGTCTTCACAAAGCCGGGGTGAATCAAGCTGACGTCGATGCCTTCCTGATCGAGATCTAAGCGCAGCGACTCCAGGAAATAACTCACTGCGGCTTTAGATGCGCCGTAGGCTTCCGCGCGGGGCAGCGCAAGATAAGCTGAGGCGCTTGACGTTGCCGCCAATCGCGCAGGCAAACCTTCTTGTCGCGCTGCGCGTAGTAGCGGCAGGGCAGCTTCAACCCCGTATAAAGTGCCAAACAAATTAGGCGTGAAAACGCGCTCAACCAACGCCATATCAAACTGCTGAGCGTTAAGGTATTCGCAAGTGCCAGCGTTGAAGAGCGCTAGGTTGAGCGAACCCAGGCGCTCTTTAATACGCTGGCCCGCAGCAAGCACCGCTTGGCGGTCGCTAATGTCCAGCGCCAGGGGGTAGGCGTTAGGGTGGTCTTGGCATAGCGCGTCGAGCGCCTCGGCGTTGCGGGCACTGAGCACCACGTGATGGCCTTGAGCGATGAGCTTGCGCGCAAGCGCTTCACCAATGCCAGAGGTGGCGCCGGTTAGCCAAATGCGTTGGGGGGTTGTCCATGTGCTCATAAGATTCTCCTCAAGACCTTACTCCAGCCCTTTCTGTTACACCTGGCCCGCCTAGAGCCCGCACAGAGAGTGTGTGACTTAATCTTGCGACTAAAATAGGCTCACGTGATTAGGCAAGGCGTTTTTTTAACCAGCGAATGGCGCTACCCATCAGCGGTATGTGTTCATAGAGCAGGGCTCCCGCATCAACGTAGTCTCGGTGCCGTTGTACTCTGCCATCGGCAGCAAACGTCAGTGCACTACACCCCTCTACGTTTATCGTACGGCCGCCAGCCAGCTTTGGATGCACGAAGGTCATGGTCCAAACGACAAATGCTTGGTTATCCTTAAGCTGCTGCGTGTGAAAAACAAACTGACAGCGTTCAACGTTTGCATACATGGCGGCCAAATAGGTTTCCAATGCCTGCCGCCCCTCAACGTGATGCAGCGGATCGTCGAATACCACGTCTTCAGTATATACCTCGTATAGTTTTTCTGTACAGGTGTTGTCTAGTTTATTATAAAAGGCACAAAACGCTTCCAGCGCCGCAGGTTCAGCCATAACGGTGACTCCTCGCCTCAACGGTTAACTCAGATGGCTATTTGGACAGCGACTTAAACGCCGCTAACGCGCGCTGGCGTGCTGCTTTGTGATCGACGATCGGTGGTGGATAGTCAATATCGGTTAGCAGATCTTGGGGCGGCGCATGGCGCGCTTTAGCGGGCAGTTGAGCCAGCTCGGGCAGCCAGTGGGCAACAAACTCGCCTTCGGCGTCAAAGCGCGTGGATTGGGTGGTCGGGTTAAAAATACGAAAATAGGGCGCAGCGTCCGTGCCCGTTGAGGCCGCCCACTGCCAGCCACCGTTATTGGCGCAGAACTCACCGTCCACTAGATGATTAAGAAAAAAAGCTTCGCCACGCCGCCAATCAATCAGCAGGTGCTTGCTTAAAAACATCGCCGTGATCATGCGTAGCCGGTTGTGCATCCAGCCGGTGTTGACTAGCTGGCGCATGGCAGCATCGACGATCGGGTAGCCTGTTCGCCCCTCACACCAGGCTTGAAAACCTTCCTCATCGTCGCGCCAGGCTAAATGCTTGGTATGTTCTTGAAAGGGTTGATAGCGACATACCTGGGGAAAGCCAACCGCTACATGTTGATAAAATTCTCGCCAAATCAGTTCGTTAACCCAGGTGGTAAGGCCGCTATCGCCATCGGCCAAATGGCCGCCGTTCTCGCTCATCACTGCTTGAAGGCATTGGCGGTAAGAGATCATACCCAGCGCGAGATAGGGCGATAGCGCGCTGGTACCGCGCACGTTAGGCAGGTCGCGCTGGGCATTGTAGTGGCGGCCCCGAAAGCGCAAAAACCGCGCTAAATTATCACTCGCGGCTTGTTCGCCAGCGGGCCAGAGTCGCCCATCAACTGGGCGGCTTTCAAGCTCCGGCAGCGCTGGCAGCGGGTCGCTGGCGATAGCCAGCGGCGTTTGCACCGTTGGGGTGTCGCGCAGGGCCAGCTTTTCGGCGCTGACCTGCTTGTGCCACGCTTTTGAAAACGGCGTAAATACCCCGTAGTAATCGCCTTTGCCGGTTAACAGGCTGCCGGGGGCAAATGCCACCGCGTCGTGATAACCATGGGCAGCCATCCCGGCCTGCTTGAAGGCATCCTCTACCGCTCGGTCGCGGCGACGTTCATTGAGCGCGTACTCACAGTTGAAGTGCAGCTGCTCGATGGCATAGTGGCGAGCGATATCGAGCAGCGCTTCAGGCGCTTGGTCATAGTGTTTAATATCGCGATGCAGCAGCGGAATATTCAGGCCGTTCAGCGCTGTTCTAACGGCGTCAACGCCACGCGCCCAAAAATCCAGCTTATTGGCGCCGTGGCCATGCGCTTGCCACTGGGGAATGCTACGCAAAAATACCGCTATGACCGGCCCTTTTGCCGCAGCGGCGGCCAGGGCACTGTTGTCATCAATGCGCAGGTCACTGCGCAGCCACACCAACTGTCGTTTCATGGGCTCTCCTGTCAAAGGGGGCTCGCGCGGCGTGATAAAAAAAATGGCCGATCACATAGAGGTGGGATCGGCCAGAGTGACAGCATGCTTGTTACAGGATTCCACACTCACGCAGCAAGGGCCGCAGGCGGGCAATGGCTTGGGGAAGGTCGTCGCCCAGCATGTGTACGGGCCCATCGCGCAGGTCGTTTTCACGCAAACGCGCTACTTCCCCGCACACCCCAATGGGCACGTTGAGTGACTCCGCTGCTTTGGGTAGCGCTTGATGAATGTAGCTATCGCTTTCGCGTTGGCCGCTGGAAAGCAGCACCATCGATGAGTGCAGGCGAGCTACTGCCTGGGGCAGATCTTCCAGTGGTAACGAGTGGTCAAGCATCTGCACGCGGTAACCTTGTTCGCTGGCCATCAGCGCCGACATCAAAACCCAGAGGGGGCCAGGATCATCCGGCATCGCGTTGAGTAGAATCAACGGGCCCCGGGTCGTTTGGTTGGCATAGTGTAAGCGTATGCCCACCTGGCTGCGTAAAAATGCCTCAAGCGTACGGCGAACTAACTGATCCTCCTGAATAGCCCACTGGGCTTCCAGGGTTAAAATGACCGGTTGCCAGAGCTCATTAATCGCAACGCTAAGCGGATAGACCGCTAGGCTTTGGTGATAAAACGCTTCTAACTTGGGCAGATCTAGCGCCTCGATAATGGCCTGTAGCTGTTGGCGCTGGCTCGCCCAGTCGCCCACATTGGAAGTGGGCGTTTCAATCGTTGCCGGCTGGTCAAGCAAGTCGCCGACTTGACTGACCGGCACACCACGGTTGAGCCACTGTAAGATGCGTTCGATGCGGGTTATATCGTCCTGGGCGTAAAGCCGATGGCCCTTCGGGGTGCGCTTAGGGCGAATTAAACCGTAGCGTCTTTCCCAGGCGCGCAGCGTGACCGAATTCACACCCGTTATGCGCGAAACCTCGCGTATCGGATACAGTGGCGTATCGGCTGGGTGGGTCGCCTTGTGACTCATTGGCACCAGTGCCTCGTCGTTAACTTCAACTTAATTAGCCGGGCATTCGTTGACTGCAGCCGAGTGCTGCAGGGGGGCGACATTGTTCGCGGCGGCGAAGGTAATTCATTTTCCATGTTAAGTTGCCTGATTAAAGAGCCAAACATAAGCACAATACTCTATGCCCATTTGTACAACTTGTCTCCATCCGGTACAACCTTTATAAGAATCCTTCCTACTTCATCATATAATTTAGCTATCAGACCGACCGGCCTACTAGTGCTTTGGTGAGTAGCGTTTGCGCTAAATGATGCCCTGAAAGCCAGGCATCTTCGACGCGGCCATCGCGAAAACTATCGCCACATAGCGCCAGGCCACCTGTCGTGTATAAGAAAGCGTATTCGCAAGGGGTGGCGGGCTGTGAATAACGCCAGCGATGGGCTCCCGTTTCGATAACCCTGGGCAACGTTGCTGATGCCGGAAAAACACTTTTTAGTGCCGCGAATAGCTGCTCGGCAATCACCTCGGCGGGTTGCTCTAAGTGGGTTTCGCTCCAGTCAAGTTGAGCCAGCAGGCTGACGCTTTCCGGCTGATCCTCGCGCCCCGGTTTCGTCTGATTGCGCGCGATCAGGCGCAGTGCAGGGTGGTCTACGCGTGCCATCTGCCAGGCGTGATCAACCTCGCTTAAGCGGGGTAAGGGTTGTTCAAAAATCGCCCAGCCAGCCCAGCAGGCACGCTGGTGGCGAGCTTGGCAGGCGGCCGCGAGGTCGTCGTCCCATGGTGCGACCAGCGCCTGTGCCTGGGGCGGCGGCGCACTGATCACCACGTAATCAAAAGGCCCGTGGACGGTGCCGTTATCATCGACTAACTGCCAAGCAGTGGGCAGGCGTTGCAGTGCCGCAATGGCAGTGCCCATATGCATCTGGGTATTGGGTAAGGCCGCCAATGAATCCGCTAAGTGACGCGTTAAGGCACTCATACGTGGGGCGCCGGTATAGCGCGTTTGACCATCGTTATGCGCCTGCCAGCCACTTGAGCTAGCCTGATAAGTGCGCGTCGGCCAAGGGGCAACGCAGCCGATGGATAGCCATTGGTCCACCGCGCATTGAAAGTCTGGGTCGCGTACGCTAAAAGCCTGGGCGCCCAGGTCCAGCGTTGCATCGGGGCGCCGCTTGCTCGACATGCGCCCCCCGGGGCCACGGGCTTTATCAAACAGCGAAACGGCGACGCCACTACTGGCCAGCACTTGACCACAGGCAAGGCCCGAGAGACCCGCGCCGATAATCGCAATGGAGTAGCTTTCGGTGAGCGTTGATATTGGCGGTGTCGTCATAGCCCCTCGTGACGTTTAAGCGGGTATTATCGCCTTATTGTAACAGCTGTGTATAAATGCAGTACAATTTAAATATCATTTTATTTGCCACACAGTCGCGCAGTGATGCGTTTGCCAAGGCGGCATGCAAAAAACGCTAACAGATAGCGACACCAGCGACACCAACAGGAGTAACACCATGCGCGTATTAGTGACCGGGGGCAGTGGTTTTGTCGGCCAGCGGCTTTGTCCAGAGCTTGTGGCACAAGGCCATGAGGTCCAGGTGGTATCGCGCACGCCTCATAAAGTGCGCGAGCACCTGCCTATCGGCTGTGACATTCGCGACAGTGCTCAGGCATTTATCGAGTCACCGCCGGATGCATTGATCAACCTGGCCGGCGAGCCGATTGCAGCGAAGCGTTGGAGTGATGCGCAAAAAGCGGAGCTGATTAACTCACGCGTGGGGGCCACTGAGCAGTTAGTGGCGCTTTGCGAGCAGCTTAAGGCCAACGGACAACCGCTTCCCAGTGTGATGGTTTCGGCTTCGGCAATGGGTTATTACGGCGATCAAGGCAAGCGCGTGGTCACCGAAGAGACTCAGCCCCATGGTGGATTTGACCATCGGCTGTGTCAGCAGTGGGAGGCGGCTGCGCAGCCGGTTGAGGCAATGGGGGTGCGGCTGGCCATTGTGCGCATTGGCTTGGTACTGGAAGCCAACGGCGGCAGTTTAGCCAAAATGTTGCCGCCGTTTAAGCTGGGTTTGGGTGGCCGATTTGGCAGCGGTGAGCAGTTTATGCCGTGGATTCACCGCGAAGATCTCGTCGCGGCGATTCTGTTTCTCCTCGAACAAGACACCTTAAGCGGCGTGTTTAACGCAAGCGCGCCTCACCCGGTGACCAACGCCGAGTTTACCAAGACATTGGCCAAGCATTTACACCGGCCAGCGATATTCCCCGTACCGGCGTTTGTACTGAAAGCGGCGTTTGGGGAAATGTCCCAGATATTGCTGACCGGCGCGGATATGCGCCCTGAGCGCCTTGAAAAGGCAGGATTTGAATTTCAGTATCCCACGCTCGATAAGGCGCTTGAGGCCATTCTTTAGCAATCTCAGCCTAGCGATCAGCATCGACGGTGATAATCACCCGCACTGAATCAAGCCGCAGGCGGGTGTTTTCAATCGCTTCGCTAAGCGCCTTTCGCTCATCCTTCAGGGCGTCGATTTCCGCACTGCGTACCGCCGGGTTGTGTTCGGCCAAGGCGGTTAAGCGGGCAATTTCGGCGTCCAGATGAGTGCGCATTTGCACTTCGGCGTTTTCGACAATGCTGGGCAGCTGGCGCTCGGCCTCGCCTTCGCCCTGGGTGAGCAGCTGACGCAGCTGGTCGTGGCGGCTTTTGATCAAATCTCGCGCCAGCGATTTATTGACCTTCTGCAGATTTTTACCCAGGCCGGTGAAGGAGATCTTGCTGGTCAAGTTGGCGCCTGATTCATCCAGTAACACGCGCACGGCGGTGGGCGGCAAGAAGCGATTAAGGTGCAGCTTTTTGGGTGCCGGACAATGGGTGCGAAATACCAGCTCGGCCATCAACCGGCCACTGGGAATGGCATCGTGACGCAGCAGCGCTAGCGCCGAATTGCCCATGGTGCCATCCAACACGCGGCCCATCATTTCGCGTATCAGCGGGTGCTCCCAAGAAAGTCGCTGAACATCATCCCGGGCCAGTGCCTGGGCGCGGCTGTAGGTAGCGGTAAAGCCCTCTTCGCCTTTAACCAGGCCGGGTAAGCCGTCCAACATATGTTGGCTGGGCTTTAGGTGGATAAGCCCTTTACCAATTTCCTGGCTATCTACACCGAAAATATCCAGTGCCCGCTCAATGTAGCGCGGCAGGGCAGTGTCCTCATCGAGCTCGCGAACGGCGTCGATCACCTGCTGGGCCCGCGCAGGGCGGCAGGCGTTGAGCTCTAGCAGCCGGTTGCGTCCCGCATCGTGTTCCGCCAACTTGGCGCTAAACATCGTGCGGGTTTCGGCGATGATCTCGTCAAGGGCTTCGTCATCTAGCAGGGCGTCGGCCAGGGCGTCGCCAAAGGCTTCAAACAGGTCACTGCCGACCCCGTGGGGCGCGCTGAAGGCGTCCATGCCTTCGTGGTACCAACGCAACAGACGTTGACCTGGGCTGCCTTCGAAGGTGGGAATATGCAGCTCAATGGCGTTGCGCTGACCGATGCGGTCGAGGCGGCCGATGCGCTGTTCAAGCTGATCCGGGTGCTGGGGCATATCGAACATCACCAGGTGCCGACAGAACTGGAAGTTACGCCCCTCAGAACCAATCTCTGAACACACCAGCACTTGGGCCCCGTCTTCATCGTCGGCAAATGCCGCCGCCGCGCGGTCACGCTCGATCAGGGAGAGGTCTTCGTGGAACACCGGTGCATGGTAGCCACCCAACACCCGTAGCCCTTCGGCAAGCCCTTCGGCGGTCTCCCGGTGGTGCGCAATGACCAGCACTTTGTCGTTGGCGAAACCGCTCTCGCTGTCGTCGCTGAGCTTTTCCAGCAGCCAGTTAACCCGCGGGTCAATGTGCCACCAGGGTTCGCTATTGAGCGGGTCATCACTAAGTTCGCGATAGGCTGCATCTGGATAGATCAGCACGTCGGGGTGATCCATGCCTGTCTCGATCAACAGCTCATCAAGGTAATCGTCGTCGCGCTCAAGGCGGCGCACGATACGCCGATAGGCGGGCGGCAGCGCGAGTGGTACTAAGTGCAAGCGCCGCTCGGGGAAGCCGCCGACGTGGCGGCGACTGTTACGAAACATCACCCGGCCGGTGCCGTGGCGGTCAAGCAGCGCTTCGCTCAGCTGGGCGCGGGCGGTGTCCTGCTGCGCTTGGCTGGCTTCGCTATTGCATAGCGTGGCCAGCAGGGCCTGACTGTCGCGGTCATCGGCCACGGCAGATACTCGGGCGCGGGCGTCAGCGTCGCCCGGCAGCGACGCTAAGGCATCAATGGCGCTGGCTACCTCGGTGTAGTGGCTCTCTTCCGCTTTGAAACGCTCAAGGTCGTGGTAGCGCTCGCGGTCCAGCAAGCGCAAGCGGGCAAAGTGGCTGTTAATGCCCATCTGCTCAGGCGTGGCGGTGAGCAGCAGCAGACCCGGAATCACCGCCGAAAGCTGCTCGACACATCGATAACCGGGGCCGCTGCCTTCCTCGCTCCAATCGAGGTGGTGGGCTTCGTCAACGATGAGCATATCGAACTGGCTGGCCAGCGCTTGCTCCTGACGCTGGGGGTTGGCAAATAGCCAGCCTTGGCTCGCCAGCACGAGCTGGGCGCTCTCAAACGGGTTGTCGCTGCCGTGGGCCTGGCTTTGGGTTTCATCTAACAGCGAGACGTTGAGCGAGAAACGCCGCAGCAGCTCGACCAGCCATTGATGGGTGAGGCTGTCGGGGACCAAGATCAGCGCGCGCTCGGCGCGACCGGTGAGCAGCAGCCGGTGTAGGATCAGCCCCGCTTCGATGGTTTTACCCAGGCCCACTTCGTCCGCCAACAACACGCGCGGGGCGTGGCGATGGGAAACCTCGTCGGCAATGTAGAGCTGGTGGGGGATCAGGTCGATGCGCGGCCCGGAAAAGCCCAATGCGCTGTGCTGCTCAATACGTTGAAAGTGGTGCAGCGTGCGAAAACGCAGGTCAAACCAGTCATTGCGATCCACTTGGCCGGTCAACAAACGATCGCGCGCTTGGTCGAACTGCATGGTATCGGCGAGCTTGGTCTCGGGCAGCTCGCGCGGGTTGCCTTGGCTATCTTCACCGATATAGGTAATCAGGCCGTCGGACACTTTGCTGTCATCGACCACCATTTGCCAGCCATCGGCGGAGAGCACGCGGTCACCGCTGCCGAACATCACTCGGGTCAGTGGGGCCTGACGGGTATTGTAGGTACGCGTTTCCTGACTGGCACTGAACAAAATGGTAACGCTACGGGCGTCGCAGTTAAGCACGGTGCCAAGCCCAAGCTCAGCTTCGCCGTCGCTAATCCAGCGTTGGCCGGGAGAAAAATCGCTCATGATGCCTCGGAGAAGTCTGCAAAACGGGTCGTAAGCCGTCGGTAGGGGAGCGCCGACGGCAAACAGGGCGGGGGATTCTAACGCAAAGCCGCGGAGGGATTAAGGAGTATCGGCATCAATCGGCTAACCAGCGATCCAGGTGGGCGCGGGTTAGCTCGCCTACGTGCACATCGAGGGTGTTGCCCTGGCCGTCAAACAGCACGGTGGTAGGCAACCCCGGCGCTTGAAAAAGCGCCATTAGCTGCTGGCCGGGGTCTCGCAGCGCATAGCGAAACTCAAGCTGCTGCTCGTCCAGATAGCGCACAATGGGCAGCAGGTCTTCGCCCTGGTTGGCAACCACTACGTTGACGCCCTCGCGCTGGGCAACCTCTTCAAGCAGCGGCATTTCGCGCAGGCAGGGCGGGCACCAGGTGGCCCATAGATTGACGATAACCAAATCGCCGCCTTCGGCCAGCGATGGGAGATATACCTGCTGTCCTTCAGTGTCCTCAAGGGTGACCTCGGGCAGAGTTTTAACGGCGAAGTCATTGCCCAAGGGCGCCAAGGTGAGAAGCACCAGCCACAGGCTGGAAGCGGCGACGAGCATGGCCATGGCGCCGCCCATGGCTAATAGCCGCGCCCGCAGCGCCCAGGCCGTCCAGACTAGGCCAGCAGCGAGCCCCCACAGGCCGTGGTAGCCGGGCTGCCAGACTTTGAGCGCTTCCAGCGGCGTAGCGCTGTAGCTATCCAGGTTGAGTACGACATGGCCCACCCGGGCGCCGACCAACCACACAATGATAAGTCCGCTAAACCAGCGCTGCTGAGTTGGGCGTGGCAGCCCTAACAAAAAGCGCGCGCAGAGCAGTAGCAACAGCGCGCAACCGATAGCGTAGAGGCGCGGTAATGAAATCAAAAGCGGGCCGAGGGCAATGGCGTTCATGGGGTTCCAGTTAATGTTCCAATTAAGTATCTAATTAGCTTTCCCGTTTAATAAGCTTCGCGTTAAGCCGTTACACTGGCAGACCATACCATGCGAGCTGACAATTACGGAGACGTTATGCCCCCACCCGCTTTCGATAAACTGCGCGCGCTTGCGATCGGCTCCCAAGCGATTGGTTTAACCCTGATCATTGCCCTGGAAACCGTGATGGGTAACGCAGCACGCCCCTGGCAGGGTGTTGTGTTGGCCGCCATGCTGGCGACGGCGATAGGAATTGCGTTGGTGCGTCTTTATCGCCATAAACGCAACCAAAAACAGATCGCTGAACGCAGGCAACGCTTAGAGGAAGAAGACAAGCGTTAGCAACATAGACTTGTGTTTTTGCCTTTCCAGTTCCAGATTAGTAGCAGCCTTAACGATTGTCCGCTGGGGCAGACTAAAAAAATAGACAGATTTTCACTCACTGGGAGCGACACATAACATGATCAATAAGCGTGTACTAGCCACCGCGGTGGCGGCCTCAACCTTGGCAATGACCAGCTTCGCTCAGGCGGAGGTCAAAGTGGGTTTTTTGGGCGGTTTCACGGGCGGGATTGAAAGCCTGACCCCCGCCATTTTCGCAGGGGCCCAGCTAGCCGTTGAGCAGATCAATGAGCAGGGCGGCATTTTAGATGGCGAAACGCTGACGATGCCCACCGGCGATACCACCTGCTCCGATGCCTCAGCTGCCTCTAATGCTGCTGACCGCTTGGTGAACTCCGAAAATGTCACCGCGATTGTCGGTGCACTGTGTACCGGTGCGACCATTGCGGCGGCCAACAACGCCGCCATTCCCGGTGGTGTGTTGATGGTATCGCCCGCTTCCACGGCCCCTGCGGTATCTGAGCTGGACGATAATGATCTCGTCTTCCGTACCGTGCCGTCCGATGCCTTCCAGGGGGAAATGCTGGCAAAACTGTTGTTGGAAAAAGGCATCGATTCGGTAGCGGTCACCTACGTCAACAATGATTACGGTCAGGGGCTTTCTGACGCCTTTAGCGCAGCTTTTGAAGCGGGCGGCGGCGAGATTGCCGAAAGTCTTGCTCACGAAGACAACCGCGCGGATTATCGCTCTGAGCTAGGCTCGTTGTCGGTGAGTGGCGTAGAGACCCTCGTCGTGCTTGCCTACGCCGATACGTCGGGTCAGACGGTGTTGCGCCAAGCCTATGAAAGCGGCATGTTCACCCAGTACGTTGGCGCCGACGGCATGGTTGGCGATAGCCTGATTGAGGCCATTGGTGCGGATGTGCTGGATGGCATGATCGCCACGCGCCCAGGTAGTCCTGATCTGCCCGGCACCGATATGTTTATCGAAGCCGCCGAAGCTGCTGATCTAGACCCGAGTGCGGTATTTGCCGCCCAAGCCTACGACGCCGCTTTTCTGGTAGCGCTGGCGATTGAGCAAAACGGTAGTGCCGAACGTGAAGGGCTCTCTGAAGCACTGCGCAGCGTCTCTAGCGCCCCCGGCGAGGTCATTTTGCCCGGCGAGTGGGAAAAGGCGGTTGAGCTAATTGCAGCAGGCACCGAGATCAACTACGAAGGCGCCTCCGGCTCGCATGAGTTTGATGATAACGGCGATGTGCCCGGCGTGGTGGTGGAAATGGTCGTCGAAGACGGTACTTTCACCAGCAAAGGATTGGTTGATCTTTAAGAGAGCAATGCCATTAGTTCAGTTAGCTTGAGCTAAGGGCGGAATCAACCCGTAGCGGGGGTCTTTCGCCAAGGATGGCGAAAGTAGCGCCCATGGATGGGTTCACAGCGCCCCCGCATAGGGTTGTTTCGACCGACTAGTGGCACTAAACACAACAATGCCCGACTATTACCAGTCGGGCATTTTTTATGGCTCAGCAGTTGAGAAGATCAGCTGTGGCTTTTGATCTTCTCGGGCAGCAGCCCTTTGGGCGCGAAGCGCAGCACCATGGTGATCAATAAGCCAATCACCAGCACCCGTGCCTGCAGGGCGCGACTATCCATATTGCTAGGGGCATCCCAACCGAAAGCGCCTTCCCCAAACGCCACCGCTAGTTGCATTAAGAACAGCGCCAGGGGCTCCGACATAATCCAGATGATATACACCGCCACGGCACCAAAAATAGTGCCCAGGTTATTGCCCGGCCCACCCAGAATCACCATCACCAACACCAGGAAGGTATGGTTAAGCGGTAGGTAGCCTTGCGGATCAAAGAGGCTGTTAAAAGTGCCCAGTATGCCGCCGCCGATGCCCATCAAAATGCAGCCCAGCACGAAGATTTCCAAACGCCGTTTATTGATGTCTTTACCCATCGCGGCTGCAGACACTTCGTTATCGCGAATCGCCCGGATCATACGGCCCCAGGGGGCGTTGTAGGCGCGATTGAGCAGAAAGAAGATGACTGCAATGATCACCGCGGTAAACGAAAGGTAAATAGCCCGGGAGAGCGTAAACCCCAGTTCGGCAGGCCCCGGTGTGGGCCAGGGTAGCGGAGAAACGGTGGCAGTGCCGCGGGTAAGCCAGTCAGAGTTTTTCAAAAACGCTTTAATGATTTCAGCTATGCCCAGGGTGGCAATGGCCAGGTAGTCGCTGCGTAAACCTAAACAGATATGGCCAATAAAGTAGCCAACGCCACCGGCCAAGGCGCCCCCGACAATCCAGCCGACCCAGGGCGGTAAGCCCAGGCCACCGACAAAGCCGGCCTGATTTTCAATCGCCTCAGTGACCTCGCGCAGCTGGCTAATCACCACCAGGTAAAGCACCACGCCCAGCACCACCGTGATAAACGTACGCAGAGGCCTGGGCACGCCCAGGCGATCCAGTTTGCTGGCGCCAACGATAAGCAAGACGGCGGCAGCAACATACAGCAACACAAGGCCAAATTCGCCAGGCAACGCGGTGCCCCAGAAGGCATCGTTAACCGGCACGCTGAAGAACATCGCACAGAAGCCGCCCAGGGCGACAAAGCCCATGACCCCGGCGTTGAACTGCCCCGCATAGCCCCACTGAATGGTTAACCCCAAAGCAAGAATGGCGTAGCAGGCGGCTTCTACTAACATGCGCGTGCTATAGGCAGCGCCCATGATGGCGTAAACCGCCAAGATAGCCACCAGCAGTAGGCCAAATAAAACCAGCTCGCGCAGTGGAAAGCGCCGCGTTTGGGTGGCGTCTTGAGGGGTGTCGTTAGGATCGCGTGTGTTGGGTGAATGGCTCATGAAATCACCTTGCCCTTAAAGAGTCCGGTGGGGCGCCACACCAGAATGGCCACCAGAATGAAAAACGGCACCACAATTTTGTACTCGGTACCCACGAAGGCGAGGTTCGACGGTAGTTCCAGCCAGGCGGGCAGGCTATCGCTGAAGGGGCGCAGCAGTACGTTCCAGTTGAATACCGCCAGGGTTTCGGCAAAGCCGACCACAAAGCCACCGGCAATGGCGCCGTAAGGGTGACCAACGCCGCCGACAATGGCGGCGGCGAAAATGGGCAGCAGCAGGAAGAAGCTTAAATCGGGTTTAAAGGTGACATCCAGGGAGAGCAGCGTTCCCGCAATCGCCGCCAGCGCTCCGGCAATCATCCAAGTCACCGCCACAATGGTATTGGTGTTGATACCCGATGCCTGGGCGAGCTCCGGATTGTCTGACATGGCGCGCATCGCCTTGCCTAACCGCGAACGATTGAGAAATAGATGTAGTGCAACGACGGCGACAATCGTAATCACAAACAGGTAAATCTGCGGCTCGGTGACCACGATAGGCGCCCGGACGCCCTCAAAGGGCAGCGCCAGCCGGAAGATCTCTTTACGGTCATCGACATATAAACTCTGCCCGCCGGTGCCCGAAAAGAGGCGAATTAAGCCCTGCAGAATCAAGGTGACCCCCAGCGAGCCAATCACCAGCACGATGGGCTGTACCCCATGGGCCCGCAGCGGTTTGTAGAACAGCTTGTCAATACCTACGGCCAGGCCGGCAGTGAGCAACATCGCCAGTGGCAGCATCAACAAAGCGGTGGGTACGCCGATGCTGGCGCCCGCTGCCGGAAATGCCGTGGTCAGCAGTAGCACCATAAAGGCACCAAAGGTCATTACGTCGGCGTGGGCGAAGTGGGCAAAGCGCATAATGCTGAAGACCAGCGTCACGCCAACCGCCCCGATGGCATAAATAGAGCCGCTCACGCTGCCCGAAATCACCACATTATTGATGAAAAAAACCAGTTCGTTCACGTATATCTCCTAGGGCTAGCCGCCCAAAAAGCTTTTGGCGACATCAGGGTCGGCGAGCAGTGTCGCCCCAGTGTCGGTAAAGCGGTTTTGGCCAGCAGCCAGCACAAAGCCTTTGTCGGCTATCGCGAGTGCCTGTTTGGCGTTCTGTTCCACCATCAAAATGCCTACGCCGGCGGCGTTGATCTGTTTGACGCGGTCAAATATCTCATTCATATACAGCGGCGACAGCCCCGCGGTCGGTTCGTCAAGCAACAACAAGCTGGGTTCGGCCATCAAGGCGCGTCCCATGGCGACCATCTGGCGTTGACCGCCGGAGAGCTCACCTGCTGGCTGGCGGCGTTTTTCATACAGCGGTGGGAAGAACTCATACACCTGAGCGAGCATGCGCTTGACGTTTTGCGGCTTTAAAAAGGCACCCATTTCGAGGTTTTCCTGCACCGAAAGGCTGGGGAAAACGTTCTTCTCCTGGGGGATAAAGCCCATGCCCCGCTGCACTAACTGGTTGGGAGGTAAGTTTTGAATCGGCTGGCCGTTCAGCAGTATCTCGCCCTGATTGACATGCAGCAGGCCGAAAATGGCTTTTAGCATGGTAGATTTACCGGCGCCGTTGGGGCCAACGATAACCCCGACCTCATTGGCTTCTAGCGTCATGTTTACCCCGTTAAGGATATTCATGCCGCCATAGCCGCCGTGCACGTCGCGAGCGTCGATTAAAGGCATAAGAAAAATATCTCAGCAAGGTCGCCTGATAGCGACATCATGGTAGTTAACAGCAGGTAGAGTAAGCGTCACCTTCAAGCGGCGTCGGTGCCAAAGTACGCTTCAATAACTTCGGGATTATTCTGGATGTCGTTGATGTGCCCCTGGACCATCACGCTGCCTTGAGCCAGCACGATCACTGGGTCGCACAGGCGGGCTATCATTTCCATATCGTGCTCAATGACCAGGAAGGTGTAACCCATTTCACGGTTGAGCCGCTCGATATTGCTGATCAAATCACCCAGCAAGGTGCGGTTTACCCCGGCGGCGATTTCATCTAACAGTACCACCTTGGCATCGGTCATCATGGTGCGGCCAAGCTCCAGTAGCTTCTTCTGGCCTCCGGACAAATTACCGGCTAATTCATTGCGCACGTGGTGCAGGCCGACGAAGTCAATCACCTCCAGGGCGCGGCGGCGCACCTCGGCCTCTTCCCGCTGCACCTTGCCAGGCTTTAGCCAGGCACTGAACAGGTCTTCACCAGCTTGCTTGGGCGGCACCATCATCAAGTTTTCCAGCGCGCTCATCTGGCTAAACTCGTGGGCGATTTGAAAGGTGCGCAGTAAGCCGCGATGAAAGCGCTGGTCGGGGCTGAGCAGGGTAATGTCCTCACCATCGAGCAGGACGCGGCCGCTATCGGGTGCCAAGGAGCCAGCAATAAGGTTGAACAGGGTCGATTTGCCCGCGCCGTTGGGGCCAATCATGCCGGTAATTGAGCCTTTCTCTACCTGGATGGAGCAGTCGTTAATTACCTGTAGGCCGCCGAATGCTTTGTTGACTCGCTGTACATCAATGAGGGGGGTCATACGCTGTCTCCACGCGACACAAGCGGCCGATCAGCCGCCTGTGAATGCGTATTAAAGGTTTGTTGCTACGGTTTTTTCAGCCACCGCTGGCTGGCAGCAAAAGCGCCGATAATCATCAGCGCGCCAAGGGTAGGGACTAGGTAACCCTCTACCAGCGGAATGGTGCGCAAAAACACAAAGGCCACGGCGGCGGGGGCCACAAAGCGCACCAGAAACCGCCAGAATTTAAACCAAGTGACGCTGCTGCCCAGTTCTTTCATCACTTCGCTTTGCGTCAGCGCCCAGCCCGCAAACAGTGCGATTAACAAGCCGCCCACCGGCATAAAGATATTGGTCAGTAGCTCGATAAACTCAAACGCACTGCGACCAAACAGGGTGTGGAATATCGTCCCCTCGGCCCAAATGTTAAAGCTAACCACGGTTAGTAAACCCATTGCCCAGGCTGCAATCACCATAATCGTCACCGCCTGCGGGCGGGTCATATCAAAGCGTTCCACCAGAAATGCCGCAACAGGCTCAATCAGCGAAATGGCGGAGCTGAGAGCCGCGCCGAGCACCAAAATAAAGAACACCCCACCAACTAAAGCGCCAAACGGCATCTCGGCAAACGCCAGCGGAAGTGTCACAAACATCAGCCCAGGGCCTTGGCCGGTTTCCAGGCCAGCGCCAAACACCAGGGCAAAAATGGCCAAACCCGCGACCATCGCCACGGCAGTATCGACGACGGCGACCGCAAAGGCGGTGCGGGTCAGTGATACGTTGCTGGGCATATAGGCGCCGTACGCCATAATCGCGCCCATACCCAAGCTCAGCGTGAAGAATGACTGCCCCATGGCCTGTAGCCAGCCTTCAAGGCTGAGGTCGGCGATATTAAAGGTAAACAGGAAGCTGGCGGCAGCGCCTACATCGCCGTTTACCACGCTATAGGCCAGCACCACGAGCAGAATCCCAAAGAGCGCAGGCATCAAAATGCGCAGGCCCGCTTCGATGCCTTTATGAATGCCCATGCCAACAATCACCGCGGATGCGGCAATGAACAGGGTGTGATAGAGCGTCATTAAGCCGGGGGAGGCCAGCAGGGCATCAAAGCCAGTGCCAATGGTTTGCGCGTCGGCGCCGACCAGGGAGCCGGTCAGCATTAACCAAGTGTAGTGAATTGCCCACCCGGCGATCACCGAGTAAAAGCTTAAAATCAAAAATGCCGAGGCGGCCCCCAACCAGCCGATCGTTTCCCAGGCGCGAGAGGTGCCGTGGGTTTTGGTCAGGTGCCGCATACCCATAATCGGGCTCTGACGGCTGGTGCGCCCCAGCATGATCTCGGCAATCAGAATCGGGATGCCGACGGCAAAAATCGTCAATGCGTAGACCAAGATAAAAGCACCGCCGCCGTTTTCACCGGTGAGGTAGGGGAAGCGCCACAAATTCCCCAAGCCGACGGCGGAGCCAACCGCGGCAAGAAGAAAAGTGCCTTTATGCGTCCAGACGTTATGACCGCTCATGGGTAAGAATGTCCGTGGTTGGGTATCAGGATGAAGGCGAATATCCAAACATGGGTACGAGTATCAAACGTATGTATGAATATAGCGACGCTAGCGCGTTTTAAACGCGCTAAAGATAACGCCACTTTGCGATATAACGCTCGGTCTTTCCAGCATCATAGCGTTTAGGCTGCGTTAAGTGGGGAGCTTGGCAGCGTTGCTGATTTAATGACGAGGCGGCTGAGTTGGTGGCTTGATACAAAAAAACCCGCTTGCGCGGGTTTTCAAGGGACTCACTGCTCTAAGCGGGCTACTTCTTGCTATAGCGCTTACGCTCGGTCTCTTTGAGCAGTTTTTTGCGCAGGCGGATATGCGACGGCGTCACTTCGACGAGTTCGTCGGAGTCGAGAAACTCGATCGCCTGCTCCAGCGAGAACTTAATCGGCGGCGTTAGCACGATGTTCTCATCGTTACCGGTGGAGCGCATGTTGTCGAGCTTCTTGCCCTTAGTGGGGTTAACCACCATATCGTTAGCACGGTTGTTGATGCCGATCAGCATGCCTTCGTAAACTTCGGTAGCGTGGTCGATAATCAGCTTGCCGCGTTCTTGAAGGGCGAAAAGTGCGTAGGCCAGGGCCTTGCCGTCAACCATCGAAACCAGCACGCCGTTACGACGCTCGATAGAGGCGTCAGGCTTCAGCGGGCCGTAGTGATCAAAGCGGCTGGTCAGAATGCCGGTGCCTGAGGTCAGGGTCAAAAACTGACCGCGGAAACCAATCAAGCCGCGAGCAGGAATGATGAAGTCCAGGCGAACCCGTCCTTTACCGTCCGGCAGCATGTTGGTCATCTCACCTTTACGGTAGCCCAGCTCTTCCATGATCGAGCCCTGGTGCTGCTCTTCACAGTCGATGATGACTTCTTCGTAGGGCTCCTGCTTCTCGCCGTCGACCTCTTTGATGATCACTTCCGGGCGACCCACCGCCAGCTCAAAGCCTTCGCGGCGCATGGTTTCGATCAGCACTGAAAGGTGCAGCTCGCCACGACCAGATACCTTGAACTTCTCGGGCGTTTCGCCTTCTTCAACGCGTAGTGCCACGTTGTGAATCAGCTCTTGATCAAGGCGGTCCTTGATGTTGCGGCTGGTCACGAACTTGCCGTCTTTACCGGCGAACGGCGAATCGTTGACCTGGAAGGTCATTGAAACGGTCGGTTCGTCAACGGAAAGCGGTGGCAGCGCTTCGACCTTGGCCGGATCGCATAGCGTATCCGAAATCGACAGATCGTCGATGCCGGTAACACAGACGATGTCGCCCGCGGTGGCTTCGTTGGTCTGCACGCGCTCAAGGCCCATATGGGTCATGACCTGACCGATTTTGCCTTTACGCACGTTGCCATCAACGCCGATGATCGACACCTGCTGGTTGGGTTTCACCGCACCACGCTTGATGCGACCCAGGCCGATAACGCCTACGTAGCTGTTGTAATCCAGTGCTGATATCTGCATCTGGAAGGGGCCGTTAAGCTCAACCTGCGGCGGCTCGACGATATCGACGATAGCCTGGAACATAGGATCCATGTTCTCGGCCAGCTCTTCAGGATCCATACCGGCAATGCCGTTGAGGGCAGAGCAGTAGATGATCGGGAAATCGAGCTGTTCGTCGGACGCGCCCAGATTGTCGAACAGATCAAAAATCTGGTCGATTACCCAGTCAGGGCGAGCGCCGGGACGGTCAATTTTATTGACGACCACAATCGGCTTGAGACCTTGAGCGAACGCTTTTTGGGTCACGAAGCGAGTTTGCGGCATCGGGCCATCAACGGCGTCTACGAGCAGTAGCACCGAATCGACCATGGACATAACGCGCTCAACTTCGCCACCGAAATCGGCGTGTCCTGGCGTATCCACGATGTTGATGTGGTAGCCGTTACCCTGGCTGTCTTGCCATTGAATGGCCGTGTTCTTGGCCAGAATGGTAATGCCACGCTCTTTTTCCTGATCGCTTGAGTCCATGATGCGGTCTTGACCTTCTGCTTTACGGTCAAGAGTGCCGGACTGGCTCAGGAGTTTGTCGACCAGTGTGGTTTTACCATGGTCAACGTGGGCTATGATCGCGACGTTGCGCAGGTTATTAACCGCGCTGGAGTTTTGCTGGTTTTGCATGCTGAGAGAGAACTCTTGTGAACACCCGTTTGTCCACGGGTCGGAAAATGCGGGTCGCAAGGGCTGGCAATTGCCGACCATCTTGGCTCAGGGCTTGCGTCCAGCGGTTATTCTACCATGTCAAAGGCTTCGCTGATATTACTGGTGCGTATATCGACCTTGGTCTCGCTCAGGAAAGTTTTCTCAGCGAACCTCCATCCGCTAGACTAGCGCTTTTCCTACTGGGGCAGGAGCATGACCATCGGCAACCTGATGCGTTTGTTAAGCGATGGCGAGGTTCACTCTGGCGAGCAGCTGGGTGAAGCGCTGGGTATTTCTCGTGCGGCGGTGTGGAAGCAGTTAAAAAAACTCGAAGCATTAGGTGTCGAGGTAGTTGCTGTTAAAGGCCGCGGCTATCAGCTTTCGCAGCGCCTGGAGCCTTTGGAGGGTGCGCAAATCGTCGCGCAGTTGCCTGCCCAGGCTCGCCACTATCTTACCCGCCTGTTTGTCGAGGATCAGCTGCCTTCAAGTAACGCGTACCTGCGTCAGCGCTTTGAGCAGGGCGCCGGGCATGGCGAAGTTTGTCTGGTGGAGCTGCAGACAGCGGGACGCGGGCGGCGTGGGCGCGTCTGGTCGACGCCTTGGGGGCAGAGTTTGATGCTCTCGCTGGGCTGGCGCTTTGAGTCGGGCATCGCAGTGCTGGAAGGCTTGAGTCTTGCGGTAGGCGTTGTGGTGGCGCAGATATTGGAGCAGCACGGCGTGGCACCCAAACTCAAGTGGCCTAATGATATCCTGCTTTCTGAGCAGGGCAATGATCCAGGCGACGAGTTAGGCAAGCTTGCGGGTATTCTTATCGAAGTGACCGGGGATGCCGCAGGCCCTTGCGAAGTCGTCATCGGTATCGGCATGAACCTGTGGTTACCTGCTGCCCAGCGAGCTGCTATTGACCAGCCCGTCGCGGCGCTTTTCGAGCGACTGCCGGATATCTCGCGTAATCAGTTGGCATCCGAGATGGTCGCAGGGTTGCTGGCCATGCTAGCGAACTTTGAGCAGGACGGCTTTAGTGCCTGGCGCGATGCTTGGAACCAGCGCCATGCGTATGCCGGTTTGCCGATTCGGGTGATGCAAGGCCAGCAGACCAGCGATGCCGTCGCCGGGGAAGTGGATGAGAGTGGTAACCTTTGGGTTGCCGAAAATGGTCACTCGCGACGCCTAGCCGGCGGTGAGATCAGCGTACGTAGGCGTTTATGATTCTGGATCTGGATGTCGGCAACACGCTGTCTAAATGGCGGCTTAAAGATGCCGAGAGTAGCGAGATACGTTCCCGCGGGGCGGTATGGACCCGAGAAGAGTGGCGTCCAGGTGCCGATATTCCCGACCTTGATGTGGTGGAGGCGGTGCGCATATCCAGCGTCGCAAGGGCGGCGGTGCTGGAAGAGACGGTCGCGTTGCTGCGTCGGCGGGTGCGCCATGTGCACGTAGCGCACTCGACCCACGAGGCGCTGGGTGTGGTTAACGGCTATCAAGAGCCGTGGCGGCTTGGCGTTGACCGTTGGATGGGAGCGCTGGCGGGATACCAGCTAGCGGGCGGCTGCTGCGCCGTGGATTGCGGTAGCGCGATTACCATTGACTTTGTGCTGCCAGGCGGCCAGCACCTGGGTGGCTTTATTATCCCCGGTCTTCGCCTGATGAAAGAGAGCTTAAAGCTTGGTACCCGTAACGTGGCCATCGATCCCGAAAGTGAAGCCGACGAGCTGTTAGAGCCGGGACGTCGCACCGTTGACGCGGTCAATCACGGCATTTACATGGCCGCTGTGAGTGCCATTAACCGCATCTATAGTGAAGTGTGCGATCAGGAAAGCGTGGCGCTGCCAATGCTGTTGACCGGCGGCGATGCGCGGGTAGTCTCGCGGGGGGTGCAGGTGCCCCACGCAGTATGGCCCGATATGGTCTACGGTGGTTTAGAGGCGTGCTTTCCAATGACCTTCGCTGAGCGTGCGGGCAAAATGTCCGGCGCGCCACGCGTTCCGGAACCGGTGTCGCTAGAAAAGATTCGCGCAGGACTTGCATTCTCAATGCTGCTTTGACAGAATGCAGCGCGTTCCAAGGCGGGCAGTAGATGCAAAAGCATCGCAAGTTGCGATAAATTAAGTTAATATCGTGCTTGACACCATTTTGGAGGCTGGCATAATGTGCCGCCACAGTTGGAGAGGTTCCCGAGTGGCCAAAGGGAGCAGACTGTAAATCTGCCGCGAAAGCTTCGAAGGTTCGAATCCTTCCCTCTCCACCAGAATTAAGCAGCAGCGATTGTTGTCGGTGCTGTTAAATGAAAAGCCGGTAGCGGGCTTGGTCTACGATTGGTAGCTTTTTTGTAAGTAGAGCTATAGGGCAGCGCGTAGCGGATTGTCATTTTTGGCAGGGTTTGCGGGCGTAGTTCAACGGTAGAACCTCAGCCTTCCAAGCTGATGGTGCGGGTTCGATTCCCGCCGCCCGCTCCAGTTGATGTGTTTGGCTCATGTAGCTCAGGGGTAGAGCACACCCTTGGTAAGGGTGAGGTCGACGGTTCAATTCCGTCCATGAGCTCCATATTGCGAATCAAGCGAGCGATGCTCGCTTTTTTTGTCTCTGCGATCGGCGGCGTTAGCCGTTTTCGGGCGTGGGAAGGGGTTGTCAGAAGCGTGTTTGTTCGCTATTATGACGCCCGCTGTTGTATAGGCGATTAAAAAACGCCTGTCGGCAGATGTAGTAAGTTGATGTAAATAATAGTACGACGATACAGGCCAGTAGCTCAATTGGCAGAGCAGCGGTCTCCAAAACCGCAGGTTGGGGGTTCGATTCCCTCCTGGCCTGCCAACCTTCCCCAGGTTGGTATGTCTTTTTTCAAAATTCTTTTATCGTTCGCCGCACCCTTAGGAGTCTCGTTTTTATGAAGCCTGGTTCTGTAAAACATGGCGCCGAGGTGCAAGAGAAGCGCCATGACGGGCTCAAATGGGCGGCGGTCGTAGCGCTGCTTATCGTTGCTATCGTTGGTAATACCTATTTCGCCGATATTGGCCTGCTCTACCGCGTGCTTGGTGTGGTGGTGTTGTGTGTGATTGCAGGTTTGATCGCGCTAACCACTACCAAAGGTCGTGATTTAGTAGAGCTTGCTATGAGCGCCAAGAAAGAGATTCAGCGCGTTGTATGGCCGACCCGAGCCGAAACCATCCAAACCACTGCTATTGTAATGGCAGCTGTGGTCGTGGTGGGGTTGATGCTGTGGTTGATCGACACTCTTCTTGGCTGGGCGATGTCCGGCGTCATTGGTTAGGAGTTTTCATGTCCAAACGTTGGTACGTCGTCCACGCTTATTCCGGCTTTGAAAAGCAGGTTATGCGTTCGTTGACTGAGCGCGTGAAGATGTACGGTATGGAAGATCGCTTTGGCGAGATTCTAGTGCCGACAGAAGAAGTAGTTGAAATGCGTGACGGCAAACGTCGCAAGAGTGAGCGTAAGTTTTATCCCGGCTATGTCTTGGTCGAGATGGAAATGGCCGACGAAACATGGCATCTGGTCAATGAGACGCCGCGTGTAATGGGCTTTATTGGCGGCACCAAAGAGAAGCCAGCTGCGATCACTTCACGCGAAGCCGACGCCATTCTGGCGCGCGTCAAAGACGGCACCGACAAGCCGCGGCCCAAAACAATGTTTGAGCCGGGTCAGTCGGTGCGTGTTGTCGACGGTCCGTTTGCCGACTTCAACGGCGTTGTCGAAGAAGTGAATTATGAAAAGAGTCGCCTGCATGTCAGCGTGCTGATCTTTGGGCGCTCAACGCCTGTTGAGTTAGAATTCTCTCAAGTTGAGAAAGAATAAGTTTTGATTCGCGTGAGATGACCTAGCGGTTGTCTCGCTGGTACCGGGGAGCCTTCGGGCGCTATTACCCAATTGGAGCATAAAAATGGCCAAGAAAGTACAGGCTTACATCAAACTGCAGGTTGCTGCAGGTAAAGCCAATCCAAGTCCGCCGGTAGGCCCAGCACTGGGTCAGCACGGCGTGAACATCATGGAATTCTGTAAGGCGTTCAACGCGTCGACTCAAGAAATTGAGCCGGGCTTGCCGACGCCGGTCGTGATCACTGTCTACTCTGACCGTAGCTTCACGTTCGTCACCAAAACTGCACCTGCTGCCGTGCTGCTGAAAAAAGCCGCCGGTATCAAGTCGGGTTCTGGCGAGCCGAACAAGAAGAAGGTTGGTACTGTGACGCGTGAGCAGCTTGAAGAGATCGCTAAAACGAAAGAGCCTGATTTGACGGCCGCGAATCTTGACGCCGCTGTGCGTACCATTGCTGGCAGCGCTCGCAGCATGGGCCTAAACGTGGAGGGTCTTTGATCATGGCTAAACTGTCTAAGCGTGCGAAAAATATTCGCGAAAAAGTAGACACCAACAAAGCATACTCTATTGAAGAAGCCGTAGCGCTGCTCTCCGAGCTGTCTACTGTTAAATTCAAAGAATCTGTTGATGTCGCTATTAACCTGGGCGTTGACCCGCGTAAATCCGATCAGGTTGTGCGTGGCGCTACCGTCATGCCTAACGGTACTGGTAAAGACGTACGCGTTGCCGTCTTCACCCAGGGTGCCAATGCTGATGCCGCTAAAGAAGCTGGCGCCGACATCGTGGGTATGGACGACTTGGCTGAGCAAGTGAAAAAAGGCGTGATGGATTTTGACGTCGTTATCGCTTCACCAGACGCTATGCGCGTTGTTGGTCAGCTGGGCCAGATTCTAGGTCCGCGTGGCCTGATGCCAAACCCGAAAGTGGGTACCGTTACGCCTGATGTGGCAACAGCGGTTAAAAACGCCAAAGCGGGTCAGGTACGCTTCCGTACCGACAAAAACGGCATTATCCACACTACCTTGGGTAAAGTGGATTTCGACGTAGCCGCGATTCACGGCAACCTTGAAGCACTAGTTGCTGACCTTAAGCGTCTCAAGCCGAGCACGTCTAAGGGTATTTATGTTAAGAAAATGACCTTGTCCACGACCATGGGCCCGGGTCTAACCATCGATCACTCTGCTTTCGCATAAGGCATAAGATCGTTAGGTTTAAGGTAAGATAGGAAGTACCGAGCAAAACTTTGCGGTCCCCCGTTTGAGCGTTATGCCAGCCGGGGCGCCGTCAAAGACCGCAGGTGCCGCACTTTGTCGATACAATAGCTAAATTAGTTTTTGTATCGTCGGGAGCGGCTTAATTGCTCATCGAGCGCCTGCGCAGATGGTGTGGCCGCCAGTTGGTTAGCTTAACAGCTTTCTGGTGAGCACCATCCCCAAGGCTTCCCGCCTTGCAATGCTGCCGCTGTGATAGTTTTTGCAGTACGGCTTTAGCAATAAAAGGCGGGAGGAGATGGTAACCACCGGGACCTTCTTGGGTTCCGGCACGAAGGAGTGATCACTGTGCCACTAGCACTTGAAGGCAAGAAAGCGATTGTTGCCGAGATCAGTGAAGCGGCCAAGGGCGCACTCTCCGTCGTAGTTGCTGATTCTCGCGGCGTTACGGTTAGTAAAATGACCGATCTGCGCAAGCAGGCGCGCGAAAATGGTGTAGAGCTGCGTGTGGTTCGTAACACGCTGGCTCGCCGCGCTCTAGAAGGCACTCAGTGGGAGTGCTTGATGGATAGCTTCGTTGGTCCGACACTGTTGGCTTTCTCTACTGACCATCCGGGCGCTGCTGCTCGACTGTTCAAAGAGTTTGCTAAAACGGATAAAGACTTCGAAGTCAAAGCGTTGGCCTACGAAGGTGAGCTGATTCCGGCTGCTGACATCGACCGTCTGGCAACCCTACCGACCTACGACGAAGCAATTGCTCAGTTGATGTCGGTAATGAAAGAAGCCTCCGCTGGCAAGCTGGTTCGTACTCTGGCCGCACTACGCGACCAGAAGCAAGAAGCAGAAGCTGCGTAAGCAGTGCTTTTTGTGGGCAGCGTGACCTGCATTGGCGGGGCACTGCCTGAACCGAGCAATGAATCCTGAGTCCTCGTCTGAACGAGACTCCCGCAAAGTTAGGAATGAAACAATGGCACTGTCTAAAGACGATATCATCAATGCTGTAGCCGACATGTCCGTAATGGAAGTTGTCGAGCTGATCGAAGCAATGGAAGAGAAATTCGGCGTTTCTGCAGCGGCGGCCGTAGTGGCTGGTCCGGCTGCTGGCGGCGAAGTAGCCGAAGAGCAGACTGAGTTTGACGTCGTTCTGACCGCTGCTGGCGACAAGAAAGTTAACGTGATCAAAGCGGTTCGTGAGATCACTGGCCTTGGCTTGAAAGAAGCTAAAGGTGCTGTTGACGGCGCTCCGGCGACCATCAAAGAAGGTCTGTCCAAGGACGACGCTGAAGCAGCTAAAGCGAAGCTGGAAGAAGCAGGCGCAAGCGTCGAGCTCAAGTAATTCTTGTGCGGACGGCTTTACGCGCTGCGTAAGCTTCCACGGCTGGCGGCGGGATATCCCGCTGCCGGCCTTTTTCTGTTGTAGCTGATGTTGACAGTAGTTGATATTGAACAACAGCAGTGCTGCTTACCACGAGCAGCCACGGCAGAAACGTAAAAGCGTTATTGAAGATGGCGTTATTAAAGATAGTGTTATCGACTACAGTGTTATCGACGACTGAGTTATCGAGCTAGATTTTCGACGGCGAGCTACCGATTTAGGAGCTTGCTGTCTGTGTCTGACGAAGCCCGCCGGGCAGCGATGACCACGCATCGGTCACCCATGGTGAACAAGCTGGGGAATACAGATGGCTTACTCATATACTGAGAAAAAACGCATCCGCAAGGATTTCGGCAAACTGCCCCAAGTGATGGATGTGCCTTACTTGCTGGCGATCCAGCTTGATTCCTATTACGACTTCCTCCAGCAAGATCGTTCGCCCGACGAGCGTCACGAGGTCGGTCTGCACGCGGCGTTTAAGTCCGTGTTTCCGATTGAGAGCTTCTCCGGTAACGCTGCGCTTGAGTATGTCAGCTACCGTTTCGGCACGCCGGCGTTCGATGTTAAGGAATGTCAGCTACGCGGCGTGACTTATTCCGCCCCGTTGCGCGTCAAGGTTCGCTTGATCATCTATGATCGCGACTCCTCGAACAAAGCAATCAAAGATATTAAAGAGCAGGAAGTCTACATGGGGGAGATCCCCCTGATGACCGAGAACGGTACCTTTGTTATCAATGGTACTGAGCGGGTTATCGTTTCCCAGCTCCACCGCTCACCCGGTGTGTTCTTTGATCACGACAAAGGCAAGAGCCACTCGTCGGGCAAGCTGCTCTACTCAGCCCGCGTGATTCCTTATCGTGGCTCTTGGTTAGACTTCGAGTTTGATCCTAAAGACAACGTCTTTGTGCGTATCGACCGTCGCCGTAAACTACCGGCCTCGGTGTTGATGCGTGCGCTGGGGATGAACACCGAAGAGATTCTTGCCGAGTTCTTTGAAACCAGTATCTTCCACATTGAGAAATCCGGTTTCTATGTGGAGCTGGTGCCGTCGCGTTTGCGCGGTGAGACGGCGACTTTCGACATCAAGGATGGCGAAGGTAATGTCATCGTTGAAGAAGGTCGTCGGATTACCCAGAAGCACATTCGTCAGCTTGAAAAAGCTGGTATTGAGCGTCTGGACGTGCCGATGGAATACCTGTTCGGCAAAACGCTGGCCAAAGATCAAATTGACTCTAAAACCGGTGAGCTGATCTGCCCGTGCAACACCGAGATCACGCCGGAAGTACTCGAGCGTATGGCCCAGGGTGGCATCACCCTGGTGGAAACGCTCTACACCAACGACCTGGACTGCGGTTCGTTCATTTCCGACACCTTGAAGCTGGATACGACTAATTCAGCTCTCGAAGCGCTGGTCGAAATTTACCGCATGATGCGTCCTGGCGAGCCGCCGACCAAAGAGTCAGCTGAGACGCTGTTTAACAACCTGTTCTTCTCTGAAGACCGCTACGACCTGTCGGGCGTTGGCCGCATGAAGTTCAACCGTCGCCTGCGTCGTGATACTGACACAGGCTCCGGCGTCTTGGATCGTAAAGACATTCTTGATGTGCTGCGCGAGCTGATCAGCATCCGTAACGGCTTCGGTGACGTTGATGATATCGATCACCTGGGTAACCGCCGTATTCGCTGCGTTGGCGAGATGGCCGAAAACCAGTTCCGCGTTGGCTTGGTGCGTGTCGAGCGTGCCGTTAAAGAGCGTCTTTCCATGGCGGAAAGTGAAGGCCTGATGCCGCAAGACTTGATCAACGCCAAGCCGGTCGCGGCAGCGGTGAAAGAGTTCTTTGGTTCCAGCCAGCTTTCCCAGTTTATGGATCAGAACAACCCGCTTTCGGAAGTCACCCACAAGCGTCGTGTGTCCGCACTCGGCCCCGGTGGTTTGACCCGTGAGCGCGCTGGCTTCGAAGTGCGTGACGTACACGCCACGCACTACGGGCGTCTGTGCCCGATCGAAACGCCGGAAGGCCCGAACATCGGCCTGATTAACTCCCTGGCGACTTACAGCCACACCAACAGCTACGGTTTCTTAGAAACGCCGTACCGGAAAGTGGTCGATCGCCAGTTGACGGATGAAATCGTTCACCTCTCGGCGATTGAAGAGGGCGACTTTGTTATCGCCCAGGCGTCGGCGGCGGTAGATGAGTCCAATAAGCTAAGCGACGACCTGGTGCAGGCGCGCCACCGTGGCGAAACGACCTTTATGCGTCCTGAGCAAGTGACGCTGATGGATGTCTCACCGCGTCAGGTTGTATCAGTTGCCGCAGCGTTGATTCCGTTCCTTGAGCACGATGACGCCAACCGCGCCTTGATGGGTTCGAACATGCAGCGTCAGGCGGTGCCGACCCTGCGTGCCGAGAAACCATTGGTGGGTACCGGCATGGAGCGCTTCGTTGCCCGTGACTCCGGTGTCTGTGCGGTTGCGCGTCGTGGTGGCCTGATTGACTCGGTTGACGCACGCCGTGTTGTGGTGCGGGTTAATGAAGATGAAATCATCGGCGGTGAAGCCGGGGTGGATATCTACAACCTGACCAAGTACACCCGCTCGAACCAGAACACCTGTATGAACCAGCGCCCCATCGTGCGGCCTGGCGATAACGTGGCGCGTGGCGATATTCTTGCCGACGGCCCGTCGGTGGATATGGGCGACTTGGCGCTGGGTCAGAACATGCGCATCGCCTTTATGCCCTGGAACGGCTACAACTTCGAGGATTCCATCCTGCTTTCTGAGCGGGCGGTCCAAGAAGACCGTTTCACGACGATTCACATTCAGGAGCTTACCTGTGTGTCACGTGATACCAAGTTGGGTTCAGAAGAGATTACCTCTGATATTCCCAACGTAGGCGAGTCGGCGTTGTCCAAACTGGACGAAGCGGGCGTTGTCTACATTGGTGCCGAAGTCGGCCCAGGGGATATTTTGGTCGGTAAGGTGACGCCCAAGGGTGAAACCCAGCTGACGCCTGAAGAGAAGCTGCTACGTGCCATCTTCGGCGAGAAAGCGTCTGACGTTAAAGACACTTCCCTGCGTGCCCCCACCGGCATGAAAGGCACGGTCATCGACGTTCAGGTGTTTACTCGTGACGGCGTTGAGAAAGACTCTCGCGCCCTGACAATCGAGCGCATTCAGCTTGACGAAGTTCGTAAGGATCTCCAAGAGACTTACCGTATCGCCGAAGACGCCACCTTTGAGCGTCTAAAGCGTACCCTGGACGGCCAGGCAGTTAACGGCGGCCCGAACCTCAAGAAAGGCGATGTGCTCGACGAAGCGTACCTGGATGAGTTGCCGCGTCAGCAGTGGTTCAAGCTGCGCTTGCAGGATGAGTCGTTTAATGAGCTGCTGGCTCAGGCCGACGAACAGCTGGAAATCCGTCGCAAAGAGATGGACGAGCGCTTCGAAGATAAGAAGCGCAAGCTGACCCAGGGCGATGATCTCGCACCGGGCGTGCTAAAAATCGTCAAAGTCTACATGGCGGTTAAGCGTCGCATCCAGCCGGGTGACAAGATGGCCGGGCGTCACGGTAACAAAGGTGTTATCTCGGCGATTATGCCTATCGAAGACATGCCGTTCGACGAGAAGGGCGAGCCGGTCGACGTGGTGCTGAACCCGCTGGGCGTACCGTCGCGTATGAACGTGGGTCAGATTTTGGAAACTCACCTGGGTATGGCGGCACGTGGTTTAGGGGTCAAAATCGACGCCATGCTGCGCGATGCACGCGGTCAGCAAGTCGCCGAGATCCGTGACTTCCTGGGTCAGGTGTACAACACGCCGGGCACTCGCGTCGAGGATATTGATTCCTTAACCGACGACGAAGTCATTGCCCTGGCGAAAAACTTGAAAGCGGGTGTGCCGATGGCAACGCCGGTGTTTGACGGTGCTAAAGAGCACGAAATCAAGCACCTGCTGAAGCTTGCTGACATTCCCGAGTCGGGCCAGATGGCCCTGTTCGATGGCCGTACCGGTGACGCCTTTGATCGTCCGGTCACCGTTGGCTATATGTACATGCTGAAGCTTAACCACTTGGTAGACGACAAGATGCACGCACGTTCTACCGGTTCTTACTCGCTGGTGACCCAGCAGCCCTTGGGTGGTAAGGCGCAATTCGGTGGTCAGCGCTTCGGTGAGATGGAAGTGTGGGCGCTGGAAGCTTACGGTGCCGCTTATACGCTACAAGAGATGCTCACCGTCAAGTCGGACGACGTCGAAGGCCGCACCAAGATGTACAAAAACATCGTGGATGGCGACCACACCATGCAGGCAGGCATGCCGGAATCCTTCAACGTACTCGTGAAGGAAATCCGCTCGCTGGGCATCGATATCGAGTTAGAGAGCTAGGAGCCGTCCCATGAAAGATTTGGTGAAAGTACTCAAATCGCAGTCTCAGTCCGAAGAGTTCGACGCGATCAAGATTACCCTGGCGTCGCCGGACATGATTCGCTCCTGGTCGTTTGGCGAGGTGAAGAAGCCTGAGACCATCAACTACCGTACCTTTAAACCGGAGCGGGATGGTCTGTTCTGTGCCAAAATCTTCGGCCCGGTGAAAGACTACGAGTGTCTGTGCGGCAAGTACAAGCGCATGAAGCACCGCGGCATTATTTGCGAGAAATGTGGCGTTGAAGTGACTAAAGCCGCCGTGCGTCGTGAGCGCATGGGGCACATCGAGCTTGCCTCGCCGGTCGCTCACATCTGGTTTTTGAAGTCGCTGCCGTCGCGTATCGGCATGTTCCTCGATATGACCCTGCGTGATATCGAGCGCGTGCTCTACTTCGAGAGCTTTGTGGTGATTGATCCCGGCATGACCACGCTGGAGCGTGGTCAGCTGTTGAACGATGAGCAGTATTTTGAAGCGCTGGAAGAGTTCGGTGACGACTTCGATGCCCGCATGGGTGCCGAAGCCGTTCAGGAATTGCTCAAAGACATCGATCTGGAAGAAGAGATCAATCATCTGCGCGAAGAAATTCCGCAGACCAACTCTGAAACCAAGATCAAGAAGCTCTCCAAGCGCCTTAAGCTGCTTGAAGCCTTCTACCACTCCGGCAATGCGCCGGCGTGGATGGTCATGGAAGTGCTGCCCGTGCTGCCGCCGGACCTGCGTCCGCTGGTACCGCTGGATGGCGGCCGCTTCGCGACCTCGGATCTTAACGACCTATACCGTCGTGTGATCAACCGTAACAACCGCCTGAAGCGGCTGCTTGATCTCAATGCGCCGGACATCATCGTGCGTAACGAGAAGCGCATGCTGCAGGAAGCGGTCGATGCACTGCTGGATAACGGTCGTCGTGGCCGCGCGATCACGGGCTCTAACAAGCGCCCGCTGAAGTCGCTCGCCGACATGATCAAAGGTAAGCAGGGTCGTTTCCGTCAGAACTTGCTGGGTAAGCGTGTCGACTACTCGGGCCGTTCGGTTATTACCGTAGGTCCGACCCTGCGTCTGCACCAGTGTGGTCTGCCCAAGAAAATGGCGCTGGAGCTGTTCAAGCCGTTTATCTACTCCAAGCTGCAGTCGCTGGGCTACGCCTCAACGATCAAAGCCGCCAAGAAGATGGTCGAGCGCGAGCTGCCGGAAGTGTGGGACATCCTTGCCGATGTTATCCGCGAGCACCCGGTACTGCTTAACCGTGCACCAACGCTTCACCGTCTGGGTATCCAGGCGTTTGAGCCGCTGTTGATCGAAGGTAAAGCGATTCAGCTGCACCCGCTGGTATGTGCCGCCTATAACGCCGACTTTGACGGTGACCAGATGGCGGTACACGTACCGCTGACCCTGGAAGCCCAGCTTGAAGCGCGTGCGCTGATGATGGCGACCAACAACGTGCTGTCGCCCGCCAACGGCGAGCCGATCATCGTACCGTCGCAAGACGTTGTTCTGGGTCTTTACTACATGACCCGCGAAAAGATCAACGCCAAAGGCGAAGGCATGGTGTTCTCCGACCTTAATGAGGTCGAGCGCGCCTTCGGTACGCAATCCGTTTCGTTACACGCCCACGTCAAAGTGCGTCTCGACGAAACCGACATTGAAGAAGAGACCGGCGAGCGTAGCTTCCACCGGCGTATTTACGACACCACGGTTGGCCGTGCACTGCTGTACCGCATTCTGCCCGAAGGTGTGCCGTTCGCGCTGATCGATCAGCCGATGAAGAAGAAGGCGATCTCCAGTCTGATCAACGAAGTTTATCGTCGTGCCGGTCTCAAACCGACCGTCATCTTCGCTGACCAGCTGATGTACACCGGTTTCCGCTTAGCGACTTGGTCGGGTGCCTCAATCGGTGTTAACGACTTCGTTATCCCCGAAGCCAAAACCGAGATCGTTGATGCGGCCGAAGCCGAAGTCAAAGAAATCGAAGACCAGTTCTCTTCTGGCCTGGTAACTGCCGGCGAGAAGTACAACAAAGTTATCGATATCTGGTCCAAAGCCAACGATAAAGTCGCCAAAGCGATGATGGTGGGTATCTCGAAAGAGACTGTCATCGATCGTGATGGCAATGAAGTTGAGCAGGACTCGTTCAACAGCGTCTTCATCATGGCTGACTCCGGTGCGCGTGGTTCTGCTGCTCAGATTCGTCAGTTGGCGGGTATGCGTGGCCTGATGGCCAAGCCGGATGGCTCGATCATCGAAACGCCGATCGTCGCCAACTTCCGTGAAGGTCTGAACGTACTTCAGTACTTCATCTCGACCCACGGTGCACGTAAAGGTCTTGCGGATACGGCGTTGAAAACCGCCAACTCCGGTTACTTGACCCGCCGCTTGGTAGACGTAGCGCAAGACTTGGTCATCACCGAAGTCGACTGTGGCACCGAAAATGGCCTGACGCTGCACCCGATCATCGAGGGCGGTGACATCATTGTGCCGCTTTCACAGCGCGTACTAGGTCGCGTGGTGGCTCAGGATGTCATTCATCCGGGCAGCGGTGAAGTGCAGCTCGCTAAAGGTACGCTGCTTGACGAGAAGTGGTGTGCCGAGCTCGACACCATGGGTGTCGACGAGATAGTCGTGCGCTCCACGATTACCTGTGAAACCGCTCACGGCGTGTGTGCGTCCTGCTACGGCCGTGACTTGGCGCGCGGCCACCAGGTTAATATCGGTGAAGCAGTCGGCGTTATCGCCGCACAGTCCATCGGTGAGCCGGGTACCCAGCTGACCATGCGTACGTTCCACATTGGTGGTGCGGCGTCACGGTCTTCAGCTACCGACAGTGTTCAAGTGAAGCACGGTGGTAAGGTTCGTCTGCACAACATTAAAAACGTTGAGCGTGCCGACGGTAAGCTGGTGGTGGTCTCGCGCTCAAGCGCCTTGGCCGTTGCCGACGACCATGGCCGCGAGCGCGAGTACTACAAGCTGCCTTACGGTGCTGAGCTCTCTGTGCGCGACGGTGATGTTGTTGATGCCGGTGCTATTGTTGCTAAATGGGACCCGCACACGCACCCGATCGTTGCCGAAGTAGAAGGCAAGGCGCAGTTTATCGATCTCGACGAAGGTGTCACCATGCACCGTAGTGTCGACGAGATGACCGGTCTGTCCTCTATTGAGGTGATTGAATCTGCAGCCCGCCCGATGGCTGGTCGTGACAAGCGCCCGATGGTCATGCTGCAGGACAACGCTGGTGAGTACGTTTCCGTCTCCGGTTCTAATACTCCGGTGCAGTATTTGCTGCCAGGCAACTCGATTATTTCGGTCGACGATGGTGTCACGATCGGTGTCGGTGAAGTGGTCGCCCGTATCCCGGTAGAAGCATCGGCGAACAAAGATATCACCGGTGGTCTGCCACGGGTGGCTGACTTGTTCGAAGCACGTAAGCCGAAAGAGTCGTCTATCCTGGCTGAAATAAGCGGTGTGGTTAGCTTCGGTAAAGAGACCAAAGGTAAGCGTCGCTTGATGATTACGCCGGAATCTGGCGATGCATTTGAAGCGTTGATTCCCAAGTGGCGTCAAATTGCGGTCTTCGAAGGTGAGGCCGTCGAGAAGGGCGAAGTGATTTCCGATGGCCCGAGCAACCCTCACGATATCCTGCGTTTGCTGGGTGTTGAGGAACTCGCCAAGTACATCACTGCCGAAGTACAAGACGTTTATCGTCTGCAGGGCGTTGGCATTAACGATAAGCACATCGAAGTGATCGTGCGTCAGATGTTACGCAAGGTAGAGATTACAGACTCGGGCGACTCAGATTTCATCACTGGCGACCAGGCAGAACTGGTACGCGTGCTGGAACAGAATATTCGTCTCGAAAAAGAGCAGAAATTCCCAGCCAAGTATACGCGCATGTTGTTGGGTATCACTAAGGCCAGCTTGGCGACCGAGTCGTTCATTTCCGCGGCCTCCTTCCAGGAGACAACCCGCGTACTGACCGAAGCAGCGGTAACCGGCAAGCGCGATTACCTGCGCGGCCTGAAAGAAAACGTCGTTGTGGGTCGTCTGATTCCGGCAGGTACCGGCTTGACTCACCACGCCGAGCGTCGTCGCAAGCGCGAAGACGTTGAGCAACTGTTCAATCCTTCGGCTACCGAAGTAGAGCAGGAGCTGGGCGCTCAGTTAACCGCTCTCGATTCTGACGACGAGCTGTAAATTTGACGCCTTAGGCAGTCGTTAAGACTGTTGGTAAAAACTGTTAGTAAAAACAACTGGAAAAAACAGTTGGTAAAAACAGTAAGTAACATCAGTAAGTAAAACGAGTCGCTGACCTGAAAAGCGTAGCCTTGCCGGTAAAACCGCCGGCAAGGCTTGACGCCACCTAGGGTCAGCCTTTAGAATGCGCAGCCTTTAACAGTGGGGTGGGTACGCCCGCAGCCGCTGCTTGTATTTGTAAAAGGTCAGGCAACCATTGGAGTCAGCTAAACACCATGGCAACGATTAATCAGCTAGTGCGCAAGCCGCGCAAGCGCCCCGTCACTAAAAGTGATGTGCCCGCGCTGCAGGCTTGTCCGCAAAAGCGCGGCGTATGTACCCGCGTTTACACCACCACCCCGAAGAAGCCTAACTCGGCCCTGCGTAAGGTTTGCCGTGTGCGCCTGACGAATGGCTTTGAAGTGTCTTCTTACATCGGTGGTGAAGGTCACAACCTTCAAGAACACTCTGTCGTTTTGATTCGTGGCGGCCGTGTAAAGGATTTGCCAGGTGTGCGTTATCACACCGTACGTGGCGCCCTTGACACCTCCGGCGTTCAAAACCGTCGTCAGGGTCGTTCTAAATACGGTACTAAGCGTCCTAAGTCTTAAGACGATAGGGTGGCTTTACAGCACAGTCGTGTAGTTGGGTGTGCTGAGTAACGATTATCACGAATTTGACGGTCTGATAAGAGTAAGGTCGGGCGGTGCACGGCATTTTTTGCACAGTACGAGTTCCGGGTTTACCTGAAAGATCCTTAATTGAGGGCTTATCATGCCTAGAAGAAGAGTAGTAGCTAAACGCGAAATCCTGCCGGATCCTAAGTTCGGAAGTGAGCGTCTAGCGAAGTTTATGAACCACCTGATGTTCAGCGGCAAAAAGTCCATAGCTGAGCGTATCGTCTACGGTGCGTTGGACAAGGTTGCCGAGCGTAGTAAAGAAGAGCCGCTGGAGATCTTCGACAAGGCGCTGGAAGCTATTCAGCCGATGGTCGAAGTGAAGTCGCGCCGCGTGGGCGGTGCAACTTATCAGGTGCCGGTAGAAGTACGTCCGTCTCGTCGTCAAGCGCTAGCCATGCGCTGGCTGGTAGACGCGGCGCGTCGTCGCGGTGAGAAAACTATGGTGCTGCGTCTGGCAGGCGAAATGCTGGATGCTGCAGAAGGCAAAGGTTCGGCCGTTAAGAAGCGCGAAGACGTGCATCGTATGGCTGAAGCCAATAAGGCCTTCTCGCACTACCGTTTCTAAGAGCGTCGTTTCTAAGATCGTCGCTTTTAAGGTCGACGTTTCTGAGATCAGCGTTTCTGAGTACGGCGTTTTTAAGTACGGCCTTATGGCTTTTATATGCACGTTGTTCAGCATGGTGAAGTGTTCGCTGAGTCGCGTCGTTGCAACGCTTAAGTTGCAATGCCCAACCGCTACCCTGCAGTGGTAGCGGCGGTCGCATAAGCCTCGCTGCATACGCCGCTAAATTAACGAGCATCGCCAACAAACGGGAGTTTCACCGTGGCACGCAAGACTCCACTAAATCGCTACCGCAATATCGGTATCGTCGCTCACGTTGACGCGGGTAAAACCACGACGACTGAGCGTGTACTGTTCTATACCGGCCTCTCCCACAAAGTGGGCGAAGTGCATGACGGTGCTGCGACCATGGACTGGATGGAGCAGGAGCAGGAGCGTGGTATCACTATCACCTCAGCTGCAACTACCTGTTTCTGGCAGGGCATGAGCAAGCAGTTTCCTGAGCACCGTATTAATATTATCGACACCCCAGGGCACGTTGACTTCACCATCGAAGTTGAACGTTCTCTGCGCGTGCTTGATGGTGCGGTCGTTGTGCTGTGTGGTTCTTCCGGCGTTCAGCCGCAGACCGAAACAGTATGGCGTCAAGCCAACAAGTACGAAGTACCGCGCATGGTTTTCGTCAATAAGATGGACCGTACCGGCGCAGACTTCTTCATGGTCGTTGACCAGCTTAAAGAGCGTTTGGGCGCCAAGGCTGTGCCGATCCAGATTAACTGGGGCACGGAAGAGGACTTCAAAGGCGTTATCGACCTGATTCAGATGAAGGCTATCCTGTGGGATGAGGAAAGCCTGGGTATGAATTATGACCTCGTGGATATTCCGGCTGAGTTACAAGACACAGCTGCAAAATATCGCGAAGAGATGGTCGAAGCGGCTGCCGAAGGCTCTGACGAGCTGATGGAAAAGTACCTCGAAGGTAACGAGCTTACCATCGAAGAAATCAAAGCTGGGCTGCGTGCGCGTACCTTGGCTAACGATATTGTCCTGGTTACCTGTGGCTCTGCCTTTAAAAACAAAGGCGTTCAAGCAGTGCTTGATTGTGTTATCGAGTACATGCCTTCGCCGACGGAAGTTAAGGCGATCGAAGGTGAGCTTGATGATAAAGACGGCACCATCGATACGCGTGAAGCAGACGACAATCAGCCGTTTGCCGCGCTAGCGTTTAAAATTGCTACCGACCCCTTCGTCGGAACGCTGACCTTTATCCGCGTCTACTCGGGCGTTCTGAAGTCTGGCGACGGTGTGTATAACTCCGTTAAGCAGAAAAAAGAGCGCGTTGGCCGTATCGTTCAGATGCACGCCAACTCCCGTGAAGAGATCAAAGAGGTTCTGGCTGGCGATATCGCCGCTTGTATCGGTCTGAAAGATGTCACTACCGGTGACACCCTGTGCGATATCGATAACAAAATTGTTCTCGAGCGCATGGAGTTTCCGGACCCGGTTATTTCGGTTGCCGTAGAGCCGAAATCCAAGGCAGACCAGGAGAAGATGGGCGTTGCGTTGGGCAAGCTTGCCCAAGAAGACCCCTCTTTCCAGGTTAAGACCGACGAAGAAACCGGCCAGACGATTATTTCTGGCATGGGTGAGCTTCACCTCGATATCCTTGTTGACCGTATGCGTCGCGAGTTCAAGGTTGAAGCCAATATCGGTAAGCCGCAGGTTGCCTACCGTGAAACCATCCGCGGTAATATTGAGCAAGAAGGCAAGTTTGTACGTCAGTCGGGCGGTCGTGGTCAGTACGGTCACGTTTGGTTGCGTATCGAACCGCTGACTGCTGAAGAAAAGGGTGAAGGCGACGAAGAAATCTTCTTCAAATTCAACTCTGAAATCGTAGGCGGTGCGGTTCCTAAGGAATACGTCCCTGCGGTTGAGAAAGGGGCTTACGAGCAGCTTAAAAACGGCGTCATCGCGGGTTATCCGATGATTGACGTTAAAGTAACGCTGTTCGACGGCTCTTTCCACGACGTGGACTCGAACGAGACTGCGTTCAAGATTGCTTCTTCTATGGCAGTAAAAGAAGGTGCCAGGAAGGCCAAGGCCGTGCTGCTGGAGCCGGTGATGAAGGTCGAAATCGTGACCCCCGAAGAATTTATGGGTGACGTCATGGGCGACCTGAGCCGTCGTCGCGGCCTGGTGCAGGGCATGGATGACTCTTCTTCTGGTAAAGTCATTCGTGCAACGGTGCCGCTGGGCGAGATGTTCGGTTATGCTACCGATCTGCGCTCACAAACCCAGGGCCGTGCGAGCTACTCCATGGAGTTCTCGAAGTACGACGAGGCGCCCTCCAGCGTCGTTGAAGCCGTCATCAATCAAAACGGTTAACCGTTAGCTAACGTAAAGAGGTTATAGCAGTGGCTAAGGAAAAATTTGAACGTTCCAAACCGCATATCAACGTCGGCACCATTGGTCACGTCGACCACGGTAAAACGACTCTGACAGCGGCCTTGACCCGTGTTTCCGCTGAAGTTTTTGGCGGCGACTGGAGTGAATTCGCCGCTATCGATAATGCGCCGGAAGAGCGTGAGCGCGGTATCACGATCGCGACATCGCACGTGGAATATCAGTCTGAGGCGCGTCACTACGCGCACGTTGACTGCCCCGGGCACGCTGACTACGTCAAGAACATGATTACCGGTGCCGCGCAGATGGACGGCGCGATCCTGGTATGTTCTGCCGCAGACGGCCCGATGCCGCAGACTCGCGAGCACATCCTGCTGTCGCGTCAGGTAGGCGTACCGTACATCGTTGTGTTCCTGAACAAAGCGGACATGGTCGATGACGAAGAGCTGCTTGAGCTGGTAGAGATGGAAGTTCGCGAACTCCTCGACCAGTACGACTTCCCGGGTGACGACACGCCGATCATCACTGGTTCTGCGCTGATGGCGTTGAACGGTGAAGATGAGAACGGCATGGGCACCACCGCCGTTGCCAATCTGATCAAAGCACTGGACGAGTACATTCCGGAGCCGGAGCGTGCCATCGATCAGCCGTTCCTGATGCCGATTGAAGACGTGTTCTCCATCTCTGGTCGCGGTACGGTTGTGACCGGTCGTGTTGAGCGCGGTATCGTCACACCGGGTAGCGAAGTCGAAATCGTCGGTATCCGTGATACCGTTAAGACTATCGTTACCGGCGTTGAAATGTTCCGTAAGCTGCTCGACGAAGGTCGTGCTGGTGAGAACGTTGGCGCCCTGCTGCGTGGTACTAAGCGTGATGACGTCGAGCGTGGCCAAGTACTGGCTAAGCCGGGCACCATCAACCCGCACACTACCTTCGAAGCAGAAGTTTACGTGCTGTCCAAAGAAGAAGGCGGTCGTCATACGCCTTTCTTCAAGGGCTACCGTCCGCAGTTCTACTTCCGTACCACCGACGTAACCGGTACTTGTGAACTGCCAGAAGGCGTTGAAATGGTCATGCCGGGTGACAACGTGCAAATGGTTGTTACCTTGATTGCTCCAATCGCCATGGACGAAGGCTTGCGCTTCGCTATTCGTGAAGGCGGCCGTACCGTCGGCGCTGGCGTTGTGGCCAAGATCGTCAAGTAAGCAGTTGCTTGAATGATGGAGGGGGCTCTGGTGAGCCCCCTTTTCTGCGCACCATCAGCAAATGTTTGACATGGGCTTGTGGCGTGCCTATAATGCGCATCCTTTGAATGCGTGGGTAGACGGCTCGCGCCGTCGACATCCATTGGAGTTTAGGGCAAATGCAGAACCAAAAGATTCGCATTCGGTTGAAAGCGTTCGACCATCGCCTGATCGATCAGTCCACAGCGGAGATCGTTGAAACCGCTAAGCGTACTGGTGCTCAGGTTCGTGGGCCGATCCCGCTGCCGACCAATCGCGAGCGTTACACCATTCTGATCTCGCCGCACGTCAATAAAGATGCGCGTGACCAGTATGAGATTCGTACGCATAAGCGTGTGCTCGACATCGTTGAGCCAACCGAGAAAACTGTTGATGCATTGATGAAACTTGATCTCGCCGCTGGCGTTGACGTGCAAATCAAGCTCAACTAATAACACTAGTCACTTGCGGCCCAGCGCTCATCGCTTGTTATAGCGTCAGCATGAGCAGCAGCCGCCGCGCCGTGAGGCGCCATACAATGTGCTAGTGGAATGCTCTGGAAAGGGCAGCCATAGCGGGTGATAGCCCCGTACACTATAGGAGACTGAGTATGACTATCGGTTTAGTCGGTAAAAAGGCCGGGATGACTCGTGTCTTTACCGAAGACGGTGCATCCGTGCCCGTAACCGTTATTGAAGTTGATCCTAATCGTGTTACACGCGTTAAATCAGTCGATTCTGACGGTTACGCAGCGATTCAGGTCACATCTGGCTCTCGCAAAGCTAAGCACCTCACCAAAGCGCAGGCTGGTCAGTTTGCCAAGGCGGGTGTTGAGGCTGGTCGTGCGCTGATGGAATTCCGTCTTGCAGAAGGCGAAACAATTCCTGAGGTGGGCGGCGAAATCACTGTATCCCTCTTCGAAGCTGGTCAAATGGTTGACGTGACTGGCACCTCTAAGGGTAAAGGCTTCCAGGGTGCTGTTAAGCGCTGGAATTTCCGTACCCAAGACATGACTCACGGTAACTCTCTGTCGCACCGCGCGCCGGGTTCTATCGGCATGTGTCAGACTCCGGGTCGCGTTTTTAAAGGCAAAAAGATGGCCGGTCAAATGGGTAATGCCCGTTGCACCGTTCAAAGCCTTGAGATCGTCCGTGTCGACGCCGAGCGTAACCTGCTGCTGATTAAAGGCGCCGTACCGGGTGCTCCTGGTAGTGACGTTATCGTTCGCAGCGCCGTGAAAGCAGGCTGAAGGGGATAATTACCAATGAATCTGAATCTTGCTGCAGGCACGGGTACCGTTGAAGTAGCCGACGCCACTTTTGGCAAAGAATTCAACGAAGCGCTCGTTCACCAGGTTGTCACTGCTTATCTAGCAGCTGGCCGTCAGGGAACTCACGCACAAAAGAGTCGTTCCGACGTACGTGGCGGTGGTAAAAAGCCGTGGCGTCAGAAAGGCACCGGTCGTGCACGTGCCGGTACTATCCGCTCACCGCTCTGGCGTGGCGGCGGTGTAACCTTCGCGGCTCGCCCGCAAGACTATACCCAGAAGGTTAACCGCAAGATGTATCGTGCAGCGATGCGCTCCATCTTGTCAGAGCTGGTACGTCAAGAGCGCTTAGTCGCGATTGAAGAGTTCATCGTCGATGCGCCTAAGACCAAGCAGGTAGCTGCCAAGCTAAAAGAGCTCAACCTTGAAAAAGTGTTGATCGTCACCGAAGAAATTGACGAGAAGCTCTATTTAGCCGCACGCAACCTTCCCCACGTTGACGTGGTGGATGTCGCGGCAGCTGACCCGGTAAGCCTGGTTGCCTTTGATAAGGTCCTGATTACCGTCTCCGCCCTGCGTAAATTCGAGGAGAAGCTGGCATGAACCAGGAACGCGTATTCAAGGTTCTGCTTGGACCGCACGTGACCGAAAAAGCCGCGATGGCAGCCGAGCGCAACCAGTACGTTTTCAAGGTAGCGAGCGATGCTACCAAGCCCGAGATCAAGAAAGCCGTTGAAGCACTCTTCGGCAAGAAGGTCGGCGGCGTTCAAGTGTTGAACGTCAAGGGTAAAACAAAGCGTACTGCGAACGGCATTGGCCTGCGTAAGGGTTACCGTAAAGCGTATGTGACCCTGGCTGCGGGTGAAACGCTCGAAGACTTCACAGGCGCCGAATAAGGGCAGGAGTACGGATAATGGCAATCGTCAAGACCAAACCAACTTCCGCCGGTCGTCGCCACGTCGTCAAGATCGTTGGCGAGGAACTGTTTAAGGGCCGTGCTTATGCACCGCTGCTAGAAAAACAGTCCAAGTCCGGCGGCCGGAATAATTACGGTCGTATCACCACCCGCCACGTGGGCGGTGGTCATCGTCACCACTACCGGCTGGTCGACTTTAAGCGCACCAAAGATGGCATTCCTGCCACCGTTGAGCGCCTAGAGCACGATCCCAACCGCAGTGCGCACATTGCGCTGCTGAAGTATGCCGATGGTGAGCGTCGTTACATCATTGCACCGAAAGGTGTCAGCGCGGGTGACGTGCTGGAATCTGGTGTTAATGCGCCGATTAAGAAAGGCAATGCTTTGCCGCTGCGTAACGTCCCGCTGGGTTCTACGGTGCACTGCATCGAACTCAAACCGGGTAAAGGCGCGCAGATTGCTCGCAGTGCCGGTACAAGCGCCCAGCTTGTAGCGCGTGAAGGTAACTACGCCACGCTACGTCTTCGCTCTGGCGAAATGCGTAAAGTGTTGGCCGAGTGCCGCGCAACATTGGGTGAAGTGAGCAACTCCGAGCACAGCCTGCGTCAACTTGGCAAGGCCGGTGCGAAGCGCTGGAGAGGTGTGCGTCCGACGGTTCGCGGTGTCGCGATGAACCCGGTGGATCACCCGCACGGTGGTGGCGAAGGCCGCACCAGCGGTGGTCGTAACCCGGTTACCCCATGGGGTGTACCAACCAAGGGTTATAAGACGCGTAAGAATAAGCGCACCGACAAGCTGATCATTCGTCGTCGTAATAAGACACGTTGATCGAAATTGCCAAGACATTAAGGGGTAATGGCTGTGCCACGTTCACTTAAGAAAGGTCCCTTCATTGACCTTCATCTTTTGAAGAAGGTAGAGGCTGCAGTGGAGAAGAACGATCGCAAACCAATTAAGACTTGGTCGCGCCGTTCGATGATCCTGCCAAACATGGTAGGCCTCACTATCGCGGTCCATAACGGTCGCCAACACGTCCCGGTGCACGTCTCCGAGGAAATGGTTGGCCACAAATTGGGCGAATTCGCTGCCACCCGCACTTACCGTGGGCACGTGGCGGATAAGAAAGCCAAACGGTAAGCCAGAGAGGATTGAGAGATGGAAGTCACAGCTAAGCTGCTTGGCGCTCGTTTATCCGCCCAGAAGGCCCGTTTGGTGGCTGACCAGGTGCGCGGTAAACCGGTCGCCGAGGCACTCGACCTGCTGACCTTCTCACCGAAGAAGGCTGCCAAGCTGGTTAAGAAGGTGCTTCAATCCGCCATTGCAAACGCGGAAGAAAATAACGGCATGGATATTGACGAGCTGCGTGTCTCGACCATCTGCGTCGATGAGGGCATGACGCTCAAGCGTATCAAGCCGCGTGCCAAAGGGCGGGCGGATCGTATCTTGAAGCGCACGTGCCACATCACCGTCAAGGTAGCCGAGAAGTAGGAGTCGACCGATGGGTCAGAAAGTCAATCCAACAGGCATTCGACTGGGCATCGTCAAAGACCATGCTTCTGTCTGGTATGCTGAGCGCGGCGCTTACGCCGATAAGCTCAATAACGATCTCGCTGTGCGTAGCTTCCTGGAAGAGCGTCTTAAAAGCGCCTCTGTTAGCCGCATCCACATCGAGCGTCCGGCGAACAATGCCCGCATCACCATTCACACTGCCCGTCCGGGTATCGTGATTGGTAAGAAAGGTGAAGATGTCGACCGTTTGCGTCGCGATCTCACCCAGATGATGGGTGTCCCCGTGCATGTGAACATCGAAGAAGTTCGCAAGCCGGAGCTGGATGCCAAGCTAGTCGCTGCTAACGTAGCGGGTCAGCTTGAGCGTCGCGTCATGTTCCGTCGTGCGATGAAGCGCGCGGTACAAAACGCAATGCGTCTTGGCGCTGGTGGCATCAAGATTCAGCTGTCAGGTCGTCTTGGTGGCGCTGAAATCGCACGTACCGAATGGTACCGCGAGGGTCGCGTTCCGCTGCACACGTTGCGTGCGGATATCGACTACGCCACTTACGAAGCTCACACCACCTATGGCGTTATCGGCGTCAAAGTGTGGATCTTCAAGGGTGAAATCCTCGGCGGTATTGAGGAAGTACGTGCCAAGGCTAAGCAACAGCAGCCTTCCGGCAACGCGCCCAAGAAGAAAGGTTCCAGGTAAGGGGAGAGCGAGTCGATGTTACAGCCCAAGCGTATGAAATTCCGCAAGATGATGAAAGGCCGCAACCGTGGCCTGGCGCATCGCGGAAGTAAGATCAGCTTCGGGGAATACGGCCTAAAAGCTACCGGTCGCGGCCGCATCACTGCGCGTCAGATCGAAGCCGGCCGTCGTGCGATCACACGTCACGTTAAGCGTGGCGGTAAGATTTGGATCCGCGTCTTCCCTGATAAGCCGATCTCTAAGAAGCCGCTCGAAGTTCGTATGGGTAAAGGTAAAGGTTCAGTTGAGTACTGGGTTGCCCAGATCCAACCGGGTCGGGTCCTGTATGAAATTGAAGGCGTGTCGGAAGAGCTCGCACGTGAAGCGTTTGAGCTTGCCGCACAGAAAATGCCCTTATCCACCACCTTTGCGAAACGGACGGTGATGTGATGAAAGCCCAGGAAATTCGTGACAAGTCCGCAGGAGAGCTCCAGGAGCAACTCCTCGAACTCCTCCGCGAGCAGTTTAACCTGCGCATGCAGAAGGCCACTGGCCAACTGAGCCAGACTCATCTGCTCAAGCAGGTCCGCCGGGATATAGCCCGCGTTAAGACTATGCTCAACGAGAAGGCAGGTGATTGAGATGGCCGAAGAGAAAACAACGCGTACGCTCACCGGTAAAGTGGTGAGCGATAAGATGGACAAGTCCATCGTCGTCATGATCGAGCGGCGCGAGCGTCACCCGATCTACGGAAAATACGTTAAGCGCTCCACCAAGCTGCAAGCCCATGATGAGGCGAACCAGGCTAAGGCAGGCGATACGGTTTCCATTCAGGAGTGCCGTCCGCTTTCCAAGAAGAAAGCCTGGGCGCTGGTCGAGGTGGTTGAACACGCTAAGGGTTGATCCCGAAGCTGTCCAATCAGTGCAGTCAGATTAGGTTTGGAGAAAACCGATGATTCAGACTCAGACAATGCTGGATGTCGCCGACAACAGCGGAGCGCGCCGGGTGCAATGCATCAAGGTGTTAGGCGGTTCACACCGTCGCTACGCTCGCGTAGGTGATATCATCAAGGTCACGGTTAAGGAAGCGATTCCGCGTGGCAAGGTCAAAAAAGGCCAGGTGCTAAAAGCGGTCGTGGTCCGGACCCGTAGTGGCGTCCGTCGTCCCGACGGTTCGCTCATCCGTTTCGATGGAAATGCGGCGGTTTTGTTGAATAACACCAACGAACAGCCCATCGGTACCCGTATTTTTGGGCCGGTGACTCGTGAACTTCGTAATGAAAAGTTCATGAAGATCATTTCCTTAGCGCCTGAAGTGCTGTAAGGAGCGAGGCGGATATGCAAAAGATCAAACGTGACGATGAAGTCATCGTCATCGCCGGGAAGGATAAAGGCAAACGTGGCACCGTTAAGCGGGTATTAGAGAACCGCTTCTTGGTGTCCGGTGTGAACATGATTAAACGTCACACCAAGCCAAATCCCATGGCGGGAAATCAGGGCGGTATCGTCGAGCGTGAGGCTCCGATTCACGCGTCCAACGTAGCCATCTTCAATTCGGAGACCGGTAAGGCGGATCGCGTCGGCTTCCAGGTGAAGGAAGACGGTACCAAGGTACGTATCTACAAGTCGACGCAGACGCAGATCGACGCCTAACGCGAGTCGGGTAGCAAAATGGCGAACTTGAAAGAACGTTATCAAAACGAGGTAGCAGCTCAACTCAAAGAAGAGTTCAGCTATGCCAACGTTATGCAGATACCCCGGATCACGAAAGTGACTCTGAACATGGGTATCGGCGAAGCAGTCAACGATAAAAAGTTGATTGACAATGCCATCGGCGATCTAGAGAAGCTCTCTGGTCAAAAACCGTTGGTGACCAAGGCACGTAAGTCCATCGCGGGCTTCAAGGTGCGCGAAGGTTGGCCAATCGGCATCAAGGTGACCCTGCGCGCTGAGCGCATGTGGGACTTCTTGGACCGCTTGGTTTACATCGCGATTCCCCGCGTGCGTGACTTCCGTGGTCTCAACCCGAAGTCCTTCGACGGTCGCGGCAATTACTCAATGGGTGTGCGTGAGCAGATCATCTTTCCGGAGATCGAGTATGATAAGATCGATCGTATCCGGGGGTTGGATGTCACTATCACCACGACCGCCAAAAACGACGAGGAAGGTCGTGCGCTGTTAAGCGCGCTCAACTTCCCGTTCAAGAAATAGGGGCGAGATCATGGCTAAGAAAAGTATGGTAGAGCGTGAGCTTAAGCGTACTCAGCTAGTCGCGAAGTATGCGACCAAGCGTGCTGAACTCAAGAAAATCATCTCGGACGTTAACACGTCCGAGGAAGACCGCTTCGAGGCGACGCTGAAGCTGCAGCAACTGCCGCGCGACTCAAGCCCGGTGCGTCAGCGTAACCGCTGCCGTATCACCGGTCGTCCGCACGGTTTTTACAACAAGTTCGGCCTCGGCCGTAACAAGCTGCGTGAAGCCGCCATGCGTGGCGACGTTCCTGGGCTGAAGAAGTCCAGTTGGTAACGCCACGTAGAATCATCAGGAGCGCACATTAAATGAGCATGCAAGACACTCTGGCGGATATGTTTACCCGTATCCGCAATGCGCAGATGGCCACCAAGGAGGCGGCAACCATGCCGTCCTCCAAGCTGAAAGTGCAAGTGGCCCGAGTGCTAAAGGAAGAAGGCTACATTGCCGACTTTACGGTAGCAGAGGGCGTTAAGCCCGAGCTTACCGTGACTCTCAAGTACTTTGAGGGTAAGCCGGTTATTGAGCACATTCAGCGGGTTTCCAAGCCGTCCCTGCGCCGTTATAAAGGCAAGGACGAACTGCCTAAGGTCGCCGATGGGCTGGGTATCGCGATTGTCACCACGTCCAATGGTGTCATGACCGACCGTGCCGCGCGCCAAGCCGGTGTCGGTGGCGAAGTCATCTGCACCGTATTCTAGGAGGCTGGAATGTCCCGCATAGCGAAATATCCGGTTAAAGTGCCTGCCGGCGTTGAGATTAAAATCGATGCCGACCAGCTGACCGCCAAAGGCGGCCAAGGCACACTATCAATGACTATCCACCCAGATGTAGTGGTTGGTCAGGAAGATAGTAAGCTGACCTTCGCCCCGAGCGAATCTGCCAAGAGCTGGGCCATGGCCGGTACTACCCGCGCCTTAGTTCAGAACCTGGTAACGGGCGTATCCGAGGGTTTTACACGAACTCTCGAAATTGTTGGCGTCGGTTATCGTGCCCAAGCTAAGGGCCAGACGCTCAATCTTTCACTGGGCTTCTCGCACCCGGTCGACTACCAACTGCCTGAAGGTGTCTCAGCGGAAACGCCGAAAAACACCGTGATCGTGCTGAAAAGCGCGGACAAGCAGCAGCTCGGTCAGTGCGCCGCGGAAATCCGCGCTTTCCGTCCGCCCGAGCCGTATAAAGGCAAGGGTGTCCGGTACGCCGACGAGCAGGTGCGTCGCAAAGAAGCCAAGAAGAAGTAAGGCAGGGTTATGAACGCGAAGAAAGAATCTCGTCTCCGTCGTGCCCGCCGTGCTCGCGCCAAGATCCGCGAGCTGGGCGTGTATCGCCTGTGCGTCAACCGTACCCCGCGTCACATCTATGCGCAGATTATCTCGCCGGATGGTGGCAAAGTGTTAGCCAGTGCTTCTACGTTAGACAAAGCACTGCGCGAGGGTGCGACCGGCAACTCAGATGCAGCCTCTAAAGTGGGTGCTATGATTGCCGAACGCGCTAAAGAAGCAGGCATCACCCAGGTGGCCTTCGACCGTGCTGGCTTTAAGTATCACGGCCGCGTTAAGGCGCTGGCCGACGCCGCACGTGAAGGCGGCCTGGAATTCTAAAGGGTTTTACGATGGCGAAGAACGAACAGCAAAGCGGTGATCTGCAAGAGAAGTTAGTGCAGGTCAACCGCGTCGCCAAGGTGGTCAAGGGTGGTCGTATTTTCGGCTTCACCGCGCTGACCGTCGTTGGTGATGGTAAAGGTCGTGTCGGTTTTGGACGTGGTAAGGCGCGTGAAGTGCCTGTCGCAATCCAGAAGGCGATGGATCAAGCTCGTCGCAACATGGTCAAGGTAAACCTCGCTGGCCACACGCTGCAGTACCCGGTAAAAGCCCGTCACGGTGCTTCCAAGGTGTACATGCAGCCGGCTTCAGAAGGTACCGGTATTATCGCCGGTGGCGCCATGCGCTCTGTATTAGAGCTTGCCGGTGTCCACGACGTACTGGCCAAGTGCTACGGTTCCACCAACCCGGTTAACGTGGTGCGAGCGACTGTTAAAGGTCTCTCCTCCATGCAAGCACCGGAAGACGTGGCCGCCAAGCGCGGTCTGTCTGTCGAAGCGATCACGGGGTAAGGTACCATGGCAGCAACGATCAAGGTTACCCAGGTCCGCAGCACCATCGGCATTGCGCCCAAGCACAAGGCTACTATCAAGGGCTTGGGCCTGCGTCGCATCGGTCATACGGTTGAGCTGGAAGATACCCCTGCCGTACGCGGCATGGTCCACAAGGTAAATTACCTTGTGCGCGTTGAGGGAGAGTAATCCATGAAACTCAATAGCCTAAGCCCGGCTCCGGGCTCCAAACACGCTGCAAAGCGCGTTGGTCGTGGCATCGGCTCCGGTCTTGGTAAGACCGGCGGCCGGGGTCACAAAGGTCAGAAAGCACGTAGTGGCGGTAGCGTGAAGCCCGGTTTCGAAGGCGGTCAAATGCCGTTGCAGCGTCGTCTGCCGAAATTCGGTTTTACATCTGCCAAGTCGCTGGTCTCTGAAGAAGTGCGTGTGGCTGAACTGGCGAAAGTGGCCGGTGGCGATGTCACACTGCAAACGCTAAAAGATGCCAACGTGCTGAAGGACTCGACGCTACACGCGAAGATCATCCTTTCTGGCGAATTGAAAACGGCGGTTACCGTTCGTGGAATCAAGGTCACCAAAGGTGCCCGTGAAGCGATCGAAGCCGCTGGCGGCAAGGTAGAGGACTAAATGGCCAAGTCAGGAAAAATGCCGGCGATGGGCAGCGGTCTGAGTGAACTGTGGGCGCGTTTGCGCTTCGTGCTCCTCGCCATCGTGGTGTACCGTATTGGTGCCCACATTCCCGTTCCCGGTATCAATCCTGACCAGCTTGCTGCCTTGTTTAGGGAGCAACAGGGCACCATTTTGGGCATGTTTAACATGTTCTCGGGTGGCGCCCTGGAGCGTATGAGTGTCCTCGCCCTGGGTATTATGCCCTATATTTCGGCGTCGATTATCATGCAGCTCATGACTGCGGTCTCCCCTCATCTTGAACAACTCAAGAAAGAGGGTGAGGCTGGCCGCCGCAAGATTAGCCAGTACACCCGCTATGGCACGGTGATACTGGCGTTTGTCCAGGCTACCGGCATGTCTGTCGGCCTGGCTAGCCAAGGCATCGCGTACACAGCTGACTTTAGCTTCTACTTCACCGCCGTGATCACGTTTGTGTCGGGCGCGGTGTTTATGATGTGGTTAGGTGAGCAGATTACCGAGAAGGGCATCGGCAACGGTATTTCGCTGCTGATCTTTGCCGGTATTGTTGCGGGACTGCCCAGTGCCGTGGGTCAAGCCTTCGAGCTTGCCCGTAATGAAGGGGCCTGGAATGTTCTGCCGCTGTTAGCGCTGTCTGTGTTAGGTATTGCGACTGTCGCCTTTGTCGTTTTCATTGAGCGTGGTCAACGCCGCCTCAAGGTTAACTACCCTCGGCGACAAGTGGGCAATAAGATGTATGCAGGGCAAAGTAGCTACCTGCCTTTGAAGGTTAATATGGCCGGCGTTATTCCGGCGATTTTTGCCTCCAGCATTCTGCTCTTTCCGGCCTCTATTGGTCAGTGGGTTGGTGCTGGCGAAGGTATGGAGTGGTTGCAGCGTGCATCTCAGGCATTAGGCCCAGGTCAACCGCTTTACATCTTGCTTTTCGCGGCGGCAGTGGTATTCTTCTGCTTCTTTTACACAGCGCTGGTCTTCAACCCCAAGGATGTGGCTGACAATCTTAAAAAGTCAGGCGCTTTCCTGCCGGGCATTCGCCCCGGCGAGCAGACCGCTCGCTATATCGACAAGGTCATGACACGTTTGACTTTGTTCGGTGCCTTGTATATCACTGCGGTTTCCTTGATGCCCCAGTTCTTGATTGTGGCGTGGAACGTGCCGTTTTTCTTCGGCGGTACCTCGTTGTTAATCGTAGTCGTGGTCATCATGGACTTCATGGCCCAGGTGCAGTCGCATCTCATGTCGCATCAATATGACTCAGTGATGAAGAAGTCCAACCTGAAAGGCTACGGTAGCGGCGGTATCATGCGCTGAGGCGCCGTCCACCCCTATTAAGTTAGTGAGGGCGCGCCGCGAGCCGGTTTTTGGAGAAAGATCGATGAAAGTTCGAGCTTCCGTAAAGAAAATGTGCCGTAACTGCAAGATCATTCGTCGCAATGGCGCTGTCCGCGTCATCTGCAGCGAGCCACGGCACAAACAGCGCCAGGGTTAATACCTGGGTTGTATTAAGCGGGTGCCAGCATGCCCCTTGCCTTAGGGCACTCAAAGGGGTATGCTGTTGCGCCTTTTATAGATGAATAAACGAGCAAGCCGCTCAAATTTCGGAGTAAGCTGATGGCCCGTATTGCAGGCGTCAATATCCCGGACAACAAGCATGCGGCGATCTCGCTGACCTACATCTTCGGGATTGGCCGTACCCGTGCTGAGCACATCTGTGTCGCAGCCGGTATTGCCATGAATGCCAAGATCCAGGATCTGTCTGCTGAAGAAGTCGACACCCTGCGTTCTGAAGTTGGCAAGTACACCGTAGAAGGCGACCTTCGTCGTGATGTCACGCTTAACATTAAGCGTCTCATGGACTTAGGTTGCTACCGTGGTCTGCGTCATCGTCGTAGTCTTCCGCTGCGTGGTCAGCGGACTAAGACTAATGCGCGCACCCGTAAGGGCCCGCGTAAGCCGATCCGCAAATAATACGCAGGCTCTTTAATAGAGGGCCGGCGTAACGACAGGAATAGACATCAACATGGCTAACCCGCGTAGTAACCGTAAAAAGGTTAAAAAGCAGGTAGTGGATGCGATTGCGCATATCCATGCCTCTTTTAACAACACGATCGTGACGATCACAGACCGCCAGGGCAACGCTCTTTCATGGGCGACTGCCGGTGGTTCGGGTTTTCGTGGTTCTCGCAAGAGCACCCCGTTCGCTGCTCAAGTGGCAAGTGAACGTGCAGCAACTGCTGCAGCCGAGTATGGTGTGAAAAACGTAGATGTACTGGTCAAAGGCCCAGGTCCCGGTCGTGAATCCGCCGTGCGCGCACTGAACGCCGCCGGCTTCCGCGTGCAAAGCATCGTAGACGCGACGCCCATTCCCCATAATGGCTGCCGTCCGCCGAAGAAACGCCGCGTTTAAGGAGACAGATTCATGGCCCGTTATATTGGACCGAAGTGCAAATTGTCTCGTCGTGAAGGCACCGACCTCTTTTTAAAGAGTGGTGTGACTCCCTTCGAGAAAAAGTGTAAATCCGAGCAGATCCCGGGTGTACACGGCCAGCGTCGTCAGCGTCTTTCAGACTACGGCTTGCAGCTTCGCGAGAAGCAAAAAGTACGTCGCATGTATGGCGTACTCGAAAAACAGTTCCGTAACTACTACAAAGAAGCCGCTCGCCTGAAAGGCGCGACCGGTGAGGTATTGTTGCAGTTGCTTGAATCCCGACTGGATAACGTCGTCTACCGCATGGGCTTCGGCTCGACTCGCTCTGAAGCGCGTCAGCTGGTCAGTCACAAGGCGATTTCCGTGAACGGCCGCACCGTTAACGTAGCTTCTTACCAAGTGAAGCCAGGTGACGTTGTTTCCATTCGCGAAAAGGCGAAGAACCAAGCACGTATTCAAAGCGCGTTGTCCATTGCGGCCAACCGTGGCGATATCGCTTGGATCGAAATCGACGCCAAGAAGATGGAAGGCACTTTCAAGGCTCTGCCTGAACGCGGTGACCTGTCTGCCGACATCAACGAAAATCTGATCGTCGAGCTGTACTCCAAGTAAGCAGTTTCCTGTTTCTTGTCGACCTGGCGCCGTTTATTGCCAGCGCCAGGTCGTAACAGAGTACCAAGTATCCGTTTGGCAGCCTGAAAGGTGTTCATATGCAGCGTTCAGTGACAGAGTTTCTTCGTCCCCGCGATATCAAGGTCGAAGAAATCAGCGCACATCATGCCAAAATCGTTCTCGAACCGTTCGAGCGTGGTTTCGGTCACACCCTGGGGAATGCACTGCGTCGCATTCTGCTTTCGTCTATGCCCGGCTGTGCCGTGGTAGAGGCTGAAATCGCCGGTGTCGAGCATGAGTACAGTGCCCTCGAAGGGGTGCAGGAAGATGTTATTGAAATCCTCCTGAACTTGAAAGATGTTGCGATTAAAATGCACAGCCGCGATGAGGCGGTGCTCACGCTGAACAAGCAGGGCCCAGCCGTCGTCACCGCTGGCGACATTGCGCTTGATCACAGCGTCGAAATCGTTAACCCGGACCACATCATTGCGCACGTCAATGAAGGTGCCGAGCTGAAGATTCAGCTTAAGGTAGCGCTGGGTCGTGGCTACGAACCGGCTGACGCTCGCGGCTCTGATGAAGAGACACGTGCTATTGGCCGCCTGCAGCTGGATGCCACCTTCAGCCCTGTCCGCCGTGTTTCCTATTCGGTTGAAGCCGCTCGTGTTGAGCAGCGCACCGACCTCGATAAGTTAATTATCGATTTGGAAACCGACGGTACCCTGGATCCGGAAGAGGCTATCCGTCGCAGTGCGACCATCCTGCAAGAGCAGCTGGCCGCCTTCGTCGACCTGGAAGCTGATAAAGAACAGGAAGTCGAAGAGGAAGAGGATCATGTCGATCCAATTCTATTGCGCCCCGTAGACGATCTTGAGTTGACTGTTCGCAGCGCGAACTGCTTAAAAGCCGAGAATATTTATTACATCGGTGATCTTATCCAGCGCACAGAAGTTGAGCTGTTGAAGACACCGAACCTCGGTAAAAAATCTTTGAATGAAATCAAAGATGTATTGGCAGCTCGCGGCTTGTCCCTCGGCATGCGGCTGGAACATTGGCCACCGGCAAGCCTGAAGGACGACAAGGCCTCCGCGTGAGCGTCGACTTGAGTCCCAGTTTGGTAAGGAATTACAACCATGCGTCATCGTAAGAGTGGTCGTCATCTGAATCGCACCAGCTCGCATCGTCAGGCCATGTTCAAGAACATGTCTGTCTCGCTGGTCGAACATGAAGTCATTAAGACAACCCTGCCCAAAGCCAAGGAGCTGCGTCGCGTTATCGAGCCGCTGATCACCTTGTCTAAGCAGGATAGCGTTGCAAACCGTCGTTTGGCGTTTGCCCGTACGCGCTCTAAAGAAGCCGTCGGCAAATTGTTCAACGAACTAGGTCCGCGTTATGCCGAGCGTCCGGGCGGTTATGTCCGTATTCTCAAGTGCGGTTTCCGCACCGGCGACAACGCACCTATGGCGTTCGTTGAGCTAGTTGACCGTCCGATCGTTGAAGACGCCGCCGCAGAAGAGTAATGCTCTGCGCTAAGCGTGTTTAGCAGCGAATGAAAACCGACCCTTTTGGGTCGGTTTTTTTATACGCGCATTTATCCTCTCTATTTCTCCGCTTAATGGCGTATTTATCACCTATACTCGGCTTATTATTAAACGTAGTGAGCGTTGCTATTGCTGCCTGGGGAAAGCCTTGCGTTGTGCCTTGAGTGTGGCATGGTAGTTAAACAGTGAATCGCGGTACTAGCGCATTGATAACAAGCAAGGGGCAGGTATGTATGCGAGGTTAACAAGCGCCGCTGGAGCGCCTTCGGTATGGTCATTGAGTATGGCTGTGCTACTGATGTTGGCAATGATCACTAGCGCTCAAGCTGGCAACCCGCGTTACGCGGGGGTCGTGGTGGATTTGGATAATGGCGAAGTGCTGTATGCGGAGAATATCGATAGCCAGCGCTATCCCGCCTCGCTGACTAAAATGATGACTCTGTATCTGACCTTTGAAGCGTTGGAAGACGGTACGCTGCGTTTAGACCAACCCTTGCCTGTCTCCCCCTATGCGGCTGCCAAGCCTGCGGTAAAGCTGTGGCTGGCTGCCGGTAGCTCTATCCCGGTGGATACCGCTATCCGCGCGCTTGCCGTTCGCTCGGCCAATGACGTTGCCGCCGTGGTTGCCGAAGCACTGGGTGGCAGTGAAGCGCAGTTTGCCCAAATAATGACCAGCAAAGCGCGCGAGCTGGGCATGCATGCCACCACCTTTCGTAATGCTTCTGGCTTGCCAGATAACGGTCAGATCACCACCGCCCGGGATATGCTGACGCTCTCGGTTCGCGTCATGCAGGACTTTCCCCAGTATTACCACTATTTCGGCCTGCAAGAGTTTAGCTACCGGGGTACCCGGCATACTAGCCACAATCGTTTGGTGCGTGACTACCCAGGCGCTGACGGCCTAAAAACAGGTTTTATTCGCGCCTCTGGCTTTAATGTCGCCACGACCGCTGTGCGTGGTAATCGCCGTTTGGTGGGTGTCGTGATGGGCGGGTTCTCATCCCAGTCCCGGGACAAGCACATGGCCAATCTGCTCGACCGTAGTTTTCTACGCGCGTCGTTGCGTGACCAGCAAAGCTGGATGGCTGACACGAGCTTCTCACGCGAGTTTATGGCCTTTGCGCCGCCTGCTCAGCCAGTGCAAGCCAATCCAGCCACACGGCAGCCGTTACTGGCAGTCGTCGAAACGGCTGCTGCTTCCCCGCCCAGTGTGGACCTAGAAGCCCAGCTAGCCGATATAGCGACGATTCAGCGACCGGCAGCAACACCCGCCGCGTCGCAACCAGATCCGTTGAGAGCGTTTATTGAACGAGAACGTCAGCTAGCCGCCAATGAAACGGTCGGCGGCTGGGGCGTGCAAGTGGGTGCTTTCAGCCAGGAAGCACAGGCCCGTCAGCTGGCTCAGCAAGCGGCGCAACGAATCGCACAGAACTTAAGAGGACGCGTGGCCGTCGATACGGTCGACGGCCAAAGCCCAGTTTATCGTGCCCGTTTAATGGCGTTAGACGAGCAGCGCGCTCATCAAGCATGTCGCGCGCTGCATTCCCAAGGGATGGACTGCATGGTGGTGAACGCCAGCTTATAAATAAGGTGGTCTGCCGCTACCACCCCGCCAATGGCTAATTGGCGGGGTTTTTCTTTTTTGGCACTTTATATTGACCAGTGAACAGGGAGATCGCGGTGACAACCTCGCTAAAAGGCATGCTCTGTATGTGCATGGGCGTCTTATTTCTCGCCTCAGGCGACGCCGTTTCCAAGTGGCTGGGGGAAACGCATTCGCCGCTGCAGATTATCTTTTTCCGTGCGCTGGTTTCGTTGCCGCTAATCGCCTTACTCGCCTACTTTGCCGGCGGTTTGGGTAAACTGCGGACTAAACGCCCCCGTGTACATCTACTGCGTGGCTTGATTTATACCGCCACGATGGTTTGCTTTGTATGGGGCTTAACGCTGCTACCTTTGGCGGAGGCCACGGCGATCGCTTTTGTGGCGCCGCTTTTTGTGACCCTGCTCTCGGTGCCATTGTTGGGCGAGCGGATTGATCCACCGGTGCTGATCGCCTCCTTCGTAGGGTTTGCGGGGGTGCTGATTGTGGTGCGCCCGGGTAGCGATGCGTTTCAATTGGGCGCCGTGGTATTGGTAGGCGCAGCGCTATTTTATGCGCTGATGATGATTACCGCTCGGCGCTATGGCGCCCGCGAACACCTGTGGGCGATGCTGTTTTACATGACATCTGTGCCCTTGGTGGTGACCGCGCTAACGCTGCCCTGGGTATGGCAAACGCCCCAGCCGTGGCATTGGCTGGGGTTTTTCGCCTCTGGCGTGTTGGGCGTGGCGGCCACCGCCTTTATCACCCTGGCTTTTCGCTTTGCCCCTGCGGCCATCGCCGCGCCGTTCGATTACACCGCCATGCTCTGGGCGGTGCTACTGGGCTGGTGGTTCTGGGGCGAAATGCCGGATATCTGGGTCTGGGTAGGCAGTGCCTTGATAATGGGCAGCGGCTTGGCGGTGGCGTATCACGACCGAAGAACTACCCTTAAACGCCGTCCCTCAGCTTAACAGAGGTCACTTTACCGTTACTTTTTGATCTGGGTCATCGAAGCGATCAGCTGATCAAGACAGCGCGTTTGGCAGGGTTATAATCCAGCCCTTTCAGCGCAGCCTGCTGCGTGCCATCGCTCTGATTACGGTGACTGTCTATGCAAGCGCCTGAACTGCTTTCCCCTGCCGGTACCTTTAAGAACATGCGTTACGCGTTTGCCTATGGGGCTGATGCGGTTTACGCGGGGCAGCCGCGCTACTCTCTTCGGGTGCGCAACAATGATTTTAAAATTGATAACTTACATCGTGGTATTGAGTACGCCCATGCCCGAGGTAAGCAGTTTTACGTTGCCTCCAACATTGCCCCGCACAACAGTAAGCTGAAAACCTACCTTCAGGATATGCAGCCGGTGATTGAGGCGGGGCCCGATGCGCTGATTATGTCAGACCCCGGTTTGATTATGATGGTGCGCGAGCGCTGGCCGGAGCAAGCGATTCATCTCTCGGTGCAATCGAATGTCGTCAACTGGGCCGCCGCTCAGTTCTGGCAGCGGCAAGGTATTAGCCGCATTATTTTGTCCCGCGAACTATCCCTTGAGGAAATCGGCGAAATACGCGAGCAGTGTCCAGGATTAGAGATTGAAACCTTTGTCCATGGCGCATTGTGTATCGCCTATTCCGGGCGCTGCCTGCTATCGGGATATTTCAATCACAGAGATCCTAACCAGGGCACCTGCACTAATGCGTGCCGCTGGAAATACAACACCATTGCGGCAACTCATGATGACACGGGCGATTTAACACCCACCCATGACGCTGGCCCTGCAGCGGTTGCCAATCAGGATGAGCGTTCGGCGCTGATTGAAGATGTGTCCCGGCCAGGTAAGCTGATGCCCGTGCATGAAGATGAGCATGGCACCTACATCATGAACTCCAAGGACCTGCGAGCGGTGCAGCACGTGGCGCGACTGACGCAAATGGGTGTGGCATCGCTAAAGATCGAAGGGCGCACCAAATCCCATTATTACGTCGCGCGTACAGCGCAAGTCTACCGGCAAGCCATAGATGACGCCGTTGCTGGGCGTCCCTTCAATAAAGGGTTAATGGATGAGCTGGAGAATCTGGCCAACAGAGGGTACACCGAAGGCTTCTATCAACGGCATGTGCATGGTGAATTCCAAAGCTATGAACAGGGTAATTCCATCGGCGTTCACCAACAATTCGTCGGTGAAGTCCTGGGTTTCGATCCGGCTCGTGGCAGGTTGGAGGTCGAGGTTAAAAACCGTTTCGAAGTGGGGGATGGCATGGAGCTTATGCTGCCAAGTGGCAATCACCGCTTCGTGCTTGACCATATCGAGAACTTACGAGGTGAAGCGCAAAGCGCAGCACCTGGCTCGGGGCATCGCGTGCGTATCCCCGTCCCCAATGTCAGCATTACTCCTGAACAGCTTGAGTTTGCGCTGATAATGCGTGATCTCGCGCCTTCCAAAGCAGCACAACCTGAATCGTTAGGGGTAGCGATCAGCTAAACGCATAAACATCCATTGCTAGCACACCGTGCTCTACGCTGTGGTGCAGCTGTTTTGCGTCGCCTCCTGCCCCCATAGCCACCAGCAATGGCTGGAAGTGTTCAGGGGTCGGGTGGTTCTCCTGCGCATAGGGTGCGCGCTCCCAGCTAAGCAGCGCTTCACGATCATTGTCGATAAGGCGCTCGCTTACCCAAGTGGCAAATGCACCTACCCAGGCGGGCATAGGGCTCTCCAGGGGCATGATTTCATACAGGTTATGGGTCAGACTGCCCGAGCCGATAACCAAAATCCCTTCTTCGCGCAGTGCCGACAGGTGCTCGCCCAGTGTGGTCAGCTCCGCATTGCTCCAGCGTACCGGAAGCGATAACGAGACAACCGGCACATTGGCGTCAGGAAACATCAGTGAAAGGGGCACCCAGGCGCCGTGATCCAGGCCGCGTTCTACCCGCTCGGCCCCCAGTAACACGGCCAGCCGTTCGGCCAGTTCCGGTTTCCCAGGGGCGGGATACTGGCACTCGAAAAGCGCCCGTGGGAAACCGCCAAAATCGTGAATGGTTTCCGGCTTGGCGCTGGTGCTGACTTTGAGCGCTAAGCTCTCCCAATGCGCTGAGACCACTACCACCGCCTTGGGCGCAAGCTGCCTGCCCAGTTCACGTAGAAAGGCATGAGCCGGGGTTTTATTGAGGGCCAGCATGGGCGAACCATGGGAAATAAACAGGCTAGGTAACATGAGTGAGTATCCTCAGCAGCATTGCCAACGCTGGCGGTAAGCAAGCGCTGGCAATAGGGTTAGGCGATAGTGTTAGGTGTTAGGCGAATCGGTTACTTAGCACCCAGCGGCCGCTGCCCAGGCCCGCTTGCACGATTAACGCCAGCGTCCAGAACACCGGGAACTCCCAACCGCCGCCGGTATTTGAGAACATCCAGCCGTTGCCAAGATGCACCCACGCAGCGCCAAGCAGTACCGGCACCAGTGCCAGGCTCACCCAGCGGGTATACACACCCAGAATCAGGGCGGCCCCACCGCCTACTTCGGCAGCAATGGTCAAGTAAGCCAGGAACCCTGACAAACCCAGTGATTCAAAATAGCCAACGGTGCCCGGTAGGGTAAACACAAACACCTTGAGTAAACCGTGGGCAAGGGCCATCACACCCAGTGAAACGCGCAGTAGCGAGATGGCATGGGGCTGTAAAGAGGGGGTGGAGTGAGTCTGCGTTGTCATCGTAGTAGCTTCCATCGAGTGGTTGATAAAGCTACTTTACAGTCGGATCAGCGTGAGATAATCAGTGGGTTTTGCACATCACTGTTGCGTAATGGGCGACAATCCAATGTGTTGCTCCCAAACCGGCGGATCGCCCCACGCTTCGGTGAGCAGGTCGATGAAGCGCTCAACCTTGGCGGGCAGGTAGCGCCGGGCGGGGTAGAGCGCATGAACATCGAGCCGCACCGTTGGCTCATTGGTCAAGATGGGCACTAAACGCCCGTTGGCGATACTCTCTGTGACCAGAAAACTGGGTTGCTGAGCGATGCCGAGGCCCGCTTCCGCGGCGTGGGTGAGTACATCGCCGTTATTGCTTTCCAGTGGGCCATTGACCGTCAATGACTGCGTGGCAATCTTCCAGTCAGCGCTCTGTTGGCCGCTGCGGTAACGCAGGCAGCGGTGCTCGGCAAGGGCTTTAACGCTGCTGGGTTCACCGTGGGCGGCAAGATACGCCGGCGAGGCACAGAACAGCAGGCGGCAACGGGTCAGGCGTCGCGCCACCAGGCTGGAGTCGGGCAGGCTGCCGATACGGATCGCTACGTCATACCCTTCCTCCAACAGGTCGACGCGGCGGTCGTTCAAATCCAGGCGCACCTCTAGCGCCGGGTGGGTATGCATAAACTGGGCGACGAGCGGCGCTAGGTAGCGGGTACCAAAACTCATCGGCCCGTTTACGCGCAGCCGCCCGCGCACATCGCTGGTACCTTGGCCCACTTCGGCGGCGGCTTCTTCAAGCACTTGCAGTACCCCTTGGGCGCGGATCAGGTAGCGCTCTCCGGCCTCAGTGAGATGTAGCCGTCGCGTGGTGCGCTGGATCAGTCGCGCACCCAATGTCTCTTCCAGTGCCATGACCTGGCGGGAGACGCGAGTGCGGGAAATATCCAGCGCTTCGGCGGCGCGGGTATAGCTACCCAGCTCGGCTACCCGCACAAAAGCCACGATATGCTCTAACTGATTCATGACACCGAAGCAGCTTGGAAAACCGGAAAAGCGCGCGCTGCCTGGTAAGGGTCGGGCTGACCACAAATAGCCGATATCACCGCTAAACCATTCGCTCCTGCCCGCTGTACGCTAATCGCATGATCCGCTTTCAGGCCGCCAATGGCAACGCTGGGCAGCGGGCACGCTTTAACCAATGCCGCCAGGCCGTCAAAGCCGATGGGCTGGGCGTGGTCCTGTTTGCTCACGGTGGCAAACACCGGGCCAAGCCCGACATAGTCGAGCAGCTCAATTGGCGCTGCTTGCAGCTGTTCCAGGGTATTAATCGACAGGCCAATAATTGCCCCTTGTCCCATGACGTTGCGGGCTTCTTCGGCCAGGGTGTCGCTTTGGCCGACATGCAGACCGTCGGCTTGGCTTGCTAATGCCACCTTCAAGCGATCATTAATAATCAGCGGCACGCCGGTACCCGCCAAAACCGCTTTCAACCGCTTGGCCTGGGCTATCATCTGTTCATCGCTGGCGTGCTTATCGCGCAGCTGGACGATGGTGACACCGCCTTTCACCGCGGCCTCAACCGTCTGCTCTAAGCCAACACGGCGGCATAGCGTGGCGTCGGTGACCAGATAAAGCGAGAGATCAAACGGCATGAGTCGTCTCCAACTGCGCATGATGGCTAAGGTCATCCGGGCTAAGCTGATAAAGCGCATCAAGTAGTGCCACTTGAAAGCTGCCCGGCCCCTGGGCATGGTTACCTGCTCGTTGCCCCGCCACGGCAAAACAGGCCAGGGCCGCGGCGCTTGCGCCCAGGGGCGCTGCATGATTGGCTGCCACAAAAGCCGCCACCAGCGCACTAAGGCCACAGCCTAGAGTGGTTACGCGGGGCATCAGAGGGTGGCCACCCGTTAGTCGGTAGTGATGAGTGCCATCGGTTACCCAGTCGCTTTCACCCGTCATCGCTACAATGCAGCCGTGCTTTTTTGAAAGCGTGATGGCCGCCTCTACAGCTTGCTCGGTGGCAGCTGTTGAATCAGGACCACGGCCCTGGCTAGTTAGCCCGTCAAGGGTAAGAATTTCTGACGCATTGCCACGAATCACGGTTGGTTTAGCAGCCAGCAGCTTCGCGCATAGCGTTTGGCGGTAACGCGTGGCCCCGACGGCGACGGGGTCCAACACCCAAGGGATAGCGTGCTGATTGGCGGTTGCCGTGGCGGTCAGGATGGCATCGGCCCAATGGGGCGAAATGGTTCCAATGTTAACGGAGAGAGCCCCAGAAAGAGCGGTAAACTCGGCAACTTCTTCTTGGGCATGCAGCATGGCGGGGGAAGCGCCAATCGCCAACAGCAAATTGGCAGTGCTGTTCATCGCGACATAGTTGGTTATGCAGTGGACAAGCGGAGTATCTGCACGCAGCGCTTTAAGGTAATCGCCAAGCGGGGATAGAGTCATAACGTCCTCCCGGCAGGGAGGTGGTGGGCGGCACCATGACTCCCTACGCCGGTTTGATCCGGTTCAGGTTCAAAGGGTGCTTCTCAGCCCAACGTGAGTAGGGCGCCCCTGTCGTGTTGCTACTATCCTTGGCAAAGCGAGTGCTGTAAAGCCTTGATAGAACCTGGTGCTTAACGAAAGGAGATGCGCGTACCGTAAGTCAACATTTCGTCTGGCGTTATAGCTTTACCCGCTACGCCAATCATCTCGTCGCCGCACTGATCGGCAAATGTAAGCACCCCATGGGTGAGGCCCAGCCGCCCTAGGGTATCGCGTATTTCCCCCGTACCCGTGAACGTATACACGCGACCCTTTTCGTCGCTCAGGTCCGAAACGCCATTGGCATGGTGAAAGCGTACTTTATAGATACCGTCCATCGACTCCACTTCTACAATCGGTGAAAAACCATTGTGAAGGGCATGAGACAACTGCTTAAGCGTCAAATGGTCGCCGAGAGTCATATCAATCGCAGGCATGGGAAACTCCTAGAGGACGCCCCAACGAGGCATCCGTAATCTTTGTATGAAATCCGATACAATATAAAAGGCTTTGAGTTTCAGTGTAGGGGTTTTGTTAAAGATTTCCAAATAACTTTTACCTTTTAGCGTAGTGCATCCAGGGCGTGCTGCTGCAGCTTTTCGAGCGGTATGATTTCCAAGGTCTTTTCATGGGTGCCTGATAAAATGACCGGTGGCGCTAAGCCAACCTGAGCCGCTTCTTGCCAGCGGCGGGCACATAAACACCAGCGGTCACCCGGCTGTAAGCCTGCAAAGCCAAATTCAGGGCGGGGCGTTACCAAGTCATTGCCTTGCGCTCTAGAGAAGGCCAGAAATTCTTCGGTGACCAACGCACAAACGGAGTGGACGCCAAGGTCATTGGCGCCAACACGGCAAAAACCATCGCGATAAAACCCTGTCTTAGGCGAATGACAGCAAGGCGTTAACGGCTCCCCCAACACATTACGATCACGTTGCATAAGGCCTCCTCAACAGTTAGGGCTAGAATTATCGCTTCTGAGCCCTCATGGTAAATAGTTGTCAGTACGGTATGCGACGTTGGCGGTTGCCGAGTAGGCTAACCCGCACTGATGCTTATAAATTGTATCGGTTTTGTCAAAAAAATAGATGAAGTTAATGTCGTCGATTATTTAAAGGAGAGCCACATGAGTTTTCAAGGTGAGCAGCATCCTGGCGCCGTCGCCTCGCCGCCCGAGACCCAAGGGTTTCGTTTAAACCACACCATGTTGCGGGTGAAAGACCCCGAGCGAGCGCTCGCATTCTACTCAGAAGTGTTGGGTATGCAGGTGATGCGGCGGCTGGATTTTGAAGAGATGCAGTTCTCGCTCTACTTCCTGGCCAACCTTGAGCCTAGCGACAGCGTGCCGGAAGATGCCCCAGCACGAACCGCCTGGACCTTTAGCCAGAAAGGGTTGCTGGAGCTGACCCATAACTGGGGCACCGAAAACAAGGACGACTTTGCCTACCATGATGGCAATGCCGAACCCCAGGGCTTTGGGCATATCTGCTTTAATGTGCCGGACTTGGCGGCGGCCCAGGCGTGGTTCGATGCGCACGACGTCACCTTCGTTAAGCGTGCCGACCAAGGGAAAATGCAGGACGTTATCTTCATTAAAGACCCGGACGGCTACTGGATTGAAGTAATTCAAGCTGACTTGATGGTAGGAAAGAGCGACTAATGAGGCAAGCCAATGGCTGAGCTACTGTTCCGGTTGCGTCATGTGACCGACGAAGAAGCCATGGAGGTGCGCGACTTGTTGGCTGCGCAAGGCTTTGATACCTATGAAACCCAGGCGGGTTTTTTCCGCCTGGGGGTTGATGCTATCTGGCTGCGCGACCCGCATCAGCATGATGCCGCTATCGCCGCCTTAAACGCCTATCAAGCTGACCGCCTCGAACGTGCCCAGCGCGAGCATCAGGCAGCGGTCGAACGGGGTGAGCAAATGACGCTTTGGAAACGCTTGTCCGCTCACCCAATGCAAGTCGTGCTAGTCCTGCTTGCGGTAGGCCTTATCGTAGCCCTCACGGTATTGCCGTTTCTCGGCTTATCGCGCAGCTAAGCCGCAGGCAAGTGGCCGCGTTTGAGATACATCATGACACCATTATCACCGGCGGTTAACGCCGGTGCCGACCCGCTTGGGTAACGGCACCAGGTGCCTGATGTGTAACTCTGCTCGCTATCGCTCAACGACCCTTCCAGAATCAAAAATTCCAGACCGCCCAGCAGCGTGGGGTAAGCAATAGACGTGCCCGATGCCCAGCACTCTAGGCTGATGCGCTCCTGTTTAAAGGTATGCAGCATTTTGTAGGCAATGCGTGGGCGCCGGTCCGGCTGCCAGGGAAGTCGGTGGGCCGGTACCGCCAACTGCAGCGTGTCGTTAGGGTCGAACTGGTGCAGTTTGACAAAGATCAGCGCGCCTTCATCGCCAATTTGCGGCGTATGGCCGGTGCCGATAGGGTTGCGTAGATAACTGCCTGCAGGATAGCGGCCATGCTCATCGGCGAAAACGCCTTCTAGCACCAAAATTTCCTCGCCGCCGCCGTGGCAATGCCGCTCAAACTGCGTATTGGGTGCATAGCGGACAAGGCTGGTCGCGCGGGCAACTTCATCACCAATGCGGTCAAACATCATACGTTCTACGCCCGCACTGGGGGAGCTGGTCCACTGATACTGTTCTGGGGTAACGCAGGCAAAGTGGCTAAAATCGGCGTTTAGACGCATTAGAAAGGGCTCTTCGCAGTGACGGTTAGGAAAGGGGAGGGCTGCTAGTCTCCTTATTGACAGCAAAAAATGCAACTTTCGGTTATGTGATCTTCTTTATATCGCCATAAAAAATACCGCCCGAAGGCGGCATTAATACTTGCCCTTTAATACTTAATGACCATGATCGTCGTGGTCGTGGTCGTGGTCGTGGTCGTGGTCGTGGTCGTGGTCGTGGTCGTGGTCGTGGTCGTGGTCGTGGTCGT